>JAFWCM010000205.1 GCA_017536885.1 Solobacterium sp.
ACGTTGATGTTGATCTTGATCTCGGTGCCCTTTTCCGTGGAGAACGTGCAGGGATAGACCCCCGGCTCCGGCTTGACGTCATAGCTCACCCGGGCGATCGAAACATCCTGATCATCGAAGTTCCACGCCTGCGCGTTGGCACGGGCAATGACTTCGCCGTCGGTCAGGGAAGCGACGTCCTCGACGTCCATCGTGAATCCGGTCGCGGAGATCTTTTCCTTCGCCGCTTCGTTGACGATGTCCTTTTCCTTGGTGACATGCATGATGACCGTCTTGGAGGTGCCGGAGCTTGTCTCGGCGATGACTTCGTAGTGAACGCCCTTGAACAGCACGGATTTGACTTCCCCGTTGATGAGGCCCCTGTTTCTTTCGACGATGTCGATATCCTCGGGACGGATCATGATATCCACCGGTTCGTTCTTTTCAAAGCCGTAGTCGACGCATTCGTAATCCGCATCATCAAAGGAGACCAGGCGGTCGGCTTTCATGACGCCGTCGATGATGTTGGAATCGCCGATGAAGCGGGCGCAGTATTCGTTGATCGGCTCGTTGTAGATCTGGGTCGGGGTGCCGATCTGTTCGATCTCGCCGTCCTTCATGACGACGATCTTGTCGGACATGGTCAGGGCTTCTTCCTGATCGTGGGTGACGAAGATGAAGGTGATGCCGACTTCCTGCTGGATCTCCTTGAGTTCCAGCTGCATCTCCTTCCTCAGATTCTTATCGAGGGCAGAGAGCGACTCGTCGAGCAGAAGCACCTTCGGCTCATTGACCAGGGCGCGGGCGATCGCGACACGCTGCTGCTGACCGCCGGACATCCGGGTGACATCACGGTGCTCAAATCCCTCGAGACCCACCAGGGAGATCATACGCATAACCTTCTGATTGATGATATCCTTCGGCATCTTCTTGATGTTGAGGCCGAAGGCGATGTTGTCATACACATCGAGATGCGGAAACAGCGCATAGTGCTGAAAGACGGTATTGACATCCCGCTTGTAGGCCGGGACATTGGCGATATTCTCGCCGTCCATGATGACCTGTCCTTCGGAGGGCTCCAGGAACCCCGCGATAATCCGAAGCAGCGTTGTTTTTCCGCATCCGGACGGACCAAGCAGGGTTACAAACTCATTCTCCATAATGTCGAGTGAGATTCCCTTCAGTACAACCTGCTTGCCGAATGTCCTGACGACATTCTGAACCTGAATCAGTTTCTTTGACATGTTATTCCCCTTTCCGTCTGATCAGAATACCGGCGGTGTGCTGATCCAGAGTACGGATGCCGGTTTGTCCGTTCTGTTTTCCAGCCAGTGTGATTCCCTGCCGGTCAGATAGAAGTTCTCTCCCTTCCTGACCGGGATCCCCTTTTTGTCCGTGTCGCGGCAGAGCAGTATCCTGCCGCTGAGCACATAGCCGAATTCTTCGCCGGAATGAGGTTCGATCACATCGCTCACCCCTCCCGCCTTGAGTTCTACCCGAATCGGCTCCATGTCGTTTTTCTGGGCGTTCGGAACGATCCAGTGAATGGTCTCCGTTTTCCTTTCATCGATGAAGGCATCGTCGGCGGTAAATACGATCTGTTCGCCGCTGTCCTCTTCCGTAAAGAACTTCGCCATCGTCGTACCCAGCGCTTCCGTAATGTCTTCGAGCGTCTGAATGGACGGGCTTGCGAGATTTCTCTCCAGCTGGGAGAGGAACCCCTTGGTCAGTTCGGTTCTTGAAGCCAGTTCTTCCAGGGTCAGATCATTCTGAATCCGGAGCTGTCTGATCCGTTTGCCGATATCCACCGCTGTCCTCCTTTCTGTTTAGCAATGCTAAACAATTTCTTAGAAATTATGAAACCAAAAATCATTATACAGAAACATGCAGGAAAAGCAATAGTGTTTTTAAACAAAAAGTTTAAAATCTCTAAACCAAAGAACAAAATGAAAAGGTCCCTGCCAGAGAGCAGAGACCTCAGTTGCGGGATTACTTCGCGCGGCGATCTTCCTTGATACGGGAATTCTTTGCGGAACGTCCCTTGAGGTAGGTCAGCTTTGCACGTCTTACCTTACCGCGGCGGGTAACTTCCACATGGTCGATGATCGGACTGTTGATCGGAAATGTACGCTGTACGCCGACGCCGCCGGAAATCTTACGGACTGTGAATGTCTCGCCGATGCCGCCGTTGTTCTTGGCAACGCAGACGCCTTCGAACATCTGAATACGGCTCTTCTCACCTTCACGGATCCGGACGAATACCTTAACGGAATCACCCGGCTTGAAGGAAGGAATGTCATCGCGGATCTGGTTCTTTGTAATCTTGTCAACTAAATCGAGTTTCATCTTTTCTTATCTCCTCTTTTTCCTCGAATGATCATCAGCTCATGGTCCCACTTCGGCCAGCGGAGCAGTGATGCGCCTGAAATTGCGCGATCATTATGATACCACAGCCGATCTTCGAAGACAAGGAGTTTCCGCCCTGCAATCAGAGAAGCGGGCAGGTCCGCTCGATCCAGCCGAACTTCCTGCATGCATGGTAGATGCCGTCATCCGTATTGTCCCTTGTGACATAATCCGCCAATGCCTTGAGCTCTTGGCAGGCGTTGCCCATGGCGATGCTTGTCCAGCGGGGATCGAACATCACAAGGTCATTGACCGCATCGCCGAAGACCACCACATCTTCCGCCGGTCCCTTAATCCGTTCCATCATCCGGAGAATGCCGTCCTTTTTGGCATCGTACTGAAAGTTCAGATAGTTCCCCATGCGGATATGTCCCTGAAGATCGGTCCAGGGGTGTCTGTCCTCTTCCCCTTTGGGAAGCGCCATATAGATCTTGAAGATTTCCGGAAGAGACAGCGGGTCCATGTCCGGTTCATACACATAGGTGGTAAGCTCCGTTCTTCGTCCCGCCTGCTCGAGGAAGCGGTAGTCCTTCATGAATACCGCATCGGAATCATCCAGCATCAGAACATAACCAAGCCCGTCCTCTTCCGCATGACGGATCAATTCTCTTGCGTTTTCGATCGGCAGCGGGATGTTTTCGATCGTCTTGCCGTCGACGACAAGACACGCCCCGCCGCAGCAGACGAGGTTTCTGATGCCGATCGGATCGGAGAAGGAAACGGTTTTGTAGTGTGCCCGGCCGGTTGCGATCGAAACAAAGTGACCGCACCGCTCCAGTTCGTGCAGGGTCCATTCCGCACTGGGAATGATCTTATGCGTCGCATCATCGGTCAGTGTTGCGTCGATGTCGAAGAAAAAGTATTTCTTATGCATGCCTTGCCTCCATCTCAAATCCGAATTCCCTCTTCTCTGCAGTGATCGCAAACTCACAGCAGTCGAGTTCAATGCACATCCAGAAATCCGCCTCCGGGAATACATCCTTCTGTGCCGGATCAAAGAACTTCTTTCCTTCCTGACATCGCAGCTCATAAGCCCGCTCTTTGATATCCGCCATCGGACTTCCTTCCAGCAGGGATTTCAGGTACTCGGCGCAGAGGAGATCCTCCTCCGTGCTCTTCTTTCCTTCCCATCCCATGCATACAAGGCTTACGGTATCCGGCTGTCTTGAACGGATATAGGATGCGGTTGCCTTCGCATTGCGAAGCGAGCCGGCCAGCAGTTCATCCGCCTTTTCCGCAAGGGAAAGGCCCAGCGTTCCGGCACTGGTGGTATGGATGACGGTCTTTCCCGAAAAGTCCGCCTTTGAAACATCGGCGGGGCTGTTTCCGTAATCAAACCCCGGCAGGATGCGCCCGTGTCTTTCGCCGATCAGCACCGCACCGGGAAACTTCTCTTTCAATGACCAGGCGGTATCCACTTCCTTTACGGCAAACAGGCGCTCGGCGTGATTTTCGAGAACGCATGTTTCCAGGGAAAACGCCCGGAAGACATCGATCACCACCGTCAGGCCTTCTGCCTGCTTTGCCCCTTCAATCAATTCCAGTATTCTGATATCCATAACCTTATTGTAACAGGGAAGCGAAAAAGAATTGCAGGTGCCACTCTTTCTCATCTGCGGCCTCTATTCATGGAGGCAAGGGCGAGCTCGAGGGAAAACGCGGTATACCAGAGCTCGGTTTCCGTAAAGCTCATTCGCAGCTTTTCGGCAGCGGATTCCATCCGGTTTCTCTGCAGGTAACATTCCCGCAGGATCGATCGCTTTTCTTCCGGGTACTGCCCCTTCTCCATGATCCGGTCGATGATCCGCCGCTGCTCTGTTCTATCCACGCTGTGCCTTGCGGGCAGCGAAGATATTCCAGAGCTCGATCCGGCACTGCTCCGCCTCGGAAAGAGTCAGTCCCGTCCTTCTGGCGGTTTCCCAGGTTTCCTCATCTTCCATGAAGCAGCGAAGCAGTGTAACGGTCTGTTCGGGGCTAAGGGCACAGATTCCCCTTCTGTCACGGACCCCGGCAATCCAGGTATAGTTCATACTACTGACCTCCTTATGGCTTCATCTTAATCCACAGAAGAAAAATCACTGTCCGTTTTTTGGGACAGTGAAAAAAAATCTTCGTATTTTTGTCACTTCTCACACGGCCCCTGGAAAAATCAGACAGCGTTCGTATCCTGTTCAGACGTTCATCACATTCAGAGAATAGGATATCAGCTGTGAAAAGGAGTACGTTTATGAGTGACACAATAAGAAAATGCATTATCCCGGCCGTTTGTGCAGCCCTCTTGCTTCTGATGACTGCGTGCGGATCTTCAGCGGCTGCGGAACAATCCCCTGCGGGAGAAACCGCTGCTACGCAGGAGAAAGAAGAGGCCGTTAAGGATGCTGTGAGTTCATCCTTGCCGAAAATTGATAACACAAAGTGGTCTTATAACAGTGAGGACAATGTTTACTATCAGACAGGAATTTCCTATTGTGCAGACCCGGCGGACAAAAGCTATGAAACACTTGCTGTTTTTGTACCCGGCGCCTATATGAAAGCAGCCGATAACGGCGACGGCACATATTCCTGTGAAATTGATGAATCTTCCGTCATCAACGGATATACCGCACTGAATGCACCGATTGTAATGCCGATCAATACCCCGGGGTACTCCGCGCAGTCCGCACTGACAGACTATACCTCTGTTTCGGAATATATGGATGCCGGATTCGTATATGTGCATGCAGGGTGCCGGGGAAGAGATGCAGGAGCCCCGGCCGGTGTGGCAGATCTTAAAGCCGCAGTCAGATATATCCGATACTGTGATGCCGAAATACCGGGCGATGCGGAAAGCATCTTTACCTTCGGCATGTCCGGAGGCGGCGCGCAGTCCGCGCTGATGGGAGCCACAGGAGACAGCGATCTGTACGAACCCTATCTCACTGCGATCGGTGCCGTTCCTGGTGTCTCTGACGCAGTACTCGGCTCCATGTGCTGGTGTCCGATTACAAATCTTGATACGGCAGATGAAGCGTATGAATGGATGATGCAAACGACCAGAACCAATCTGTCAGAAGAAGAGCAGAACATTTCGGATCAGCTTGCAGAAGCGTTTGCCCTTTACATTAATTCTGCAGGAATCAGGGATCCGGAAGGCAACGTGCTGACGCTGGAAGAATCAGAGAACGGGATTTACCAGGCCGGATCCTACTATGAATATATGAAGTCTGTGATTGAAGGCTCCCTGAATCACTTCCTGGAAGATACGGCATTCCCGTATGATGCGTCCGTTTCCTCCGGCAAAACGGGAAGAGGCCCGGGAAATGGTACAGGTCATCCCGGCAATAAACCTGACGGTGCCCCGGAACAAGGCGAGATGCCTTCCGGTGAAGCACCGAACGGTGAATTTCCCGCTGACAACAAGCCGTCAGAATCGAATGAAGTAAACTTTGAAGAGATCGACGATATTGAAAGAAATGACACTTCTTCCTCCGGATTATCTCTTTCCGGAACCTATGAGACTGCTCAGGATTATATTGATGCTCTGAATGAAAACGGAACATGGGTGACTTATGATTCCGCTTCCAATACAGTGAAAATCACTGATATCGCATCCTTTGTGAAGAATCTGAAAACCGCATCGAAAAATCTCGGCGCCTTCGATCAGCTGGATGCAGGCCAGGGGGAAAACACGTTGTTCGGATACAGCGACGGAAACGGTGCTCACTTTGATTCTGTTCTTGCCGGGATTCTCGAAAACCTCGGAAGTGAATATGCGGAATCTTATGCCGAAGATCTTGCAAAAACAGACAGTGCCGGCAATACGGCTGAGGTACGCTTGAACATGTATACACCGCTCTACTATCTGCTTGAAACTTCGAAAGGATACGGTACAAGCACGCTTGCAAAATACTGGCGTATCCGTACGGGAATCAGCCAGGGGGATTGTGCATTATCGACGGAAATGAATCTTGCCCTTGCCCTCAGCAGCAATTCCTCAGTGAATAACGTTGACTTTGAAACCGTATGGGGACAGGGACATACACAGGCAGAAAGAAAAGGAAATGCAGCGGAAAACTTCATCAGCTGGGTGGAAAGCTGTACGAAAAACCAGTCCTGATCCATCAGGAAAACAATCAGTCACAGAGTGAACAGAAGTGCGGCTGATGATCCGAAATTCATGAGCTATGCGGAACCGGAGAGAGAACCTCATGACAACAGGCAGGAAAGGCTCCCGGAAGCAGTTTCTTTAACCCCGTAAAGAAAGAAGGACAGAAGAATCGAAGAGTTCCCTCCGGATTCATCTGTCCTTTTCATATGGTCCGTTATTACCCGTTTGAACGCTATTTTTAACAGATCAGACCGCTTCTGTTTCCCGGCTGCTCAATATGACACCGAGAATCACCACCGCAGCCCCGAGAATCTGCCGCAGGCTGATCGGCTCATGAAGCAATGCCCAGGAGAAGAAGATGCCGAACACCGGCAGAAGGTTCAGACATGCCGCGGCCGCGGCGGCGCTGACCCCGCGCAGGCCATAGTTGTAGAGATAATAGGCGGCGACGGAACAGCCGGCGGAAAGAAAGACCATTGCGGCGATCAATGCCGGAGTGATCGGACCAATGACGAGCGGCTGATCAAACGGAAGCAGTAACAGAAAGCCAAGAGATGCGGTGATGCTCTGCAGAAGCGTCATCGAGTTGATATCCGTCTTCTGGCTGACCGACTGAACCAGATAGTTGTAAAACCCCCAGTTGAGACCGTTGGCGATTAACAGCACATTGCCGATCCACTGTCCTTTCTGCCCGCCACCTCCGGCCCCGGCAGAGAGAAAGACAATCCCGCCGACGGCAAGGAAGATGCCGGCGTACTGACGCAGGGAGATGAAGTCGTGAAAGAAGATGCGGCCGATCAGTACCGTGAAGATCGGATAGACAGCGGTGATCGCAGCGGCGCTGGAGGCGCTGGTCAGAGCGATGCCGTAGTTTTCCGCCGCATAGTAGATCGTGATGCCGAAGATCGCGGAGAGAAGAATATTTCTGAGATCGCTCTTTTCGACATGGTACTTCTTTTTTCGAAGAACTGTGATCACCGCGAGAATCAATGCGGCGAAGGCACAGCGCAGAAATCCGATCATGACCGGGGACAGGGAAAGGACCGCAATCCTGGTGGCGATAAAACTCGCACCCCAGATCATGATCGAAAGAATAAGGGCAATCATTGAGAGGGTATTGTTCTTTTCCATGACAGATATTGTAGCACTGAGGCTGTGGTTTAATCCCTCCCCCTGCTTTATAATGAAATCATTATTCACTGGAGGAAATCTATGCAGTTCAGCAGACGTATGGAGCGCTTCCCGGACGAAATATTCGCGGCGCTGAATCATCGTAAGATCGAAATGGAAAAGAAAGGAAAGACCATATACAACCTTTCCGTCGGAACCCCGGATTTCATCACCCCGGAACATATCCGAAAAGCACTTTCCGAATCCGCCATGGATCCGGAAAGCTGGAAATACACCCTTCGGGATACCGAAGAACTGATCGATGCGGTCGTTGATTACTATCTCGGCCGCTATGGCGTAACGCTCCGGCCGGAACAGGTGACCAGCTGTGCCGGCAGTCAGGAAGGTATGGGACATCTCGGCCTGGTGCTTTGCGATGAAGGAGATACCGTTCTTCTTCCCGGTCCCTGTTACCCCGCTTTTATCGCCTGCGCAAATATCGCGATGGCCGAGCCGTATTTCTATCCTATGAAAGAGGAAACCGGATTTCTCCCCGATCTTTCCTCCATTCCCGATGAGGTGGCGGACAGGGCGAAGTTCATGATCGTCTCCCTGCCCTCCAATCCGCAGGGCTCGGTGGGAAACGACGCGTTCTATCATGATCTGATCGCTTTTGCCAAGCGCCATGATCTTCTGATCGTTCACGACAACGCCTATTCGGATATCATCTTCGACGGAAACATCGGAAAGAGCTTCCTGTCCTATGAAGATGCTGACAAGGTCGGAGTGGAATTTTTCTCCCTGTCCAAGAGCTATGATGTG
>JAFWCM010000206.1 GCA_017536885.1 Solobacterium sp.
AAATCGGCCTGTTCCAGCATTTTTTCCATCTCACTCTTAAAAAACATTTCACTACCTCCGGCCGTTTCACTGTTCGATAATACATACGGTCCTCACAAAGTTATACCACGCTCAGGGAACCCTATTATCTGCCCATTTCGGAAAGCGGAATGTAAGAAGACTGAAAAATCTTTGAAAAAATCTGAAAAATTGATTGAAATCTCTGACAGGGAATGATAGTATCCCATTGATGATAGAGGCGCGGATGCGACGATATGTGACAGAGCCGGTGGGCGCTTGATGCCATATAAAAGCAATTCCGCCGAACTGGTGATTCAGACATGATTCACCGGTGGGCTGACGGAGAAGATCCGTCAGACTGTCTGTGCAAACAGGAGTGCTATCTGATTGGTGATTTTTTGCCGGCAGAGTGTTACTCCTGCCGGCTTTGTTTCTTTGCACAAAGGACTCAGGAGGAAAGTATGAGCAGAATCGGAGGAGTACCGGTCAGAGAATTAGTCAGTGCCTGCGGCACACCGCTTGTGGTTTACGATGTCGATGTCATGAAAGCGAAGCTGCAGGAGTACAGGGATCACTTCGTCAGCGACCGCTTCAAAACGGGAGTCGTCTATGCCTCCAAGGCATTTTCCTGCAAAGCGATGATCCGGATCGTCGATTCCTTCGGCTTCCTGGTAGATGTGGTCTCGCTCGGAGAGATGGTCACGGCACTGCTTGCCGGAATCGATCCTTCCAGGATCATCTTTCACGGAAACAACAAGAGCGAAGAGGAAATCGAATACGCCCTGGAGAAGAAGATCGGAACGATTGTCTGCGACAATCTCATGGAAGCGATGATGCTGGAAGAAAAGGCGAGATATATCGACCATCCGGTCCACGTTCTTCTCCGGGTCAACCCCGGCATCGAGGCGCATACCCATAAATACATCGTCACCGGTCATATCGACAGCAAGTTCGGCATCTCCCTGCTGGATGAATCGCGGCTGGTCCATGCGATTATGGTACTAAGGGAAAATCCGAACATCTGCTTCGACGGCCTCCATGCCCATATCGGCTCGCAGATCTTCGAGAAACAAGCATTCGTCGAAGAGATCCGAACCCTGTTCTCCTATATGAACAAGATGAAGGAGCGCTACGGCATCACCTGCAATACGCTCGATCTCGGCGGCGGCTTTGCGGCAAGATACACTAACGAAGATGCGCCGATCCCCCTGGCCGAAGTCTGTGAGGCGATTCTAACCACCGCACAGGAGGAAGAGGACAAGTATCAGACCGGAATCGAACGGATCTGGATCGAGCCGGGAAGAAGCCTATGTGCCGAGGCGGGATACAACCTCTACTCGATCGGCTTCACCAAGAAAACCCCGAACAAGACCTACCTGTTTGTCAACGGCGGGATGAGCGACAACATCCGCCCCGCCCTGTACCAGGCAAAATACGACGCCTATATTGAAGGCAGGGAAAACGATGCGCCCGAAGGAACCTTCACGATTGCCGGAAAGTGCTGCGAATCGGGAGACATCCTGATCGAATCGATTGATCTGCCCAAGGCGCATTACGGCGATATCCTCGTGATGAAGACCACAGGAGCCTATGGCTATGCCATGGCCAGCCATTACAATAAACTCCCTCTTCCCGCAGTGGTCTTTGCGGAAAGCGGCAAATTCCGGACCGTGATCCGGAGAGAAAGCATTGAACACATGATCTCACTGGAGGAGGATGAATTATGATCAAGGGTTCCATCGTCGCATTAGTCACACCGTTTCATGAAGACGGCAGCGTTAACTTCGAAAAACTCAGCGAACTTCTGAACTGGCACATCGCAAATTCCACCGACGCGATTCTCGTGCTCGGCACCACCGGCGAAAGCACCACCATGACCCACGAGGAAGATGATGCGGTCGTTCAGTTTACGATCAACACCGTCAAGGGAAGAGTTCCCGTCATCGCCGGAAGCGGCTCCAACGACACCGCCACCCAGCTCATGAAGTCGAAGAAATATGCGGAAATGGGCGCGGATGCCCTTCTCTGCATCACTCCCTATTACAACAAGGCTAATGAAGAAGGCATGATCCGCCATTTCACAACGGTCGCCGACCAGGTCAGCGCTCCCGTCATTCTCTACAACGTGCCGGGAAGAACCGGCTGTGCTCTCTCCGTGTCAGCGGTGGAGCGGCTCTCCAAACATCCCAACATCATGGGCATCAAGGAAGCCAGCGGAAACATCAGCTTTGCGGTAAGCATCTCCCGCTATCTGAGCGATGACTTCGTGATGTACAGCGGAAATGATGACATGATCGTTCCGATTCTCTCGCTCGGCGGCAGCGGCGTCATCTCCGTCTTCGCCAACACCAACCCGAAGGAATGCCACGATCTTGTCGCGAAGTGGTTTGAGGGCGATTATGAAGGCTCTCTTGCCATCCAGCAGAAATACCTCGACTACATTCACTCTCTCTTCCTGGAAGTCAACCCGATTCCGGTCAAGGCTGCCCTCAATGCGATGGGCATGGAAGTCGGCGGATACCGCCTGCCTCTCTATGAGATGTCGGGCCGCACCAAGGCAATTCTCTTTGTCGAGATGGAAAAGGTGGGACTCATATGAAGATACTGATCGGCGGAAAGGGCCGCATGGGCCAGCTGATCCGCACCACCTCGGAATACCGCGGCCACACCGTGATCGGAATGGCGGATGCCTATAACCTCTCGGCGACGGAAAGCGAAGAAAAGGCCGATGTCCTGATCGACTTCAGCCACCGCGACAATCTTCCCTGGATTATCGACTACGTAAAGGAAAACCATTGTTCTCTTGTCTACGGTACAACCGGACTTGACGATGATATGAAAGCGCAGCTCTTTGCCCTGGCAGAGACAGTCCCTGTCTTCTACAGCGCCAACTTCTCCTATGGCGTTGCCGTCCTGCAGGAACTGCTCAAAACCGCGGGTCCCCTGCTTGAAGCGCGGTTTGACATGGAGCTTGTGGAAACCCACCACAACCAAAAGGTGGATGCGCCCAGCGGCACCGCCAAGGCACTGCTCGAGATCATGAATCCCGAACACGCCTATGAGGAGGTCTATGGCCGGGAAGGCATGGTCGGCAAGCGCAGACATGAAATCGGCGTCCATTCCCTGCGGGGAGGAAGCGAAGCCGGCGAACATACCGTGCACTTTTTCGGAGACAACGAAAACATCACCATCACCCACCACGCCACCAACCGCCAGATCTTTGTCAACGGGGCGATTCAGGCTGCGGAATTCCTGCACAACCGGAAACCGGGCCTGTACGGCATGAACGATCTTCTGAAGATGAACAGAAAAGGATAACCTATGAAAACAAGAATCGGAATTCTCGGCTACGGCAACCTCGGCAGAGGGGTAGAGCTTGCCGTTTCAAAAACCTCGGACATGGAACTCGCTGCGGTATTCACAAGAAGAGATCCCTCTTCTCTTACGATCGCCTCTTCCGTACCGGTGGTCTCCGTCAACGACATCGGCAAATGGACCGATAAAATCGATGTCCTGATCCTCTGCGGAGGCAGCGCCACCGATCTTCCGAAGCAGACACCTGCCTTTGCCTCGAAGTTCAACGTAATCGACAGTTTCGATACCCATGCGGATATCCCTTCTCATTTCGCCAAGGTCAATGAGGCCGCCCTCAGCAGCGGACACATCGCGATGATCTCCGTCGGCTGGGATCCCGGACTCTTCTCACTGATACGGGCTCTAACCAACGCGGTTATTCCGGACGGAAAGGATTATACCTTCTGGGGAAAAGGCGTTTCGCAGGGTCATTCCGATGCGGTCCGCCGCATTGCCGGCGTCAGAAACGCCAAGCAGTATACGATTCCCGTCGACTCCGCTCTTGCCTCGGTCAGAAACGGTGAAAACCCCGAGCTCACCACCCGTCAGAAACATCTGCGCGAAGTGTTTGTCGTAGCGGAAGACGGCGCGGACTGCGCAAAGATCGAAGCCGAAATCAAAGAGATGCCGAAGTACTTCAGCGATTATGACACCACAGTTCACTTCATCGATGAGGAAACCTTCCTGAGGGATCACTCCGGCATGGCGCACGGCGGCTTTGTGTTCCGCAGCGGCACCACCGGAAAGAACGACGAACATCACCATGTCGTCGAATTCTCCCTGAAGCTCGACTCCAATCCGGAGTTCACCTCCAGTGTGCTCGTCGCTTATGCAAGAGCCCTGAAGCGCCTCTATGATGAGGGAGAACGCGGCTGCCGTACGGTCTTCGATATCGCCCCGGCCTACCTTCTTGAAATGAGCCGGGAGGAAATGCGCGCCCATCTTCTCTGATCTCTGCAGTCACGGATTCAGTATTCATTAGGGGCTGTAACGGGGGGTGACCCTCTCAGACCCTGAAATATTCATCTGATCGTGAGCCAAAATACGGCTTATGATTGGATGATTTTTTCTTTTTATTCTTGGCAACTAGGCTCTAGTGTGTTATGCTGTTTTCAGGAGGTGGAATGAGACTATGGCAAAAACAAAAGAAGAAAAATCCAAGTATGATCAGGAATTTCAGAAGACCCATATGAAACACATCAGTATCTGGTTCAACCGTGAAAA
>JAFWCM010000207.1 GCA_017536885.1 Solobacterium sp.
CTGATCTTCACCGAGACCACAATCTATGATCATGATGTTCTGAGAGATCGTCTGAGACAGCTTGCCTTTCTGAACAAGGGCATCCGCATCGTCTTTATCGATGAGCGGGTTGAAGAGGAATCCAAGCGCAGCCATACCTTCCACTATGAAGGCGGTCTTCGCGAATATGTGAAATATCTGAACAAGAACCGCACCCTGATTCATCCCGACATCATCTACTGCGAAGGGTGTGAAACCAACATCGAAGCGGAAGTCGCAGTGCAGTACAACGATGGCTATCAGAGCTCCGTCTACACTTTCTGCAACAATATCAATACCGTCGAGGGCGGAACTCATCTTGAGGGATTCAACCTTGCCCTTAACCGCATTATCAACAAATATGCCAGGGAAAACGGCTTTCTGAAGGAAAAGGATGACAACCTCACGACCGATGACTGCAAGGAAGGCATCACCGCCGTCATCTCCGTCAAGCATCCCGACCCTCAGTATGAAGGACAGACCAAGACCAAACTCGGAAACAGCGAGGTGAGAAAGATTGTCTCGGATATTTTCGGTGCGCAGCTCGAGCGCTTTCTTCTGGAAAATCCCGATCAGGCTAAGGCAATTATCGACAAGGCCTCCCTTGCCTCGCAGGCAAGAATGGCTGCCAAAAAGGCAAGAGAGCTCACCCGCAGAAAGAGCGCCCTGGAAGTTTCTTCTCTGCCGGGCAAGCTTGCGGACTGTTCCAGCAAAGACGCCTCGATCTGCGAAATCTACATCGTCGAGGGAGACAGCGCCGGCGGCAGTGCGAAACAGGGCAGAGACAGCCATTACCAAGCAATCCTTCCGCTGCGCGGAAAGATTCTGAATGTAGAAAAGGCCAGACAGGCCAGAGCCTTTGAAAATGCGGAAATCCGTTCGATGATTACCGCATTTGGATGCGGGGTCATGGATGAGGTGGATACGTCGAAGCTTCGCTATCACAAGATCGTAATCATGACCGATGCGGACGTCGACGGCGCCCATATCCGGACACTGTTACTGACGTTCTTCTATAGATATCTCAGACCGATCGTAGAACAGGGCTATGTCTATATCGCCCAGCCGCCTCTCTACAAAGTGCAGAAGGGGCAGGCGGTAAGATATGCCTATACCGATCATCAGCTCGAGATCATCAAAGGGGAAATGGGCGGCGGCCTCGGCATTCAGAGATACAAGGGTCTTGGTGAGATGAATCCCGAACAGCTCTGGGAAACCACCATGGATCCCAAGAACCGCACCCTGATCCGGGTGACGATCAATGACGCCGAAGCGGCGGATCAGAACTTTGCGATGTTGATGGGAGAAGAAGTGGAACCCCGCAAGAACTTCATTATCGAAAATGCCAACTTCGTGGAGAATCTGGATATTTAAGGAGGTCATCTGATGGCAAAAGAAGAATTCATGGAATTTGACGAGTCAGAATTTGACCCCGGGAATATTACGGAAACCGAACTGTCGAAGGAAATCCGCAGAGACTTTCTGGATTATTCGATGTCAGTCATCGTCGCGAGAGCTCTGCCGGATGTAAGAGACGGACTGAAGCCTGTTCAAAGAAGAATCCTCTTCTCGATGAACGAGATGAACAACGGTCCCGACAAGCCGTATAAGAAATGCGCCCGTATCGTCGGTGATACGATGGGTAAATATCACCCGCACGGTGACTCCTCGATCTACGGATCCCTGGTCTACATGGCCCAGCCCTGGAATATGCGGGCATGCCTTGTGGACGGACACGGAAACTTCGGATCGATGGACGGCGACGGGGCGGCGGCGATGCGATATACCGAAGCTCGCATGGCCAAGATCGCGGTGGAGATGCTGAGGGATCTCGACAAGGACACCGTGGATATGACGGATAACTACGACGGCGAAGAAAAAGAACCGACGGTTCTTCCTTCCCGCTTCCCGAACCTTCTGGTCAACGGGTCCAGCGGCATCGCCGTAGGCATGGCGACCAATGTCGCACCGCACAACCTCTCCGAGGTCATCGACGGCATCTTTGCGATCATGGATAATCCCACGATTACCGCAACCGATCTGATGCAGTACATCAAGGGTCCCGACTTTCCGACCGGCGGCTTTATTCTTGGCCGCAGCGGCATCCGCAATGCCTTTGAGACAGGAAAGGGCACGGTGATCATGCGGGCCAGAACGATGGTGGAGGAAATGCCCAACGGCAAGAGCCGCATCATCGTCTATGAAATCCCGTACATGGTAAACAAGGCATCTCTTGTGGAGAGAATCGCCGGACTTGCCAGAGAAAAGCAGATCGAAGGCATTACGGATCTTCGCGATGAGTCCAACATGAAGGGCATCCGGATTGTCATGGAACTGCGGAAGGATGTACAGCCGGAAGTGCTGCTGAACCAGCTCTACCGGATGACGGCAATGCAGTCCAACTTTGCGGTAAACAATGTCGTACTGATTCACGGTGCGCCCAAACAGGCCGGCATCATTGAAATCCTGAAGGAATACATCTCCTTCCAGGAAGAGGTCATCGTACGCAGAACCCGCTTTGATCTCAGGAAAGCGGAAGACCGTGCCCATATCCTCGAAGGTCTGCGCATTGCCGTAGACAACCTGGATGCGATCATCCATACGATCCGCAATTCCCGCGATGCGGCAGAGGCAACCCCGCGCCTGATGGAAGGCTTCGGGCTCTCCGAAATCCAGGCCAAGGCGATTCTCGATATGCAGTTCAGACGTCTTACCGGTCTTGAACGGGAGAAGATCGAGAACGAATATCAGGAAATCCTGATCAAGATCGCTGATCTCAGGGATATTCTCGCCAACCACAGCCGTGTCGAAGCGATCCTCAAGGATGAGCTCACCGTAATCAAAAACAAATACGGAAATGAGAGAAGATCCGAGATCATCGATGCGCCGGCGGATATGGAAGATGAAGATCTGATTCCGGTCGAAGATGTGATCATCACCCTGTCCGAAAACGGATATATCAAGCGGATTCCGAGAGATACCTACAAGGTGCAAAACCGCGGCGGCAAGGGAATCAAGGGCATGGCACTGAACAAGGATGATGTCATCGATCAGTTCATCGGCATGTCTACCCATGACAGTCTGCTTGTCTTCACCAGCAAGGGCAGAGTCTACCGCCTCCGGGGATTCAATATTCCCGAGTATGGCAGAACCTCCAAGGGAATTCCGGTGGTCAATCTTCTGAAACTGGAAAAGGAAGAGAAGGTCAGAGCACTGGTGCCGTATGGCAAAGAGGATACCGCGATGGGACTGTTCTTCGCAACGAAGAAAGGTCTTGTCAAACGGGTCCGCATCGAAGAGTTCGAAAACATCCGCACCAACGGCAAGATGGCCATGACATTGCGGGACGATGATGAGCTTGCCTTTGTCAAAGCTACCAGCGGCGAAGCGAATATCATCCTCGCCTGCACTAACGGCAAGACCGTGCGCTTCCCGGAAAACGATGTAAGACCGAGCGGCCGCGGCGCCATGGGTGTAAGAGGTATGAATGTCGACGGCGGAGAGATCATCGGTATGGCAACCTCCGAAGAGGGGAGAAATGTGCTTACCGTCACCTCCAACGGATACGGAAAGACCAGCCCGATCGAAGAATACCGTCTGACCAGCCGCGGCACCAAGGGTGTCAAGGCGATGAATATCACCGATAAGACCGGCAAGCTGGTATGCCTGAAGGCCGTGCATGGCGATGAAGACTGCATGATCATGACCGATGACGGTATTGTGATCCGTATCTCTCTGAGCCAGGTCAGAAACCTCGGCAGAAACTCCCAGGGTGTCAAGTTCATCCGGGTAGCCGACGGATCCAGCGTATCTACGGTTGCGATCGTCGATCCCGATTCCGAAGAAAAGACGGAAGAAGAACTCGAAGAGAAGCCGGCAGAGATCATCGAAGCAGAAGAGATTTCTCCTGCTGAGGAAGCTCCTGTCGCAGAAGAAAAAAACAACGAAGAAGAATAAAGCAAAAGAAACAGCTGTCCATGAACTGAGAAATTCCTCAGAAGGAAGAACAGCTGTTTTTTCTGTCCTGATCAACGTCTGCAGATGAAATTCTTCAGTATCGTTTTCCCATCCGGCGTCAGGATGGATTCAGGATGAAACTGAAGTCCGAATACGGGATATTCTTTATGCA
>JAFWCM010000208.1 GCA_017536885.1 Solobacterium sp.
CTGGGGGGATATTCGCGGTGTGATTTCACGCCTGGACTATCTGCGGGATTTGGGCATCAATTATATCTGGTTTAACCCTATGACCGTCTCTCCCCAGAAGGACAACGGCTATGATGTCGCGGATTACCGGAGCTTCGATCCTCGCTACGGGACGATGGAAGACTTTGACGAACTCGTAAGAGAAGCGAAGAAACGCGGCATCGACATCATGTTCGATATGGTGTTCAATCACACTTCCACTGAACACGAGTGGTTCAGAAGAGCGCTGGCGGGAGAAGAGAAGTACAAGAATTACTATATCTGGAAGAAGGGCAAGGGACCGGGAGTCCCGCCGAACAACTGGCAGTCCAAATTCGCAGGCAGCGCCTGGGAATATGTGGAGAAGTTCGATGAGTGGTATCTTCATCTCTTCGATGTCTCCCAGGCGGATCTTGACTGGACCAACCCGGAAGTCAGAAAAGAGTGTGCGGATATCGTCAACTTCTGGCGTTCCAAAGGGGTTCACGGATTCCGCTTCGACGTGATCAACCTCATCAGCAAGTCTTCCTTCGAGGATGATCCGAACAACTATGACGGCCGTCAGTTCTACACCGACGGACCGAGAGAACACGAGTACCTCAGGGAGCTCAACCTTGCGAGCTTCGGTCAGGATGAAGATCATCTGACCGTCGGTGAGATGAGTTCCACGACGATTGACAACTGTATCCGCTATTCGGGAGAGGATTGTCACGAACTGGATATGGTGTTCTCCTTCCATCATCTCAAGGTGGACTATCGCAACAAGATGAAGTGGGAGCTTCAGCCTGCGGATTTCATGGAACTCAAATCCCTGCTCAACGCCTGGCAGATCGGCATGCAGGAGAACAACGCCTGGAATGCCCTGTTCTGGAACTGCCATGATCAGCCCCGTTCCGTATCGCGCTTCGGCAATGATAAGGAATACCGCAGGGAGAGCGCGAAGATGCTTGCGGCAATGCTTCATATGATGCGGGGAACACCGTATGTCTACCAGGGTGAAGAGATCGGCATGCCCAATCCGTACTTCACGGATATCCATGAGTATGTCGATGTCGAAAGCACGAATATCTATGATGTTCTCCTTAAAGAAGGCCATCCCGAGGAAGAAGTGCTTCACATCCTGCAGGAGCGTTCCCGCGACAACGCAAGAACACCGATGCAGTGGGATGACAGCGCAAACGGCGGCTTCTCGGATGTGACCCCCTGGATCCGCTCCGCGGCCAGTTACAAAACGATCAATGTCAGAAATGACCGGGAAAGCAGCGATTCCGTCTTTGCCTTCTACCAGAAGCTGATCGAGATGCGCAAGACGATGAAGGTTGTGCAGACCGGGTGGTTCTCACCGCTGCTGGAAGACAACACCCGGGTATTCGCCTACCGGCGCGATCTGGACGATGAACATCTGATCTGTGTGAACAACTTCTATGAAACTGAGACAGATGTCACTCTGCCCATAGAAGGGTATGAAGTACTGCTGGGGAACTATCCCGGCGCAGAAGCTTCTGAATCCCTGCATCTGAGGCCTTACGAAACCGTCATTCTGTATCGGAAAGACTGAACAGAAACGATCAGAGCACAGCGGAAATTCCCGCTGAATCTTAAAACCATCCGATCGTGAGCTGAATATTCCGCTCATTGACCGGATGGTCTTTTTGTGTTCGGGTACAGATTCTTTCAGTTAGACGGTGTCAATTGCCGTTCTTCTTCTGATCCGCTTCATAGATCAGCTCTTCCAATGTCTGGTAGAGACGATCCGGTTCCACGGGTTTTGAGAGGTGGGCATTCATCCCCACCTGCAGGGAGCGCTGCACATCCTCATCAAACGCATTGGCAGTGAGTGCAATCACAGGTATCGTTTTCGCATCGGGGCGTTCGAGGGCGCGGATCGCGGCAGTCGCCTCGAGGCCGTCCATCTCCGGCATGCGCACATCCATTAAGACCGCGTCATAATACCCGATCGGACTCTCCGCAAACATCGAGAGTACGATCTTTCCGTTTTCCGCATGATCGATCTCCGCTTCTTTGGAATGAATGATCTCTTTCATGATCTCGGCATTGATCAGAACGTCTTCCGCCATGAGAATCCGTCTTCCCTTCAGGCTTGCCCGTTTCTTTTCCCGGTAGAGACTCATGTGGTTCTTGCGGGCGATCCGCTCGAATTCATCGATCACATTGGAGGCGAACAGCGGTTTGGCAAGGAAGCTGTCTACGCCGATATGGATTGCCTCATCCATGATCTCATCCCAGTTGAAGGAGGTCAGAATGATCACCGTCGTTTCCCTGTAATAGAGCTTGCGGATTTCCTTTGCGACTTCGATGCCGTCCATGTCCGGCATCTTCCAGTCAAGCAGGACGAGACTGTACGGCTCGTGCTTGGCGTGCTGGACTTCAAGCATGCTTAAAGCGGTTTTGCCGTCATGGCAGGTATCCGCTTTGATTCCGACTTCGTCGAGAACGATGCGTGCATGTTCGGCCGCGATCTCTTCATCATCAACCACCAGGATCCGCATCTCTTTCGGATCCAGCCAGCTGATCGCCGGGCCCTGATGTTCGCTGTTGGTCAGGGTGACCACAACCGTGAACTCGGTGCCGACGCCTTTTTCCGATTCCACGGAAATCGTTCCGTTCATCAGGGTCACAATGTTTTTCGTGATCGCCATGCCGAGGCCCGTACTTCCGTATTTGCTGTTTCGGCTGCTGTCTTCCTGGGTGAAGGCATCGAAGATTTTCGGCAGAAAGTCTTTTTCTATTCCGATTCCCGTGTCTTTGATGCAGAAGCGGATGGCGGAGTGATCCCCATAGACAGCAATCCGCTCTACCGTAAGGGTTACACTGCCGGGGACATCGGTGAATTTGATCGCATTGGACAGAATGTTGATGAGCACCTGCTTGAGCTTCATGTCATCGCCGATGTAGTAATCACTGACGCCTCCGATCAGCCTGCATTCATAGTGAAGGCCTTTTTCACCGCACTGCGACATCACCATCGTGTTGATCTGTTCGAGCATGGCGCGGAAAGAGAACTCCTCCCTGCGGATCATGAGCCGTCCGGATTCAATCCGGCTCATATCCAGGATGTCGTTGATCAGTCCGAGAAGATGGCGGGCGCTCTCGCCGATCTTTTCGAGATACTGCCGGGTTTCTTCGGGAAGCTCCTTATTGCGTAAGGCAAGGCTGTCGAGGCCGATGATCGCGTTCATCGGGGTGCGGATCTCATGGCTCATATTGGAAAGGAATGCCGTCTTGGCCTTGTTGGCCTCTTCCGCCGCAGCGAGTGCTTCGCTGAGAGCGCGGTTGGTTGCCAGGGCATCCCGCATCTCGGCGTCGATATCCGTAAATCCAAGGCCGATCGCATGCACGATGTGATCATCCCGGTCTTTGGGATGGCGCACCCCGGCCATCCGCAGCATCTCGTAGTATTCATTGCCGTTTCTTCTTGCCAGGTAGCGGTAGGCGATGATGTCCTTGTTGGCCAGGGCCAGCCGCATGTTGTCGGGGTTGGTGAAGTTCAGAAATCCCTCTTTGTATTCCCTGTCCACAAAGAGATCACAGTACTCCCTGATCCAGGCGCTGTAAGGAAAGTGGATTCCCTCCGGCGGCTGATTGACATCGGTGGGATCGGCGCGGTAACAGACCGCGTCATCGGCGTCGATGTCGACGTGATATACGCTGCGGTAATCGGATGCCATGGCGGTGATCATGCTGTCGAGGTCTTTCTGATGCTTTTTCTGGGAGAGGACTTTCTCCGTGATATCCGAGATGAAGACCACATATACCCCGCCGAAGCGTTTGGTCTTTGCATAGCGGCCGTAGTCGTCCACCCAGCGGATATCTCCGTCTTTCCGGATGATCCGGTATTCCTTATAGTCCATCCAGTCGGTGCGGGTTTTGATCTGGCGGGCAATCGATTCCGAGATCTTCTCGTAATCCTCCGGGTGTACCATGCCCCGAAACGTATAACCGGTATGTTCACGGAACTCTTCGAGATCCGCGCAGCCGTAGATATTGAACACCGCCCGGTTGGCATAGAGGAGTTCCTCGGGCAGTTCGGCTTTATAGATAAAGAATCCTCCGGGCATGTGTCCGCCGATCTCCTCGATGGCATTGAGCGTTTCCTCATTCAATTCGAAAGTCTTTCGTGTCATAGAAGGCATCTCCTTTACATGGCATTTTCTTTCTGAACTGCAGTCTGACAGGCAGCCGCGCTGTCTCTTCCGTTTCAGCATATCAGAACTGCGCAGTTCCATGCATCATCAGATTCGCTTTTTTGTCCTTCCATCTTCATAAATACCCCTCTGCGGCCGGGAAAAGTCCGGGATGAAAAAGATGCGGAATTCTTCCGAAAGAGTAAAAAAGATGCGAAATCGGAAAAAACTACTAAAATAAGATGGACAGTTACGGGCACATCAGCACGCTTTTTTATGTGCGATGAGGTAAACTGTATCTGTTTTGGGAAAGAAAACTATGCGGATAGGATTGGATATCGGTTCAACTACGATCAAATGTGTGGTTCTGGATGAAGAGAACCGGATTTTATATTCCGCCTATGAACGGCATTACAGCCATATTCTGGAGAAGTGCGATGAGATGCTCGCCTATGTGGATGAGAAGTATCTCAGGAATCATGAGGCGAAGCTCGCGATTTCGGGCTCGGCAGGCATGGGGCTTGCGGAGACGGCCGGAATCCCCTTTGTGCAGGAAGTCTACGCAACCCGGGTCGCAGCCGCACGGCTGTCTCCCGATACCGACTGCATCATCGAGCTTGGCGGCGAAGATGCCAAGATCCTGTTTCTCAGCGGCGGTATGGAAGTGCGGATGAACGGAAGCTGTGCCGGGGGAACCGGTGCCTTCATCGATCAGATGGCTTCACTGCTCAAGCTGACGCCTGCCCAGATGGACGCAAAAGCCCAGAAGGCGGAGCGTTCCTATACCATCGCTTCGCGATGCGGTGTATTTGCGAAAAGCGATATTCAGCCTCTGATCAACCAGGGCGCAAAAAGCGGCGACATCGCCCTGTCAATCTATCAGGCGGTGGTCAATCAGACGATCGCGGGTCTTGCGCAGGGACGGATGATCAAAGGCAATGTGCTGTATCTCGGCGGCCCGCTGACCTTTTCGAAGTGTCTGCGCGCATGTTTTGACAGGACCCTGTCGACCAACGGTGTCCTGCCGGAAAACTCCCTGCTGTATGTGGCGCTCGGGGCGGCGTATTACGCCGATCAGACCCTCAATGTCAAAGCGGCTTCCGACCGGCTGCGCGATTACAGCAGGACCGCGACCTATATCGGACTCGAGCCGCTGTTTGAATCCAGGGAGGAATACTGGAAATTCCACAACCGGCATATGAGCGCATCCGTGCCCCGGGCAAAGTTTGATGAAACCTGCGGCCGGGTTCATATCGGCATCGACAGCGGCAGTACAACCATCAAGCTTGTCGTGATCAACGAGAAGAACGAAATACTGCATGCATGGTATGAGAACAACGAGGGCAATCCCGTACCTCTCATACGGAATCAGCTGATGAAGCTTTACCGGAGCCATCCCGGACTTGAAATCGGCAGTGTGACTGCGACCGGGTACGGCGAGGAGCTCATGAAACATGCCTTCCGCCTGGATTTCGGTCTCGTCGAGACGGTGGCCCATTTCACCGCTGCGCGCCATTTCATGCCGGATGTAGATTTCATCATCGATATCGGCGGTCAGGATATGAAGTGTTTCCGGATCGAAAACAATGCGATTTCGGATGTTTTCCTCAACGAAGCCTGTTCCAGCGGCTGCGGCTCTTTCCTGCAGACCTTTGCCCGGGCGATGAACTACGATGTACAGGAGTTTTCCCGAATGGGGCTCTTTGCCAAACGGCCGGTGGATCTTGGAAGCAGGTGCACGGTGTTTATGAACTCCTCGGTCAAGCAGGCGCAGAAAGACGGCGCCGGCATGGAAGACATCAGTGCCGGACTTTCGATCTCGGTGGTGAAAAACGCTCTGTACAAGGTCATCCGCTGTGCCAGCGTGGAAGAGCTCGGCAAACGGATTGTCGTCCAGGGAGGCACCTTTTATAACGAAGCGGTTCTTCGGGCCTTTGAAAAGGAAATGAAGGTCGATGTGGTGCGTCCGGATATCGCCGGCCTCATGGGTGCCTTCGGCGCGGCGCTGTACGGAAAGGACAGGGCGGAGAAAACTCATAAGAGCACGCTTTTGCCCCTTGAGGAACTCGAGAAGTTTGAGCAGAAAACCGAAAGCGTGACCTGCAATGGCTGCGGCAATCACTGCCTTCTCACCATCAGCCGGTTCTCCGGCGCCAAGCCGTATATCTCCGGCAACCGCTGTGACAAACCGGTCACCGGAGCAGCCAGAGATGATCATCTGAATCTCTATGCATGGAAGCGCGATCAGCTTCAGAAGCTTTCTTCGGACAGCGGTGAAGCGCTGAACGGAACGATCGGAATCCCGCTGGTGCTGAACATGTATGAGCTTCTGCCGTTCTGGCATGCCTTCTGGAAGAGCCTTGGGTACAAGGTGATCGTCAGTCCCTTTTCCGACCGCGATCTCTACCAGAAAGGTCAGGCCAGCATTCCGAGCGATACCGCCTGCTATCCGGCGAAACTCAGTCACGGGCATATCAGCTGGCTGTGTGAACACGGCGCCGATGCGGTGTTCTACCCGTGCATGAGCTATAACTTCGACGAGAAAAAGGGAGACAACCACTATAACTGCCCTGTCGTTGCCTATTATCCGGAAGTGCTGGAAGATAACTGCAGCGAACTGCGCACCGTTCCTCTGATCCGCGATTTCATCGACCTGTCCAACCGGGAGGTCTTTGCGAAGAAATATCCGAAGATTCTGAAGAAGCACTTTCCGGGACTCAAAACCGGAGAAATCCGCCGGGCGATGGATGCGGCGTACCTTGCCTATGAATCCAGCCGCCGCGCGCTCCGGAACAAGGGAGCAGAAATCGTCGCGGAGGCACGCAAGGAAGGCAGACATATCATCGTGCTTGCCGGCCGGCCTTACCATACCGACCCCGAAGTCAGCCACGGAATTGACCGGCTGATCACAAAGCTCGGATGTGCGGTGATCACGGAAGATGCCGTAAGTGACTATGTGCGGCCGTTTCCGACCTCGGTGCTCAACCAGTGGACCTTTCACAGCCGGCTCTATGCGGCGGCGAAATACTGCACGGAGACGGAAGACATGGATCTTGTGCAGCTGGTATCCTTCGGATGCGGGCTGGATGCGATCACTTCCGATGAAACCAGAGAAATCCTCCATGAGGGAGGGTCATTGTACACACAGCTGAAGATTGACGAGATCGTCAACCTCGGCACCGTGAATATCCGCCTGCGCAGCCTGCTTGCGGCGCTGGAGGAAAAGAAGATTCAGAAACAGAGAAACCAGGAATAAAGGAGAAGGAATGGAATATCTGA
>JAFWCM010000209.1 GCA_017536885.1 Solobacterium sp.
TACTGGAAGCAGTATTCGAGCCGCATTTCTACAACGAAATGATGGGATTCCGGCCAAATCGGGATTGTCATAAGGCACTTCAACTGCTGAATGTATACATCGAAAAGAATCCGACAAACTGGATTGTGGACGCCGATATCAAATCATTCTTCAATCACCTTGACCATGGATGGATCGTAAAATTCATCGAATCCAGAATCAAGGACCCAAACATCATGAGACTTGTACACAGAACTCTGAAAGCAGGAGTTATGGAAGATTTCCATTACGAACCTACGGAAGAGGGATCAGGTCAAGGCTCGGTGTGCAGTCCGATCATTGCGAACATATACATGCATTATGTGCTTGTATGGTGGTTCAATGAACGGATTAAACCGACATTGCGAGGGTTCTCAGGGCTGGTGGTTTATGCGGACGATTTTGTCGCGTGTTTCCAGTACAAAGAGGATGCGGTGAAATTCTACAGGGCCTTGCGAAGTAGATTGGGGCACTTTGGACTACAGCTTCAGGAGGAAAAGAGCAGGCTTATCGAATTCGGCAGATTCGCCGAAGAAAACGCCCGCAAACGCGGAGGCAAGCCGGCTACCTTTGATTTCCTTGGGTTTACTCATTACTGTTCGAAAAGCAGTAAAGGGTGGTTCAGAGTGAAGAGGAAAACCAGCCGTAAGAAGTTTCGGAAGAAACTGAAAGAAATGAATTCGCTCATCAAAGCCAAGAGGCATATGCCGGTGAGCGAAAACATTAAATGGATCAACAAAGTTTTAGACGGGTACTACAACTATTACGCAATTACAGACAACACTCCGAAATGCTCTGATTTTCTTTACAGAGTAGAAAGAATGCTGTTCTACTGGTTGAACAGGAGAAGTCAGAAGAAGAGCTACACATGGACGCAATTTAAGGACATGTTAAAGGTTTTCCCTTTGCACTCTCCAAAGGTGAAGTTCAACATATATTCAGGCAAGATAGCTTACTAACGATTACGTGAAGAACCGGATGCTGGAAAGCTGCGAGTCCGGTTCTGTGAGGGAGGAGCCTCGCAAGGGACTCCTCTACTCGACTACTGGCATCAGGCTATGAGATGGGTATCATTCAGTAAGCCCTAATTACATTACCCGTCATCTGAATACGATTTACGAATAAAATGGAACAAAGGGGATTCAGTCCATGAGTAAACCAATGCAGAAAGAACATGACGAAAGTCCGAAGATTTGGATTATTCTCTGCTCGATTGCGGCAGCAATGCTGTTTCTGTTTTTCATCCTGACGCTGCGGGGAATCCTGAATGCGATGAATCAGAGTGATTTTATCCGTCAGCGGCTGGATGATTATCCGCATCTTTACGAGAATTATCTGGAAGATACACAGGAGTGGTGGACCTGGTGGTCTACGGAAGATTATGGCAAACGGGCAAACCAGGCCGCGTATATCTTCAAGAGCGACACGGTTCACGAAGGAGAAGCGGAAAAGCTGGAATATATCCGGACTCTTGTCGGAGCGGAATCTGCCGAGATCACGGATGAAGCAGGGTTTGACGCCGTTTATAAACGTCTCCATGAGAAGAACCTCAATACCTGCAAGGCGAAACTCGATGACGGCCGTCTGATTGTTCTGGGCATGCATGGCAGTCTGAAGGAAAGCCGAATGGCTGTACTGGATGACAGCGAAGCGTTCCTCAAGCAGCTGCAGGCAGGACTGAATGGATATGTTCTGATCTTTCAGAATAATGAAATGACCATCTATCCGCATGATGAACTCTCGGAAAACATCCGGCAGGAGATAGAGAAAGCGATTGCGGATGGAACAATCAAAGTCGGGCAGGGAGAGAATACGGAAAGTTTTGCCGATTCATATCTGCACAGAATTCAGCTGAAGAACACTCCGGATACACAGAGTAAGGGAAGAGCAGACTATTCCTTCTTTGTCTTCAAATCCTACAGTTCGGAATATGACGCCACTTTGATCAACGTGGTGGGAGAAGACGACATTCTTCGGATCGGAAGAAAAAGAAGCTGGAGTCTCTGGTTCCTGTGTGTTGCGCTGGCCCTGGTGCTGGGAATGATTCTCAGCAGAACCAGGCTCTTCCGTCCGGAAGACGAGGATGAAAAAAACAGGTATTTTTGGACACCTGGAATCCGGAGAGGCTTTTCCGCCTTTATGCTTGCGATGCTGATTCTTGTTATCTGTGTCATGCTGATTCAGAAGATTTCCAGCGTGAATCTCAGCGCTCAGTCTGCGGCGGATGAGACAGAGTATGTGAAGTCGGTTCTCGAAAAGGAAACGCAGAGCGCTGCCGTGATCAAGGAACAGTTTGATGTCATGTACAGCGAAAGAGCCAATACCGCAGCGGCATTCCTTTCCACAAACCCCCAGCATATTGACATGAATTCCCTTCATGAATTCAACGCGACCCTGGATGGAGACGCTCTTCAGGTTCTCGATGAAGACGGAAATATCATCGCTTCTGACCGGTTGCTTCATGCTAAGGCTGACGCACCGCAGCGCACCAGTTATACAGCGGTGCTGAAGGATGCCTCGGATCAGGATGTCGGATCACTGGAAGTGCGCGGATATGATTCCTCGGCTGAGGAAATGCGGGTTTACCGTTCCATCATGAAAGACTCTGACAACAGGACTCTGGGGCTGGTTGAACTCTATGTGAAGGAAGAACAGCTGAGTGAAGTTCTGAGCGATACCAGCATCAATGAGGTGATCGAAGATCTGGAACCTCTTGATACCATGCACGTGGTTGTGCTCGACAATATAAAAGAAAACATCGTTGCCAGCACCTGGCATAACTGGACCGGGGATAAGGCAGAGAAACACGGGATCCACACGGATGAAATATTTGACGGATATGATGGAATTGTCAGTTTCGAAGGAAATGATTGCTATGCGGTTGTATTTGCGTATGGGAATCGTTTTGTCGTCGTCGGCAGTGAAGATGCGTCAGACACATCCTATCTGATCGGTGTTCTCGTTCTTTTCCTGCCGCTGAGCCTGATTCTTGCGCTGGTGGTCTACCTGCCGTATACCAAAAATCTATATGTTCTGCAGCGTTCAGGTGCCAGCCATATCAGGATCACGGAAAGCGGGAAGGAAAATTACCCGGATCTGTGGTTGTTCATCAAATGGTACATGCTTGCTGTATTCCTGCTGTCAGCGAACCTGTTCTTTGTCTCAAAAGGAAATCCGACCGGACTCACCTACAATATGGTGCGGGGAACGTGGGTAAGAGGTCTGAGCGCTGTT
Source organism: Solobacterium sp. (assembly GCA_017536885.1). Lineage (GTDB taxonomy): Bacteria > Bacillota_I > Bacilli_A > Erysipelotrichales > Erysipelotrichaceae > Bulleidia. The sequence goes on from JAFWCM010000209.1 coordinate 3,253, forward strand.
ACCATTACTACCTCCATCATGTTGATATCCGTTGTATTCGCGGTGCAGACATTGATTGATATCTTCCTGGAGCGTCTCAGTAAGTTCATGAGCCCGAGGGGCAAAACGATCTGCCGGCTGATTGACAGCGTATGTGCCTATATCGGCGTCATTGTCCTGATTCTGTATGAACTGACGATGCTTGGCGTCAATACTGCGACGCTGGTCGGCGGCGTTGGCGCAACTGCTCTTGTATTCACTCTTGCGGCCCACAGCCTGATTGCGGACTTCCTGGCTGGCATCTTCATCATCTTTGAAGGGGACTTCACAGTCGGAGACGTGGTTGTAATCGGTGATTTCCGAGGCATTGTCATTGATATCAGCATGCGGACTACCAAGCTGATGGATGACAGTACCAGAGATATCAAGATTGTAAACAACAGTACCATTCAGGAACTGATCAACCAGAGCAGAGAGCGGTCAACAATCATGATGGATATTGAAATCGGACATGATATAGGATTGATACAGGGTGAGAAGATGATCCGGGAGGCTTTGAAAACTCTTCCGGAAAGATTCCCGAAGATTATCGGAACACCGGAATACTGGGGAGTTGTCACGCTCCCCAAGAAGAACTCAATCAACGGCAATATCGGAGGGTTGGCAGTGCGGATTGCCTTCTCCTGTAAGGAGAATGACAGGGAAATGCTTACCTATCAGGTCAACCGCTACTTTGTACAGCTTGTAAACCGTCTCTTCAATGACACCACAGAAGTCGGTACAACCGGATGTGATACAGATCTTGCCGAACCACTTCCGGAAAACGAGCCGGATGAATTATCGGATCATTTTTGATCGTATTTAAACGGCAGTCGATACTGTCGTTTTTTTGGGTGTAATACTGCCTGCCTTCTTTCTTTTATCTCTCTGCTTCCTCTTTTCCGGTTCTTCCTGATGAGACGCGTCTCTTCGAAGGGATCGCGTCCATGAGTTTGTTTCTTACGCGGCATGAAACAGACAGTACCTTCTGAACCATCCGTTCTCTCTTTGGTTTCTGACTTACGGAAAGGGCCTTCGTGCCGCATTGCCCGCAAGATTCATATTCCGGAATTCTTCTGTCATTTCTTCTCTCGTACACGAATACTATTTTACCTGTCTGCGCTTTTCCTCTTCCGTCTTCAGGCAGTAACAGCTGCTTTCAGGGATGGAATCAATTCTGTTAGCTCCCTGGAAAATGCACTTATCAAGCAGAATCACAAAACATATAATAGGATTACATGAATTCGAATCTTCTGATTCAGGCGGAAGGCCTGTATAAAACCTATGGACATGGAGAAGGAGCGGTAACCGCTCTGAATCATGTCAGTCTTGATATCTATGATGGGGAACTTCTTGTCATTCTTGGCAGCAGCGGGTGTGGGAAAGTACGCTGCTGAATATGCTGGGCGGTATGGATGCGCCGGATGAAGGAACGGTGTTTTTTGACGGCAAGTCGATCTTCTTCTCCGGCGGCGACAGTTCAATGACCAGATACCGTCGGAATACGGTCGGATTTGTTTTTCAGTCGTTCAATCTGATTCAGGAACTGACGGCTCTGGAAAATGTGCGGCTGACGGCGGTGAATGAAGAACGTGCGCGCAAGGCGTTGGAACTGGTTGGACTTGAACAGCGTCTCAACAGTTATCCTTCACAGTTTTCCGGCGGTCAGCAGCAGCGGGTATCCATTGCCCGGGCCCTTGCCAAGGACGCGAGAATCATGCTGTGCGATGAACCGACCGGTGCTCTAGATTATGGAACCGGCAAGCAGATTCTCAATGTACTGGAAGATCTCTGCCGCGGTCATCATAAAACCGTTGTCATTGTTACTCATACCAAGGAAATCGGACGGATGGCTGACCGGGTGGTCCGGATGCGCAATGGCGGAATTATTGAAACAACAGAAAATCCAAATCCTGTTTCCGCGAAGAATTTAGAGTGGTAGACATCAGTCCGTATGGTTAAGGCAATAATAAAAAAATAGAAAGCTTTGCAATCTTTCAGATTCGATTTAATCCTATTTAGAAAGGATTCTTGCGAGTAGTTTGTTAGAAATTGATTTTTCATAGGACTAATAATAGTTTTTGCCACTAATTTCTTTTACTTTATACCATTTACTTTTCCATTATAAAACCCAGAGCCTTACACCCTGGGTTTAAAGAGGTCTTATTTACGCATGTCCATTCCGGTCTTAACAAACTTGAACATTCTTACAGCGCCTTCGTAGTAAAGTTCTTTCGCATTATCCAATGCTTCTTCCAGTGACATCGGCGCATTGACCGTAGTCATAAGGGAAGAAACACCATAATCACAGATATCCAGCGAATGTTTTCCGAGGGATCCGGATAATCCGAGTACAGGGATGCCCTTGGCCTTTGCACGCATGCCTATGCCCTGCATAACTTTTCCAAAACAGCTCTGCCAGTCAGTGCGCCCTTCTCCTGTTACCACAAGATCCACGCCTTCAAGACGTTCATCAAAGTGAATGAGATCCAGAACGGTTTCGATACCGGATTTCATGGTGCCTCCAAGGAATACCTTCAATGCCGCACCAAGGCCGCCTGCGGCACCTGCGCCCTGTACCTGGTCGCAGTCAATGCCGAAGGTTTCCTTAATCACATCGCGGTAATTGCACATGCCCTTCTCCAGCTCTTCCTGGATTTCAGGGGTAGCGCCCTTCTGCTTTCCAAACGTCATGGTCGCACCGTTCTTTCCGCAGAGCGGGTTTGTCACATCACACATGACCGTTATTTTAGATTTCTTAATGCGGGAATCAAGACCCGAGACATCAATGGTCTTTACATGGATGAGATCCCTGCCGAAGCCTTCGAGCTCGTTTCCGTTTTCATCCAGAAATTTCACTCCGAGGGCTCTTGCGCAGCCCATACCGCCGTCATTGGTGGCGGAGCCGCCGATCGCGATGGAGATATCGCGGTAGCCGCGCTCCAGGGCATCAAGGATCAGCTCGCCTGTACCGTAGGTGGTGGTATTCAGCGGATTGCGGAGTTCCTGCGGCACCATCGGCAGACCCGAGGCACTGGCCATTTCGATCACTGCCTTGTTTTCGCCGAACGAGCCATAGAAAGCATCTGCCTTTTCCATCAGCGGTCCGTGCACGGTGAGTTCGATCTTTTTGCCCTTTTCGGCCGCGATGACCGCTTCTACCGTTCCTTCGCCCCCATCGGCGACAGGAGCGGAAGATACTTCACACTTGCCGAAGACTTCCTCTGCGGCTTTTTCGAGCAGGACGGCCGTCTCTTCGCTGGTGAGACTGCCCTTAAATGAATCTGACGCAAACAACAGTTTCATAACATTCCTCAATGGAGAATCAGACTGAGAATTGCGATTTCAATAATGGCCGCAACACCCATGACTAGGGTATTCATCGTCTGGGTCTTATAGCCCTGATCCGGAGTCATGGCACCGAAGTTGGTAACCACCCAGAAATAGGAGTCGTTGGCGTGGGAAACCGTCATCGCACCAGCACCGATGGCCATGCAGACGAGGGCAACCTGCACCGGGGTGGTGAAACCGAGAATCGGAAGCAGCGGTGCTACGATACCGGCGGTTGTGGTAAGCGCAACGGTCGAGGACCCCTGTGCCGACTTAAGAATGGCGGACAGCAGGAACGGGAACAGAATTCCCATGGCGGAAAGCACCTGTGCATGCTGGGAAATATAGTTCACCATGTCGGATGCGGAGATGACCTTGCCGAGAACGCCGCCTGCCGCAGTGACAAAGAGGATCGGGCCGACGGTTTTGAGGGTTTCGTTGGTGATGTTGTAGAACTCACCCATCTTGCCGGCACCCTTGAGCTGCAGCACCGCACAGGCTGTACCTACCGCAAGAGCGATGATCGGAGTTCCGAGGAAGGTGATGAGATCCGCCAGGAAGCCCTGCATCTTCGCCATGGAAGCGATGGAGGAAAGCGCCATGAGAATGATCGGAACGATGATCGGCGCGATGGACGAGAAGCCGCTCGGAAGGGTGCCGTATTCGGCGACGAGCTCTTCGTAGCTCTTCACGTTTTCGCCCATATCCGCTTCATCTTCCGCCTTGACTTTCTTGCCGATGAACTTCGCATAGAAGAAGCCTGCTGCAAGCGGGAAGATCGAGCAGAGAACACCCATGCCCATCACAAGAAGCAGGTTGTCGCCGATGCCGAGGGTATTGGCAGCCGCGATCGGTCCCGGGGTCGGCGGAATGAATACATGGGCGATGTAGAGACCCGAGGCAAGACCGACGGTCATCGCTACGGAGGACTCTTTGGTTCTCTGAACGAGCGCCTTGCGGATCGGGTTCAGAATGACGAAGCCGGAGTCACAGAATACCGGAATCGATACAACCCAGCCCATGAGCTCCATCGCAAGCACCGGATTCTTCTTGCCGACGAGCTTGATGACCATGTCCGCAAGCTTGAGGGCGGCGCCGGTGACTTCAAGAATACTGCCGATCAGAGCGCCCAGGATGATGACAATGCCGATGCTCGAGAATGTACCGGAGAAACCGGCGCCGATGACATTCGCAAGACCGCTGACCTTGGTGCCGTCTTCCAGCACCTTGTCTGTGATCGGAATGCCGGCGATCAGGCCGAGCACCACGGAAATCAGCATAATCGAAATAAACGGGTGAATCTTGAACTTCGAAATCATGATGATCATCACAACAATCGCTATGACGAACACGAGAATAAGGGGTAACCCTGTCATACAAATGATCTCCTCTCCTTAAAGTAAGTGTTAATCAAAGTTTAGCAGAGAAACCGGGCCAGGTGTCCGGTAAAAATCTTATTTTTATATCGTGCACATCCGAATGTTCAAAAAGGCGCAAAAAAACCTTCCGCCCATTGAAAAAATCCGATGTTTTCTCAGTCAAACGGAATATGTAAAACGCCGAAGGATGCGGATCACCTGACGGTAAGACCTCGGTTTCACAGCGCAGAGAACAGGATCGCTGTTCAAACATTTCTCTGTCTTACCGCATGAATCATTGCTGAAGTTCTTCGAACAGAACCTCAGGAACAGGTTATCCGCATGACGAAACGCGCATTACCCGGCAAACGAAGCGGGATAGGCGACGGATGGGTAATTCAAAGCGAAAGGAAAGCGGATCGGATATCGGAAAAAACGGATGATGAACATCAGTACTTACGGAACGCCCGTCTGACACTGAAACAGAACTGAAATACATCTTTCAGGCACAGCAACGAATCAGCAAGCAATCCGCATAAATACCGGGATTACGAGCTGATTTTGGTATATGAGAGGAAACTCCCGTCAGGAAGTTACGGATTAAGTATTTTTCAGTCTAACTCAAATTTATTTCTGTATGGCTTTTTATCACCGTACAGCATTAACACTTTCTTGCCGAGTACTCCGAAATACATATTGCATTTCTTACACAGATAGCAGGATTTCATTGCAGAAAACATGGACCTCCATGCCTGTCTGGAGAAATCCCTGCGGTTGCCGGTTTTGCATCAGGGACATTCAATTTCATCCTTGCAATCACTGTCAGAGAATCCGCCCGAGACGGTTTCCGGTTCATTTTACCGAAAGCTGAAGACCGATCTTATGCATATCGAATCCATGTTCTGCTATGGTCTTTTCAATTTCATCCGGATGAACAACGTTTTCTGCCGGTGCTTTTCTGAGGCCGTTTCAGCTTCCATCATCCTGTTCATCTCTTCCGGATTGATTTCTGCCATATCGATCTTTTTCTCTCTGTTATTTTTGGATCTGTTTTATATTACGATATATCAAGAATGTAATCCTATGGACGTCCTGAAAGAGATTTTCTCGAAACATCCCGGCAAAATTGCAGTCGTTGTGCTGCTTGTTTTCATCTCCCTGTTCGGCATTCAGAAGAGCGGCTTCTTCCTCGCTTCGGAAAAGAAGTACCCGGAAGCGCATATCGGCATGGAAAAAGGACAGTGGTACTCCATTTCACCGCCGTTTGCCGTGGATTCACTCGGCGATCCGTGGCACGGGCTTGTGCGGCTCGGGTCAGAGAACAAGGTCCTCGTCTATTTCTACGGCGGCGGGATGTCGGTCAGTGAAGAAACCGCCGCCATGGGTGATGATATGTACGTTCATCATTCGAAAGATACCGGTACGGAGAATACCGGCATTGCGAGCAGCGATGAACACAATCCCTTCCATGACTGGACGATTCTCGCAATTCCCTACAGCACCGGTGATCTTCATATCGGCACGAAGGAATTCAGCTATACCGATTCCAAAGGCAACCCCGCCATTCTCCATCACAACGGATACAACAACTTCCGCCTGTTCATGGACCGGGCCGTGCGCTATGCCGGCAGCCCGGATACCGTGCTTGTTGCCGGCTGGTCGGCCGGCGGCTTCGGCGCCGCCTTTCTTGCGGATGAGATCTTCACCGACTGCTTTCCGAATGTCCCCGAAAAGGCGGTGCTCGTCGACAGCGCTTTGCTTCAGTACGATGCCTGGAAAAAAACCGCTTCCGAAGTATGGGGCGCGCCTTCCGGGATTACGGACTGCTGGAAAGGTGACAACCCGGTGCTGGAAAGTCTTCAGAACTGCAAAAAACACTGGCCGAATGCGAAGATTCTCTACACCGGCTCTTACCGGGACGGCGGTCTTGTGCAGTATCAGAACTACATCGACACCGGGAACTTCGTATCGGATGAAGCGCTCGGTGACGTCTTTGAGAAGAAGCTGGAGGACATGGTCAGAAAGCTCCTGGAGCTTCCCGATGCCGGTGTCTATATCTGGGCGGACTGGCTCGGCACAAGTTCCCTTACCCCGCATACGATTCTCTGGACCCAGTTTTATTCCAAGGGATATAACGGCGAATCGTGTGCGAGCTGGCTGTACAGCGCCATGGAAGGCGACATTCATAACCATGGCCTGGAACTGTTTGAAAAAGGAATTCCGGTTCTCACCGAGCCTCCCCTTCCAAATCTCAGTGAATAAGATCACCCCGCTGTTACATTTACGCTATAGCCCCAAATAAGTGATTTTTTCTTCACTGTCCGGAATTTCGGACAACAAAATTGAGTACATGTCTTATTCTGTGAGTGTGAGGTGCACAGAATATGAGAAACAAAGATACGAATCGCAAATCCCTGATCCTTACTGATACCATAGTTGAAGAACTCTATGACTATCAGATCGATAAAGTCGAGCGGATCGTCAGAGATATGCAGAA
>JAFWCM010000210.1 GCA_017536885.1 Solobacterium sp.
AAAACCGGATGATTTCGCCTGTGCTTATACCCTTCCTATAGGTATCCTGCTGTGTTATGTATTTATTTCAGTCCTGCATTTTACAGTTTTTTGTTTTTTCCGGAACCCCGAAGTGTCATTTCACGATTCTGTTTCCGCCTGATTTACCCGGAAAAGAAAACAGGACCGGACTCAAATCCGGATCCTGCCTGAACGCACGGATAAGTGGTAGGGGTTAACCGTGCAGATTCAGATTTTCTGACGATGTCAGAGTTGTCTGACAACACCGTCATTATACAACAGTTCGGGACTCTTTATTTATTTTATTTTTTGAATTTTCCTGCCATCCGTCAGATCATAATAAACAGAATTCTGAGGGCAGAAAAATCAAGCGGGATGGAACCAAAAAAAGGATGAACCAATCAAGGCTCACCCTCATATTCAGTCTGTCACAAGCTGAAGATCATTGTAGTTGATATCCGTCGGTGTATCACGGCCAAACAGCATGATCAGAACACTCGCAACCTTTGTCTGATCATTCATTGCACTGACTTTGCCCTTCATGCCGGAGAAAGGTCCCGTAAGAATACGGACAGTATCACCCACGCCGAAGTTAACAACAACTTTCTTGTCGCTCTGTCCCATTCTGCGCAGAATGGATTCCATTTCCACAGGGGACACAGGGAACGGCTTGGCTCCGCCGCCGGACGATCCGATAAATCCGGTAACACCCGGAGTGTTTCGAACAACATACCAGGCATCATCTGTCATGATCATCTCAACAAACACATAGCCGGGAAACATATTCTTCATCTTCTCGACCTGTTTGCCGTTTTTGATCTCAACCTCTGCTTCTTCTGCCACAAGAATACGGAACAGATAGTCCTGAATTCCCATGGACTCAATTCTCTTCTCAAGATTTTCCTTGACACGGTTCTCGTGTCCGGAATAGGTATTTACGACATACCAGCGCTTTTCATGTTCCTCATCGGGAATGAGGCCGACTGTTTTTTCCTGATCACTCATAGTTTCTTACACTCCAATTCCGATCATTCTCATGAGGAATGCGATTCCGAAGTCACACAGCACAAAGAATACCGCGAAAAATCCGGTAAAGCAGAGAACTTCTCCCGTATCTTCCGCAACATCTTTTCTCTTCGGCCAGCGAACACGTTTCGCTTCCTTTTTGATTCCGCTCCAGCTGAATGTCTTATCCATACTACTCTTTCTCCTATTTTGTTTCCTTATGAAGCGTTTTTCTGCCGCATTTAGGGCAGTATTTGTTCAGTTCCAGCCGCTTCTGACTGGTTTTTTTTCGGTTCGTCGTGTAATTCCTAGACAGGCATTCCGAACACGCCAATATCACTTTGCCGTCCTTCGCCATAATAAAAAAACCTCAAATGCTTTTACAATTTAGCATAAGAGGTATATCGCGTCAACAAATTCTATTCTGTTTCCGGATGTTATGAACTTCGGGGATACTCCGCTTTCTTACTGACAGTCTATAAAATTCTCCGGTTCGACCGGAAGGCAGAGCAGTCTCCACTTTCCGTCCTCCCAACGAAATTTCATGATGCCGCCGTTGGGAAATGCATACTGATCGGGACAGATTTTCTTTCTCTCGGCAATAAAGGCCCCGGTATCCACACCGAACAGCGTACCAAGCACATGCACACCATAACTGCCGTGACTCACCACCAGTACTTTCTCACCCGGCTGGGATCTAAGCGCTATTTCCCGGAATGTCCGCAGGATTCGGTCACGGATTTCTTCTCCGGTTTCACCGCCGACTTCACCGAAGTTATCTTCAGCTTTGTAGCGTTCAAACGCTTCTCTGACTTCGTCAAACAATGAGCCGTCAAGATTCCCGAAGTCCACCTCTTTTAATCCCTTCAAAGGGATCGCCCGGACATTGTGACGCTCGAGAATCATCGCCGCGGTATCCACACAGCGTTCGCTGGAAGAACAGAACGCTCTGTCAAAAGGTATCTTCCTCAGAGCAAGCTCTGCCTTAAAGGCATCTGCGATCCCCTTCTCTGTCAGCGGACTGTCACACTTTCCCTGAAGGCGATGATGGACATTGAACATGGTCTGGCCATGTCTTACATAATAGAAATCTGTAGGCTTCATCTGTTTACTCCTGTATCTGATCAAAGAACCCCCGAAAACAGAAAGTCCGATGAATCATTTCACCGGATTTCCATGTACTGTTTATTTTGCGGTAAGATCCGCTCCGAAATACTTCTCGGAAAGCTGCTTCAGCGTTCCGTCATTGCGCATCTGCGTCAGAGCATCATTGATCGCCTTGCGCAGGCTGTCGTTGTCAGCTCCTTTCACCAGCGGAATCGCATACGAGGTAGCCTCATCCATCTGAGCTGCGATTGTCACACCGGTCTCTCCGGTTGTCAGAAGGTAATCCTGTACGGATGTCGCTGCATTGATTGTGGCATCCACCTGAGAGTTGAGAACCATGGTCATCGTCTCTGCCAGGGTATCCACACCCTTGACGTCTGCGCCATAGGATTCACCGATTTCCATGTAGGTGCTTCCGATCGAGTTGGCTGTGGTCTTTCCCTTGAGATCTTCGAACCCCTTGATATCCGTGTTGCCTGTCTTTACAACCAGCACGGTATGATCATATGCATACGGATCGGTAAAATCATAGGTCTTGGATCTTTCTTCCGTCACATCGACACCGTTGACAACCATATCATAGGTGCCTGCGGTTTCACCGGCAAACAGACCGTCCCACGGTGCTTCGATGATATCAGCTTCCACACCGATGATCTTCGCGATATTCTGTGCAACCTCTACATCGAATCCGACAAGCTGATCCGAATCATTGTGAAATGAGAACGGCTGCCAGTCACCTTCAAGACCGACTGTGATTTTTCCCGCTTTTTTAATGCGTGCGAGATGATCTTCCGAAGAAGCGGATGTTTGACCGGATGCGCATCCGGTCAGCAGCGCTGCAGCCGCCAATGTACACAGCAGTTTTTTCATTTTATTCCTCCGGCGAATTCGTTCATCGCCCCGTTTCCTCAATCCTTTGAGGATGGAGTCATTGTAAGACATGAAAAACGATTTTCCAAACAATATGCCCTCAATTATTTCTTCCTTCCCGGTTCATTTTTTCCTGAAAGAAGGAATTGCACTGAGATCATACGGAGTGGACTGATACACAAAGTAGTTCAGCCAGTTGGAATAAATGAGGTTCGCACTGCTGCGCCAGGTATTCCTCGGCATTTTCGTATCATCATCGTTCGGGTAGTAGTTTTCCGGCACATGAATCGGAAGATTTGCATTCTTGTCTCTGAGATATTCCCCTTCCAGCGTCAGGGTATCATATTCCGAATGGCCGGTGATGAAGATCTGAGTTCCCCCGTCGGTGGATATGGCATATACCCCTGCCTTGTCGCTTTCGGAGAGAATTTTGAGTTCTTTGACAGCCAGAATATCTTCTTTCCTTATCGTTGTGTGACGGGAATGCGGCACCAGGAACACATCATCAAACCCCCGGAAGAGAATGGACCCCTTATGGGTAATGGTATGTTCATAGATACCGAACAGTTTTTCCGGAAGCGGAACCTTGTCGATGCCATAGTGATAATACAGGGCAGCCTGAGCTCCCCAGCAGATATGGAACGTACTGTAGACATGGGTTTTGGTCCATTCCATGATCTCGCAGAGTTCTTCCCAGTATTCCACCTCTTCAAACGGCATCTGTTCCACCGGAGCTCCGGTGATGATCATGCCGTCATAATATTTGTCCTTCACCTCATCAAACGTCTGATAATAGGTGATCATATGTTCCACGGAAGTGTTCTTCGGAATATGCGTGGATACGCGAAGCAATTCCATCTCCACCTGAATCGGAGTGTTTCCGAGAAGTCTTGCCAGCTGGGTTTCCGTAACAATCTTCGTAGGCATCAGATTCAGAATCAGAATATGAAGCGGACGGATATCCTGGGAGGACGCGCGTTCGAGATCCATGACAAAGATATTCTCTGACTCCAGGGTTTTTCTGGCCGGCAAACCGGCGGGTATTTTGATCGGCATAAATGTTTCCTCCAAAGACAGCCTCAGGCTTCTTTATCCGTTTATCTGCAGCTTTTCTTCCATCAAAAAAAGTTTCTTTGTTATGAGGTGAATTATACCGCATTCCGCGCTACTTTGACGGGGATTGTAATCCATAGGCTGTTCCTTCTGAATTCATAGGATGTATTTTGTGGAAATATAACCATAAATTGTTTCATAACCAGAAAATCATTCACGCATGCTTTTTGCTATTCGCATTTCAGAATTACCTATATTTTCCGTATTTCCAGCCATTCATGCTTGCATGTTTTGTAAGCGTTTTCGGGTGTAACCGCTTAATTTCGCTAATTATTTCACTTTGTTGACAAGGGATGAATTTCACTGCTAAACTGCCCAACGTGCCCTTAAACCGGCATGATTTGGAGGTATGAATTATGAAATCCACAGGATTAAAGAAACTGATGTGCGCAATCATTACTGCAGGAATTCTGTTCGGAACATCCGCAGAGGTCCATGCTGAAGAATGGGTTGATCCCGTTTGGACGGAAGACACCGGATGGGTAGAACCCTCATACACCAACCCTTATTACGGCGGCTGGAGCAACTGTACCTGGTCTGCGTGGCAGATCGCCCTGGAACAGACAGGCATCGCCCTTCCTTCCTTCGGATCTGCAGGCTCCTGGCTGTACAACGCGGCAGCCATGGGATACTGGACCGGCTATGAACCGGCTGCCGGAAGTATTATCGTCTGGTCTCATCATGTCGGTTATGTCAGTGCCGTCAGTGAAGACGGGTCCATGATATATGTCATTGAAGGCGGCTATTGCGGAGGCTACCATGAAGGCTGGTTCCCGGCCTACTCTTCCCGCTCCCGCCAGGCACTTCTGGGATACATCTATCTGTACTGATCAGTAAGGCAGTCTGAACCATTCAGAAACTGCTTTGTAATATTGCGAAAAACATCACCGCGCCAATCCGCGGTTTCTTTTTATATAGTAAGGAAGCGGGCCGTTGGTTTGCGAAAAAAGAGAAAAGACCTTCACAGGTCTTTCTCTTTTTTCGTATTTGCCTCTCGGCTGTCTTAGGGGATAGAATCTCTGAGATACTTGCTAAAGGGGGAGCAGGTATTCAGGGCAAGTCTGCTGCTTGCAATGTTATAGTAGCGATTTGAATACGCAGAATTATGTTGAAAATGTGTGAGATTGTGTGATTTTCAAACATGCTTTACCTTCACACGAATGCATGACTTACGTACCCTTTAATATTATGCGTTCCCTATTTGCTTTTTTTGGCATTTCTTTTAGAGCGATTTTTCTTGCAAAACCGCCGCCATGAAGATATTATTTACACATTCTTACAAATCTACGGCCCCGGAAAGAGCTACTATGGCCGCACAGCTCCTTCATCATTGTGAAGGAAGAAAGGAAAAGCAGTTACAGAGACTTTCCGCTGTATTTGCAGGATAGATTCACCATGAAAAACAGGACTCCCGCCGGCTTCACTTCCGGACAGTGGGAAGCGGTAATCGAAAAACTCGAATTAAATCCGAATACCGTGAATGACTACCGAAAGGTCCTAAATCGTCTTCATGACTACAACAACGGATCATTAAACATTCAGACAATGACCCGCGATCAGGCGGTTGAGTACTTTGATTATCTGGACCAGCTTGAAAAAGACGGGAAAATGTCTCCAAATACAATTCATCGCTATAAGGCTACCCTGCGCTCCGTCGGCGCCAAGATGGAAGGCCATCCGGAATTCTGGCCGGATTATGTGAACCCTTTTACGCGGCTTGTCACCAACGAAAACCGCAAACGCACCGAATATACCGAGACGATGTTTGCGGATCCCGATATCATCCGAAAGCTGCTGGCTCCCATGGATCAATATTCCAAGGAAGATCAGCTGATCTTCTCGTTCATGGCAAACATCGGAATGTCTTCCGCCCAGATTCAGAATGTACAGGTAGATCACTTCTACTTCAGCCCGAGACAGGGCAATGATCTCTATCTCGATATCGATGAAGGTCTGTTTCTCGAAAAATCCGATCTTCCCTGGAATGAAAGCAAATACATCACCGAGAACTACCCGGTGAAATTTGTCCGGGAAGCCCCGAATCATACGATCACCTGGAATTATACCGGCAGTTTCCGTTTCACTCCCGAATTCCGGGATCAGCTGAAGGAGTATTACAGCTATGTCGGTGTCTCCGATGACTCCCGGCCGTTCTTCCTCACCGCCCGTCATCTTCTCTTCAATTACCGGGCGATGCACCATATGGTGCTGGTCAACTGCGAAAAGGCCGGTGTGGATCACAATCTGATCACTCCCAACCAGATCAGCCGGTTCGGAATCCTGCGGTCCTGGTTCATGCACGAGAACCTCGCCGCCCGCAAGGCCTGCCAGGAAGAACTGAAAACCGCGGAAGGAAGCCGGAGGGAAGAACTTCTGAGACTTGACCGCGAAAGCGAGGATACCCTCATGAAGCTCGTCAAAGACGGATGGATCGGCGAATGGAAAGACCGCTTCCCGATTCCTCTGCAGGAACGCATCGACTCCATGGTGCAGTACCTCGGGATCGATTTTCTCAGAAAAGCGGCCGGGTTATGAGGCAGTCTGCCGGATATGCACGTCATATCCGGTTTTTTCATTTAAAAAGCGGATCGCTCCGCTTCAGTTCAGTGATTTCTCGTCCGGTTTCGGCTCGAAGAGATCGATCAGCCAGGCGGCGTTGACCACCGGGAAGTCCGCATTCAGCTCATATCGCTCCGGGCTCATGTTCAGTTCCTCTTCGATCATGGTGAGAGGAATCAGAAACGACATGCCCTTGTCCCCGGTGCGGACATTGATCTTCATGACGCCGTTTTCCGTACGCTGGTAATCAATGGCCGTGACATCGGCGGCACTGCCTTTTTTGTTGTCGATAAACTCAATCAGGGAGTCATATTTCGCAAGTTCCACCAGCCGATCATCCACATCATCTTCAAAGATCTGAATCTTTTCCGTGAATTCCGCCAGGGTCGGGGTACGGCGCAGCCTGTATCCCGCTTTGACGAGCGTTTCCGCAAGATTCTTTACCATCATTGGCAGTTCTTCGTTCTCATTCAGGAACAGAACAAAGCGGCGCGCTCTGTCGATATAGACCAGGGGGTACTGCACCATGTACTCCTGCTTGCAGTGCGGGCAGGAAACGCGAAAAAGATCGCCGCTGAGACACCGGTCCCGCAGATCGGGGCTGTCATCGGCGATAACGCTGTCAAACACTTCCACTCCAAATTCCCGTCCGCAGTACGGGCAGGTATAGCTGATGGTTCTCGATTCATTCATACTTCAGTTTTTCCGCCGGTGATCGGATTCACTGAACCCGAACCCGACCTCTGTTCCCCTTTCCTTCAGATGTTCGTACATCTTCTTTTCTTCTTCATTCATCATCCCCGAGAAAACCACAAGAAGCCTCTGCTGGCGGCGTCTTCCCTCGGCATACGGCAGGGTTCTCAGCACCGTTCCGGCAAGTCTTCCCGGACCCGCATCCTCAAGAAGGATTCCCTCCGCAAAGGGGCCGTTAAAGCGGCACAGGCGCATCGGATACTCGCGGATGCTGGATTCCTCGACAAACCCCGCCTGCACGATATCGGGATAAAAATCATCGCGGATTTCGTCGATATCGGGATTTGCCCGGGTTTCCATGAGTTTCTCCGGCACATTGCGGTAGTTTTCTTCCAGGAAAGCGCTGTTTTTTTCGATCATCCGGTCATCCGGCTCCACCGGCCGGGCTTCCATCCCCGCAAGCTGCTCGGGCGCAAAGTCTCCCAGCATCTGCTCCTTGCCGAGTCCCTTGCGGCACTCATTCCAGTGATGCCCGATCGAAAGTACGTTAAAACGAAGATGACCGGAGCGGTTGATATAGCTGCTGCACAGAAGAAAACAATCCTGTTCTTTCACAGAGACCGTCTTGCTGCATTCCTCTGTCAGGGCATCCGCTTCCAGCACGACATAATTATGGTAATAGTCGCGAAACCCCATTTCTCTGAGTTTCATAGCCACCTGCCTGTACTTGCAATATAGCAGATAAAACAGGGTGCTTCCAAGAGCCTCAAAGGATTATTTGTTTATTTTCACGTCAGTTTCACAATTTGTTCTCAGCATTCGCCTCTTTTCAGAGAACAGGCCGTCTTCGCGCCGTCTTTGAGCGGAACCGGCGACAGCTTCGCGTCAATCTCCGCCACTTTTGCGAAGGTGGATACCATCGAGCATTTCTCACACGCCTCCTGAAGGCAGCTCTGAAGATCCTCGGAGGTATCGCCGCCGGCGAACACCCGGATTTTCAGATATTCGACCATGGCAGGAACACTCTGCCGCTTCCTTCCTTCGATTAACACCTCCACGCCGGAAAGGGTAATTCCCTGCTCTTCCGCTACCTTCAGAAGGGTAGAAAAAAGACAGGAACCGATCGCACCGTAGGTCATATCATACGGTTCCAGTCCTCCCGTCCCGATTTCAAGTGTCTGTCCTTTCACCTTATAGATCCCGTGAAAGCCGTTGTCAAAACGGATCAGTGCCATGTGTTTCCCTCCATCTGCGGACAATCGCCGTCAGTTCATCCAGCGACGCTATGACCGCATCCGGAGTTTCCGCAAAAAGCGCATCCCTTTTGCCCGGATTGCTCGGAAAGGCAACGGCAAACGCACCTGCGTTTTTCCCTGCCCTGACATCCATCACGCTGTCGCCGATATACATGCAATCATCGCATCCGAGCATTTTCTTCGCAAGCAGAATGCCCTCGGGGTCCGGTTTGTCATTCACCACATCATCATGGCCCAGAACCACATCCATATATTGCCGCATATCGTTCTGTTCCAGAAGTTCCTCCAGGGATTTCCGGTACCGGGTACTCACAGTACCCCGAGGTATTCCCATCTCCCGCAGTTCTTCCAGCAGGCGGACAGCGCCCGGCATGGGGTGGATCAGATCTCGGAGATGGTTCTTCTGGTAAGCGCGGTACTCCTCCACGCACGCAAAAGGATCCTTCTCAGGAAAGAATTCCGCCATCATCACCTCGAGAGCGGGGCCCAGCACCCTGATTCTTCGCTCCGGGGTAAATTCCTCTATTGTACGGTACTTCTCAAACAGATATCCGTAACTTGCCATAATCGCAGGCTCGGTATCCATGATCGTTCCGTCAAAATCAAACAGTATGCATGCATTCATCCTTCGGCAATCCCTTCAGAGACCTTTCTCAGCATCTCATGGAGGCGTTCCTTGAATTCCTCCGTGCTGTTGTATCCCTCTTCCTTGAGAATGAAATTCGACACCGCGGTTTCGATCAATGCCCGCATCGAACGTCCCGGACTGACCGGCAGGGACATCGCCGGAATATTCACTCCCATGATGTTGGTGTAAGCGGTCATCTCATCCCCGATCCGCTCGTATTCCTCACTGGCGTCGTACTTGACAAGATGGATCACAAGATCGATCCGCGAGCGGGGAGAAAGATTGTTGGCACCGAACATGCGTTCCACATCGATGATTCCGATTCCCCGGATTTCAAGCATCCCCCGCAGAAGCTCCGGGGCATGGCCGTAAAGACTGTTGTGAATTTTCTGCACGTCAACGCGGTCATCGGCGACAAGCACCTGGCCGTCCCGGACCAGTTCCATGGCGATTTCCGATTTTCCCATTCCGCTCTCGCCGGTGATCAGAACGCCTTTTCCGTACACTACCATAAGATCGCCGGAAAGGGTTTCCTCCGGGGCCAGCCGCTCGTCCAGGAAGGTGATGAGGTCGACCATCATCCGATAGGTATCGTTTCTGGTGCGGAACACCGGGAAGTTGCGTTCCATCGCAACCTCTTTCAGAATCGGCGGGATTTCATTGTTTTTCGTGATGATAAGCATCGGCGTAAGGCCGTCGGTGATCGACGGGAACCGGGCTCTCTGTTCATCATCGCTGAGATGACCGATGTATTCGATTTCCTTGTTTCCGATGATGACAACACGGCGGGGTTCGGTAGGCTTAAAATATCCGGACAGTTCAAAACCCGGACGGTTCACATCCGGAATGACTACCCAGCGATTAAGGGACTGCTCATTTCCTGTCAGCTGTTCCAGAGAAAAGAAATCCACAATCTCCTGGATCATGACTCGTTTTGAGTTCATATCATCTGGCATAACAAACACCTCTGTGAGGAGATTATAACATGATCATAGCGATCACAAATCCGGCGATAAAACCGCCGGCGTGACCGAGACGCGAAACATTGGGCATAAAGTTGATCGCAAGGTTGACCACCAGGGTTCTCAGAACCGAAAACATGACCGCCTGATCCTGCAGAAGACCGGCTTTGAACAGAAGCACGAGATAGGCCGCAAACAGGCCGTACAGTCCGCCGGAAATACCGATGGTGATCGTATTCTCATCGCCGAGCCAAACCGAAAGAACACTTCCCAGCAGGATGGACGCAAGGAGAATCAGCGCAAACAGACCATGCCCGAATACCCCCTCGAGAGAACTCAGGGAATAGAGGGAATACATGTTCATCAGAAGGTGCCAGATCTGAACATGGAGAAACCCCGATGCCAGAAGCCGCCAGTATTCTCCGCGCTTGACACGGCTGGGAAGCAGGGCACCGTATTTCACGGCCGTATCCAGCGGATACTGAGATCGGGTTATCACAATGAAGAGCACCACGCACACCGCGATCGCCCCATAACCGATTATCATTGTCATTTCTCCTTCTTCGCCGCATCCAGCGCTTTCTTCACATAGGCACCGGTCCAGGATTTCGTGTTTTTCGCAACCTGTTCCGGGGTTCCTTCGGCGATAACCGTACCGCCGGCATCTCCCCCTTCGGGACCGAGATCGATAATCCAGTCCGCGCATTTGATCACGTCCAGATTGTGCTCGATGACGATCACCGTATTACCGGTATCCGCGATCCGGTCGAGCACTGCGATCAGCCGTTTGACATCATCCGCATGCAGGCCGGTCGTAGGCTCATCGAGAATATACACGGTCTTTCCGGTCGCTTTCTTCTGCAGCTCGGAAGCGAGCTTGACCCGCTGTGCCTCACCGCCGGAAAGCGTCGTCGAAGACTGGCCGAGCTTGAGATATCCAAGCCCCACATCATACAGGGTCTGCAGTTTGTTTCTGATCTTCGGGTGGTTGGCAAAAAGCTCCAGCCCCTCTTCCACCGTCATCTCCAGCACATCGTAGATATTCTTCCCCTTGAATGTGCACTGCAGGGTTTCTTCGTTATACCGCTTGCCGTGGCACACTTCGCAGGGCACATAGACATCCGGCAGAAAGTTCATCGAAATGACCCGGACACCGTCTCCCCAGCAGGCTTCGCACCGGCCGCCTTTGACGTTGAAGGAGAACCTCCCCTTGTCATAGCCGCGCAGCCGCGCTTCCGGGGTATTCGCAAATACCGCCCGGATATCATCAAAGACACCGGTATAGGTTGCCGGATTGGAACGGGGCGTTCGGCCGATCGGATTCTGATCGATCTGCACGAGCTTGTCGATCTGATCCAGGCCTTTGACCTTGTCATATTTTCCGGGGTGAATTCTCGTATAGCCGAGATTCTGCTGAATTGCCTTCATGAAGCACTCGTTGACCAGGGTGCTCTTGCCGCTGCCGGACACTCCGGTCACGGCAATCATCTTTCCGAGAGGGAACTTCACGGTGATATTCTTGAGGTTATGCTCGGAAGCGCCGACGAGTTCCACAAAGCCGCCGCTGCCCTTCCGCCGCTGTTTCGGAACTTCCACCCGTTCTTTGCCGGAGAGATACCTTCCGGTCACCGAAGCATCGCACTTCAGAATATCTTCGGGCGTTCCGCTGAAGATCACTTCGCCGCCATGAATTCCCGCTCCCGGTCCGATATCGACAATCCAGTCCGAGTTCATCATCGTCTCTTCATCGTGCTCCACGACAATCAGAGAGTTGCCGAGATCGCGCATGCTTTTCAGGGTTGAGATGAGTCTTGCGTTGTCTCTCTGATGAAGGCCGATGCTAGGCTCATCGAGAACATACAGCACGCCGGAGAGCCTGGAGCCGATCTGGGTCGCAAGGCGGATCCGCTGTGCCTCGCCGCCGCTCAGCGTACCGGCAAGACGATCGAGGGTGAGATATTCGAGGCCGACGTTTTTAAGGAAGGAAAGGCGGGAGCGGATTTCCTTCATGACAAGATCGGCGATCTTCGCCTGACTTTCGGAAAGGTGAACATCATTGCACCAGAGCAGTGCCTTCTCCACCGACATCGAAGTAAAGCCGATGATGTTGAGATCATCCACGCGCACGGAAAGCGCCGCCTCATTGAGCCGCTGCCCGCTGCAGGCAGGACAGACGGTCTCCACCATAAAGGAGTGATACCAGTCCTTGGACATCGCGGAATTCGTCTCCGCATAGCGGCGTTCGATCATATCCTTGACGCCTTCGATATAGTCGTTGCGCATGTAGGTGTTTCCGCCGGTGCTCGTGATCTTGTAGGAGATCGGCCGGTCGCTGCCGTGCAGAATGATGTTCAGCTGTTTGTCGGTAAGTTTCTTAATCGGCACATCCAGAGAGATCCTGTATGCCTTAAGCAGGGTTTCAAACGTCTGCCACTCGATGTTCTCGGTGCCGACGATGTTTTTATAATAGCGGATCGCTCCTTCCCGGATCGTCTTGTCCCGGTCGGGGATCAGAAGATCGACATCAACCTCTTCGGTAAAGCCGAGTCCCTTGCAGGTATCGCAGGCGCCAAGCGGCGCATTGAAGGAAAACAGGCGGGGTTCGAGCTTGGGAACGGAAAAGCCGCAGATCCTGCAGGCATAGTTGCTGGAGAAGAGTTCTTCCTTCTCCCCTTCCAGTACGCAGGCCATGCCGGAGGCGAGGTTCAGCGCTGTTTCCAGAGAGTCGTGAATCCGGCTTCGGGCTTCCGGTTTCTTGATGATGCGGTCGATGACCACATCGATATTGTGGCGCTTGTTCTTCTCGAGTTCGATGTCATCCTCGAGCATCTTCACTTCCCCGTCCACCCGGATGCGCACATATCCGTCTTTCTGCAGTTTCGCAAAGTAATCCTTAAACGTGCCCTTCTTGTTTCGGACCACCGGTGCCATCACCGTGAGCCTTGTCCCGTCTTCCAGCTCCATGATATCCCGCACCATCTCGCTGATATCCTGACCGGTAATCGGAATGTTGTGACTCGGACAATAGGGAACACCGCAGCGAGCATAGAGCAGACGGAGGTAATCATAGATTTCCGTCACCGTGCCGACGGTCGAGCGGGGATTGTTGGATGTGGTTTTCTGATCGATGGAGATTGCCGGCGACAGGCCTTCGATCATCTCGACATCCGGCTTGTCCACACCGCCGAGAAACTGCCGGGCATAGGCGCTCAGCGATTCGACATAGCGGCGCTGTCCTTCGGCGTAGATTGTATCAAACGCAAGGCTTGTCTTGCCCGAGCCGGAAAGCCCGGTCATCACCACCAGTTTTCCGCGGGGAATTTCAAGCGATATATTCTTCAGATTATTCTCGCGGGCACCGCGGATAATCAGTTTATTCTGTTCCATCTCCGTTTCCTTTCCTGACCTCATCACAGAGATCCGCAATCATGGTCCACGCTTCGCGGGGCGAAAGGTCATCCGCATTCACCGAGCGAAGCTGTGCCAGGATCGATTCCGCAAGGGGGTCCGTCTTTTTCATTTCCACCAGCTGATAGCTCTGCTGAACCACCCGCTTTTTGGATTCCAGTTCCTTCTGCAGCCCCCGTGCCCGCTCAATCACCGCGTCAGGCAGGCCGGCAAGCCGTGCCACGTTGACACCATAGGAGCGGTCTGCCCTTCCGTCCTTGATCCGGTACAGGAAGGTCACCTGATCCTTTTCCTCTTTCACTGCCACATGCACATTCCTTACGCAGCCGATGGAATCGCTGAGTGAGGTCAGCTCATGATAATGGGTGCTGAACAGCGTCTTGGCATGAATGCAGGATGCGATGTATTCGATCATCGCCTGGGCGAGAGCCATGCCGTCATAGGTAGAGGTGCCCCGGCCGATTTCATCAAAGAGAATCAGGGAGTGCTCACTCGCCTCCTGCAGGGCCCGGTTGGCCTCCGTCATTTCCACCATGAAGGTGGACTGGCCGGAGAGGATGTCATCACTGGCGCCGATCCGGGTGAAGATTCTGTCAAACACCGGCATCAGAACCGATTTGGCGGGGACATAACAGCCGATCTGCGCCATGATCGCAATCAGTGCCGTCTGCCGCATATAGGTGGATTTGCCGCCCATGTTGGGCCCGGTGATCAGAAGGATCGATTCCTTGCTGTCCATCTTCAGGCTGTTTGCGACATAACCCTTTTTCAGAAGTTCGCTCAGAATCGGATGGCGGCCCTGGACGATTTCAAAGGCATCGTCGCTGAAAGAAGGCCGCACATAGCCATAGCGGCTGGAAACCTCCGCCAGGGCACAATAGCAGTCAAGCTCCGCGAGAACTGAGGCAAGCTTCTGCAGTTTCGCCAGCCGCTTTCGGATCTCTTCCAGAAGCGAGGCAAACAGCTGTTTCTCGATGCGGATAGCATTTTCCTCGGCATGGAGAATCTGATCTTCCTTTTCCTTGAGCTGGGGTGAGATAAAGCGTTCGTTGTTCACCAGCGTCTGCCGGCGGACATATCCCCATTCATCTTTCACCTGAGCCGCCGCTGCCTTGGAGATCTCAATATAATAGCCGAACACCTTGTTGTATCCGATCTTCAGAGTGCGGATGCCGGTTTTCTCCCGCTCCGCGGCTTCCATCGAAGAGATGAACTTCCGCCCGTCCCGCTGGATCGCCCGCGCTTCGTCGAGTTCTTTCGAATAGCCGTCCGCAAACGCGCCGCCGTCGGAAATGCTGGCCGGGGGATTCTCCACAAACGCACCGTCCAGCATGACGCGCAGATCCTCCAGGGAGTCAACCCCGGCATATTCCGAAAACACGGCCGGATCCGCAAGCTTCAGGATTTCCGGCACCTCATTCAGTGTTTTCGACAGGCGCATGCAATCCTGGGCATTGGCGGTATTCATCGCACAGCGGCCGATCAGCCGCTGCAGATCATAGATCCCGCCGAGATGATCACGCATATGACTGCGGACGATGAACTGCTTCTTGAAAAATTCGAGGCGGTCATACCGCTTTTCTATCTCCCGCCGGCTGACCAGCGGCTTTTCAATCCATTTTTTCAGAAGCCGCGATCCCATGGCGGACCGGCAGGCATCGAGGAAGGACCACAGGGTCTCTCCCTTGTTTTCCCGGTGCAGGGATTCAATCAGCTCAAGATTCTGAATCGTGCTGAAATCCATGTACAGCACTTCATTTTCGCTTTCGATCCGGGCAACGGAGAGATGGGCGAGCATATGTTTCTGGGTCGCTTCGAGATAATGGAGAAGCCGCCCGCAGGCCGATCTCTGATAATCCCGCTTCAGCCCTTCGCACAGCGG
The DNA here is from genome assembly GCA_017536885.1 of Solobacterium sp. Classification (GTDB taxonomy): domain Bacteria; phylum Bacillota_I; class Bacilli_A; order Erysipelotrichales; family Erysipelotrichaceae; genus Bulleidia. Next base: position 15,484 of record JAFWCM010000210.1, read on the forward strand.
CAGATAGGATTCGGGAATCCCCGTCTCGTCACAATAGCTGACCACGATGCGGATTTCCCGCAGGGCATTCAGTGCCTTTTCATCAAACCCGTGCGCGACAACCGCCTCCCGTACGTTGTTCCGCAGAAGATTCTGAATCAGAACCGAAAGCGTTTTCGGGGTATCGATCACGATGAATTCACCGGTGCTGACCTCGGAAAGCGCGAGCGAATATCCGCAGGGATGTTCTTCAACGGAAGCGATGTACACCGAGGATTTTTCATCGGTGATCTCCTCCATGAGGGTGCCCGGGGTAATCACCCGGATCACATCGCGCTCGACGATCCCCTTGGCTTCCTTCGGGTCTTCCATCTGCTCGACGATCGCAACCTTGTATCCCCTCTGAACCAGCCGCTGCACATATCCGGAGACCGCATGAAACGGTACGCCGCACATCGGAATCCGATCCTCTACCCCGGCGCTTTTGCCGGTCAGAACAAGATCGAGTTCTCTGCTTGCGAGCTTTGCGTCTTCAAAGAACATCTCATAAAAATCGCCGACACGGTAAAACACCAGCGTATCGGGATAATTATCCTTCACCTTGAGATACTGCATAATCATCGGAGAATACTTGACTTCACTCATATTTTCTTACCCAAATGCCTGTCCATTATAGCAGAATTGACCAATCAAATAAGGAATACGATATACTAAAACAAAAGGAGACAATCCATGGCAGACAAAAAGTCCGGAGTCAACATTCAGTCCAAAGCGGAGACCATTGAAAATGATGTCACAAAGAAGCAGGAGAAAGAAGCGCAGGAAATAGAAAAGCGCCGTCAGGAAGCCCGGCAGAAGGCGGATCAGGCAAAAATCGACGCCGAAGCAGAGGCACGCAGAATAGAAGAAGAGAACAAACGCATCCTGGAAGAGAAACAGCAGGAACAGAAGAAGCGCTATGAAGAATCGCAGAAGGAGTGGGAAGAAGCCAATCGAAAGCGGGAAGAGGAAATCAAAAAAGAGGAAGAGAAGCGGCAGTCAGAACTCCTCACCGCCGGTGCGGCAGTTGCCGGAGGAACGCTTCTCGCCTTTGGCACCAGCAGCTCCAAAAGTTCCTTCCTCAAGGGGCTGGTCTGCGGCATTCTGATCGGAATTCTCGGCTGTTATTTCCTGATGAAGCCCGCGCCGAAACCGCCGCTTCCGGCTCCGGCCCCGATCGAAGAAGCAGATGTGGTTCTCGAGAACAACGGCGTTCTCGGCCATACCTCTGCCGAATTCGAAGAGGCGGTGCTCGAAGGCGCCAGTGAGCACCAGGAACTCATCGTGATGGAACAGCCGCTCTCGATCACCACAACGATCACGAAGGCAGGCCTCGGAAATTTCGCGGTCTTCTCCAAGATGAAGGATGTCACCTATTACGGAACCGGTGTCTATACCGTCGATCTCTCCGAAATCGACAAGGATCACATCCGTGTCGACGAGGCAGAAAAAGTCGTTCACGTTACCATTCCCCATGCTGTTCTTCAGTATGTAAACACGGAAGTGACCAAGACCGAGTTCGAAGACACCGAAAAGGGAATGCTTGCCCTCGGCGATATCAAACTGACTGCCGAAGAGACCAAGGAACTGCAGTCGGCAGTGTATGAAACGATGCACGAACGGCTCGATCAGAGCGATCTCTACGAAAGTGCAGACCGCTTTGCCATCCTCAAGACCTGGGAAATCTTCCAGCCGCTGGTAACTGCGGTTTCACCGGAATACAAGGTGGAAGTCGAATTCGGAGAATAAAATGCAAAGCCCGGAATTCAGAATCATCCGGGCTTTTCAAATGCCTCACTCATCCGTGAAGGTCAGGGTTGTGTGTTTTCCGCAGGTGCCGCAGTGGCTCTGCGGGAAGATTTCCCGGGCGTGATCGATCCACTGCTCGGGGTGGGTTTCCGAAGGGGAATAGTGGGTCAGCCACAGTTCCTTCACATTTGCCTTTGCGGCAATCTCCGCCGCTTCGGAAAAGACCATGTGCTTTTTCACCTTCGCCGCCTCCAGCCGCTCGTCGCTGCCGTACATTCCTTCCAGCACTGCAAGATCCGCATCTCTGCAATAGCGCACGATCCGCTCTGTCGGTCTCGTATCGGTGCAGCAGGTCAGCCGGATTCCCTTCCGAGCCGATCCGAGCACCAGATCCGGGGTATAGATTCTGCCTTCCTCCTCGATGGTATTTCCCTTCTGAAGCCTGGACCAGTACTTCATGGGAACGCCGTTTTTTTCCGCCTTGTCCCGGTCGAATTTCGGAAGCCGGTTCAATACGAGGGAATAACCGTAGGTCGTGACGCTGTGCCATGCCTGAAATGCCTGAACCGTAAGCGAGGGCTCAAACTCCGTGACAAATTCGCATTCCGGTTCGGTGATCTCGATGCCTTTGAGATCAAACGGAATGCCCGCCACCGCACAGAGAGAAGGAACCACCTGGGTCAGATTTTTCGGCCCGGCTACCGTCACCGGTTCCGTCCGGCCCGACATCCCCATCGACATCAGGATTCCCGGCAGGCCCATGACATGATCGCCATGAAAATGCGTGAGCAGAATCAGATCGATATCGTGGGCGCTTAACCCTGCCTCTTTGAGAGCGATCTGTGTTCCTTCACCGCAGTCAATCAAAATACCGTGACCGTTGCAGCGGATATACAGGGATGTCAGCCATCTTCCCGGCAGAGGCATTGTGCCTCCGCATCCAAGCAGTGTTACATCAAGCATCGTTCTCTCTCCAGTATCTGTGTTCCGACACCGCCTCGTCCAGCAGTGCTTCAATCATGAGATTTTCCCTGGATGTCTCAAACCCGAGACAATCGGGCATCGTATCAAAATCGAGGATCAGGGATATCTGTTTTCTCTCGAAATCAAATCCGATTTCATACCGCCTCAGCGGCGCATGGTCCAGAAGCACGCGTTCAAGTGCAGCGCGGGTTTCGGGAAGATCCTCTTCCGCTTCATATCGGTAAATCCGTATATTCCGTATCATCCCAACTATCATACCGCAAATCGCAGACAGCTTGTCACTGTCCTCACTCCGGCTCTTCTGATGGTTTCATTCCAAATTTCTGTGAATCATCTTTTTCTTTTCCCCGATGCATGAGAAAATTCAGATAAAGGAAACGATGATGAAAAAACAAATACTGTCCCTTCTGATTGCTTTTCTGTTTCTCACCGGATGTTCATCGGGGGAAATGCTTCTGCTTGGAACCGCTCCCCGCGGCGGCGTTTACTATTCGTTCGGAGTCGTGTTTTCCGACATCGCGAGATATGACGGTCTGAACATCAATGTCCGGGAAACCTCCGGTTCCTCCGCCAATCTCCGCCTGCTTTCAAAGGGATATATCCAGACCGGCATCGCACAGTCCGACCAGATTACCCATGCCTATACCGATACTGATTCCCCTCTGCAGGGGTATTCCGCAGTCGCATCCCTCTATGATGAAGCGGTGATGATCGTCGTCCGGGCCGACTCCGACATTCAGTCTGTCGAAGATCTTTCCGGCCGTTCCATCTCCATCGGCGAACCGGAATCCGGCAGTGCTCAGAACGCCAGGGAAGTGCTTCAGTCCTATGGTCTGACTCCCCAGAACTACACCTCGAATAATCTTGGTTACAGCGATGCCGTCAATGCCCTCAGGGAGAAGAAGATTGACGCGATGTTTCTCACCGCATCTCCCAATTCGGAACTTCTTGCAGATCTCGACCACGATGTTCCGATCCGTCTGCTTTCCATCGACGATAAAATTCTCGAGCGGCTCTGGACCGTCTATCCGTATTTCTCGGATGTCCGGATACCCAAAGAGCTGTTACGGGGAATGAATGAAGACGCAAGAACCGTGGGAGTGCGTTCCATCCTGCTGGCAGCGGATACCCTTTCCGAAGACACCGTCTATCTCCTGACCTCCATTCTGTTCAGCCACGCTTCCGAGTTTGATGTATATCTGAACTCACAGCTTTCCGTCAAGCCGGAATCCGCATTGGAGGCCATCACCATACCACTGCATAAAGGCGCATTGAAATACTACGATGAACATGGATTTGACACCAGATTCCTGAGGTGAGGTGATGCTTTCCATTGAGTTCAACATGTACGCAACCCTGTTTCTCGCGGTGATTGCGGTAGCCCTCGGCAGTTTTCTTCAGAAGCGTATTTCCTTCCTTTCAAAATTCTGTATTCCCGCACCGGTTGCGGGCGGGCTGATCATTTCCATCCTCACCTGCATCCTGCACGTGTTTCATCTTGCGGAAATCACCTTTGATGAAACCCTGCGGGAATTCTTCATGGTGTTTTTCTTTACCAGCGTCGGCTTTCAGGCTAACGTCAGGGTTCTCAAAGAAGGCGGAAAAGCCCTTATTGTATTTCTGATTCTGATCATCGTGCTCATCATTCTTCAGAATGTGACGGCGATTTCCCTTTCAACGATACTGGGAATGGACAGACTGCTCGGCTTATGTACGGGATCGATTCCGATGGTCGGCGGCCACGGCACCGCCGGAGCGTTCGGACGGGTTCTGGAGGATTTCAATGTGCGCGGCGCCACTACAATCTGCACCGCCGCCGCAACCTTCGGCCTCATCGCCGGTTCATTGCTTGGCGGACCTCTGGCAATCCATCTCATCCGCAGATACAGACTGAAGCCGCAGGAGGAGAAAAGCGGCTCCGCAGATCTTCTGAAGAATGAATTCTCGGGAACCCTGGACCACTATCCCGAAGGAGTCTTCTATCTCGCCGCAGCCGCAGGTATCGGCACCGGGGTCTCTTCCCTGCTCTCCCGCACCGGCCTCGTGTTCCCGGTGTATATCGGCGCGATGTTAACTGCGGCTCTCATGTGCAATCTCATTCATTTCACCGGAAAAGTACAGCTTCCTTCCGCCGAGATCTCGAATTTCGGAAATATCTGCCTGTCGCTGTTTCTTGGCATTGCGATGATCACCCTGAAGATCTGGCAGCTCAGGGACCTTGCTTTCCCTCTTCTCTTTTTGCTGAGCGGACAGGTTCTTCTGATCCTCCTCTATACCCGCCTGGTGATCTTCAATGCGATGGGAAGGGATTATGACGCGGCGGTCATCGCAGCCGGAACCTGCGGTTTCGGCATGGGTGCCACACCGAATGCCATGGCCAATATGGATGCGGTGACCCGGCGGTGCGGTCCGAGCCTCAAGGCCTATCTTCTGATTCCGATCGTCGGCAGTCTCTTCGCTGACTTCATCAACTCCCTGGTCATCACCTTCTTCATCAACTTCCTGTAACCCGCAAAAACACTTCCTTCGAAGTAAGAAGAAAGTGTTTTTTATAATGCATGTATTGTCAGAGGTTCAGGAGAAGACTGACTTGCCCTTCAGGAACTTCACGATCACAAGGCCTGCAATCAATACCGCAGCTGACAGACCGCACAGCATCCATGCGGTTTGCGGATCCGTCGCTGCGGCGGTTTCCGTTTCTTCGGAAGCGTCCGCATTCTTCTCCTCCCCGGATTGGGTTCTTTCCTCCTGGCCTGCCATGGAATGGGGATCCTGCGGTGCCGGCTCACCTGTCATCTCTGTCTGGGTGCTGTTCTCTTCAGGTATGAAACTTTCCGGCGCAGCATCCTCTGACCTGTAAGCGTTCTGATTCATTTCCGATCCTTCCGCTGCGGCAGAATTCTCACCCGCTTCTCTCCGTCTGTTCATCATTCCGTCCGGGCGTTCCATCATCTCCGGCATGCCTTCCGGACGTTCTGTCATCTCCGGCGGCATTCCGCCGGTCGCTTCCGGCCGTCCGCCCGGGTCCATCGGAACATTTCCCTGGCTACCTTCTTCCGTGCTTCCAGGCTGACCGCCAAACGGGGAGTTCTGCGCATCTCCGAAAGAGGCGTTAACTTCTTCCGGAACAACGGTAATCTCCGTTTCGTTCAGGGAAAGCGTATAGGTCTTTCCGATCGTCAGCTCGGGACAGCTGAGGATCAAGGAGGAGAAACTGCAGGGAATCGTTTCGCTGAGCAGTACAGTTCCATCTTCATCCTTAAGCTTCATAACCGTACCGGATTCCATTCCGGAAGAGATATTGTACATGATCGAAACCTGCTGTGAGGAGGAATCAAACGATTCCGCCATATTACTGCTTCCGGACGCAACAAGAGTTCCGCCGGAGATCACTGCGGTTGAGCCGCTTTCACTGCCGTAATCGATTGCGTTGTTCGTTCCGCTGCCGGTGAGGTAAACGCGGATATCACCGCCGGTGATGATGACACTGCCGTTGGAATCAATGCCGTCCGCATCTCTCGCCGCTTCATTGACGATCGTAACCCTGCCGCCGGCGATCAGCACATGGGTTTCTTCTTCCGCAGTTTCCGCTGCCTTGCTTTCCGCTTCGGCGTCTGTATTTTCTGCTTTTTCAGGTTTCTCCTGAGACACAGTCTGATCTGTCGTTTCTGCGCCTTCCGGACGCTCTTCACTTTCCTGGTTTGCGGGCATATTCATCCCGGCTGTCTCTTCGTTTGAACCGCCCATCGGATTGAACATTCCCGGATTCATACCGGCACTGCCGCCGTTTGCGTTGATTCCGTCATCCTCCGGATAGATCGTGATATCACCGTCATGGATTTCCACGATCTTCGCTTCGATTCCTTCATAGCACGTATTGATCAGAACGGTGCCGCTGCGGATTGTGACCTTTGTATCGGAGCGAATGCCGTCATCCCCGGAGCTGATTGTGATGTCACCGCCGGCGATCGTAATATCCCCTGCGGATTTTATGCTGTCGTCCGTACTGGTAATATCCAGTTTTCCGGATTCGATATAAAGCCAGCTGTTCTCTTCATCCGTCTGGATTCCTTCCTCTTCCGCATTGATCCTGAGATCCGCATTGCAGATCCGGATGCTGTCGTTTGCATGCAGGCCGTCTTTGGCAGCTGTGACAGAAATCGTACCTCCGGTAATCACAAGATCATCATTGCCGGCGATGCCGTGTCTGTATTCCGAAGTCACCGCAAGCGACCCGCTTCCGGTAATGGTCAGATCTTCCCGGGAGAACAGAGCCGCGTCGTGCCCCGCTTCAACGGCAGATTCACTGAAAGCGGCTCCGCTTTGAAGCGAGTTCTCTGTCCCTTCCGCAAGAACCAGGAATACCTTGTCCGCTTCTTCAATCTGCAGACATGCATCATCCTCACAGGTCATGGTCACGCCGTTCAGCTCGATCCACACTTTGGAATACGCTTCCGCATCCACGACAATCCGAAGGTTCTGTCCGGTCCCGGAAACGGTGTAGTATCCGCTTCTGACGATTGTCACAACGCCATCCCACACATAGGCACCGTTTCCCGATACGGAAGCGCTGTCTTCCTTCAGCGTGATTTTTACCGCATCGCTGAAATCGGCCGTCCCGGAGTTCAGGTCGTTTGAAGTGAAGTACTCGGTTGCGGAATAACGCTCCGCATCTGTATCCACCGTTTTCTTCAGGCCGAGTTTTTCTCCGTTCATAAACAGGACAGTGATGATCAGGGCCAGGAGGATCGCCGCAACGCAGATTTTATCAATATTCTTATGCGTTGACATGGCAGACCTCAGCCCATGTAATCGCCGTTGTAGCTTACCAGCACTGCGCTGTTTACACGATTGATATCCGCAAGATCGTTGATAAAGGAAGTATCATCGTTCTTCACCCGCACCTCACAGGTCATTTCGATCAGATCTCTGCGCACAGTCTTGCTTTTGACCACAGCTTTTTCACATGCTTTTTTCAGCAGCTTCATCGCCGCTTTCTCGCTTTCCTGATCCAGGCACTGCACGACAACGATATACGGTGTGCGGTCTGTGCTCTTATTCGCAAAGAGGATCAGAACGATTCCGATGACGACGCTTCCGATCACTGCCAGCGGAATCATGCCCGCTGCCAGCACGATGCCGGCACCGATTGCCCAGAACAGAAATGCGATATCCAGCGGTTCTTTGATCGCGGTCCGGAAACGGACGATGGAAAGCGCGCCGACCATGCCGAGAGAAAGAACCACATTGCTGGTAACCGCCAGGATCACAAGAGTGGAGATCATGGTCAGAGCGATCAGTGTCACTCCAAAGCTGGAAGAGAACATGACACCGGCATAGGTTTTCTTATACACATAGTAGATGAACAGTCCCAGCAGGAACGAAAGAACAAGTGCGATAACCATATCCAGAATGGATACGCTCATAACGTTTTCAAGAAAACTCGATTTGAAGATATCTGTGAATGACATTTTATTTTCCTCCTTCAGTCATACATGCGGCATTGTGCATATTTCGAAAAAGCGGTTACCCGTCTTCCGGGTTCCATAACGCAGTCACGGATAATCGACGGCAGGTACTCATCCCATTTCACTTCCAGAATGATTCCCGCATCCGCCGCCGGGATTGTCACGCAGTCCGGATTCAGAAAATCCGTGGACCGCAGTCCGGTCCGGATATCGTAATCAAAGGTAACTCTCACATTTCCCGGTCCAAAGATAAATGGTTCCCGGGTATAGTCCACGATGGTTTTCGGGGCCATGCCCTGATAGCGCATCTTGAGATACAGTTCTTTGATCAGTGACTGTTCGCTGTCCGCCATCCAGTCAATCTCACCATTGACAATCCGCTGTGCATTTTCCTTTGTGATCACGGTGCTGTACTTTGTCCCCAGCCCGCTGACCTTGCTTTTCTTTTCCAGATGGATCAGTGAAGGATCGTGATTGTAGTATCGGATTCTGAACTTCTCCCTCATGTTGACCCCGTCGATTTTTTCCCGCAGGGCTTTGTCATACAGGTTGTCAAAATAAAGACTGCGAATATGATAGGCCCCGTTCACTGCATGAGGATCAGGCATCATAACGCTTCGCAGTCTTGATCGAATGGCAAGCAGATCCGCATAATTCAGTTCATGTTTCCATTCATGTCTGTAGTGTTCCATATGCTCTCCCTTTTGTTTACAGGAGTCATTATCATTCCGGAATGTGAAATTAATTTGAACGCTTTCTGAATGCTTTGAAACAATTCTTCCCGCCAGGAACGATCCGCACACGAAAAAGAACCGGCTGGTTCCGGTCCTTTCTCAGCGTATTTTATTTCGACTATTGGGATTTAGTTGGGGTCAGGCCACCCCTCCAAAATTCTTGGGGTAAAAACCCCATTTGCTTTGCAGGTAAGCATCCAATCGTATGGGGTGAAAACTCCGATCCCCCCACTTCGGCCACTTGCTTTCGGCAGTCCAATACCGCAAGAAAATCCCAGGAGGTCGGAACCTGGGTTCCGATCGATGTCCTCAGGCACCTTCAGGT
>JAFWCM010000211.1 GCA_017536885.1 Solobacterium sp.
AGGCTTTCGATATAATCCGCGATGCTGCGGTAGATTTCCAGAGAAGCTTCGGGACTTGGATCACGGTAGCTCCAGGCTGCGACATTTCCGCTCGGGCTTGCCGCAAAGCCGGTTCCGTAGGCGCCGCCCTTGACGCGGATCTCATTCCAGAGATATCCGTAGGTCAGAATCTGAGCGATCAGGCGAAGTGCACCGCAATAGCCGACATCAAAGTTCTGCAGGTTGTTTCCGATCGCCGCATAAGAGACCTGTGAGGGAACCTGAATGCCTTCGTTCTTCTCCGTAAGCAGCGGGACATGCACGGCGGCGCGTCTTGCATCACCATAGGGCAGACGATCGAGCACCTGATTCACAGCGGAAAGATTATCTTCGCCGGAAACAGAGGCGGTAAGTCTCGAGGTCATAAACAGCTGTTGGGTGTACATCTCGCAGTTGTAGATGATCTCCTCATAATTCTCTTCATAGGCATCGCACATGCGGGAAATGTATTCCGAGCCGTCATAACCGCTGATCGCTTCCTTGCACGAATTCTCGGCACTGCAGTGTGCCCCTGCACGCATGACCGCCGCAGCGTGGCCGCCGCCGATGAACATCTGGCGGAAATTCTCCTTTGTCTGCAAGAGCAGCGGCAGGATGGTTTCCTTTTCGAATACGGTCTCGGTCAGAATCTCAAGGATGAGATCCACCGCTTTTTCGAGATTCTGCTTCAGTACCGAACAGGCGACGGTGATCACGGGATAGCAGGTTTCCCGGTTGCGGTTTACGGTAAAGGCATCCGGCGAAATGCTCAGAGAGCCGATCACGGAGCGTACTTCTTCCTGTAATTCCGGAAGCGTATGCCGCTTGGTGCGCAGACGCAGCAGCACATCGCACAGCAGTCCGATTTCCGGAAGGTGTTCCCGGGTGACGCCGGCAATATTGAAATACAGATTGAAGTAGACAATGCCGCTGGCGCTTTCGGGATAGATGAGCACCGGAACCGAGCGGATTTCCTTCACGGTCGGTTCATCATGCTTCGGTTCGGCGGAGAGATCGCTCTTTTTGAGTTTGGGAAGCGTAGCCTTCATCTCTTCGGTATCCTCACTCTTCTGCCACTCATCGAGGATCCGGTTCTTTTCGATATAATCGCCGATCTTTTCACCCCAGGAAAGCTTCGCTGCATGGAGTTTTTCCGTTTCTCTTCCTGCCCGCACGGCCGCAAGTCCGGCATCGGGAACCGCGGTGATGACACTCAGCTTTTTCTCCTCCAGCAGACCTTCTTTCAGAAGTTCATCAAAATATCCCTGATCCGCTTTATTGCGCAGCGACTCATAGAGATTTCCGATCGAAAGATACATGGCGGGATCACCGTCATACAGCCAGGACTGATAGGAAGCCGAGGCAAGCATGACGCCGGCCGGTTCCTTTCTCTCCCGGTAGTGGAATTCCATCTGGTTGAGAATCGCTTTGATCTCTTCCCGGCGCAGTCCTTTTTCCAGCATCGAGGTCACCGTCGAGCGGATCACTCTGCGGATGTCTTCCAGGCACTCCTCATTCGTATTGCGGACCACAAGAAGCAGATACGGCTGAAGCAGCTCGTCGATTACCACTACTTCGACATCCTGGCCAAGATGCTCGGCAAGGATTGCCTTTTTGAGCGGTGCTTCGTTGGAGCCGGCAAGCACGGTGGAAAGCACCCGCCATGCCAGCTGTTTTTCAACATCTTCATACCCGCCGATGATTTCCGCAAAGGCGATTGCGGTCTTGTCTTTCGCATCCTCTTCGGCACCGATCTCATAACTCACACGGCTTGCTTTTCCGTCCAGAATCTTCTGGGGATGAATCTCAAAGCTGAGATCTTCCTTCTCGTATTCCGAGAAGAAACCGTCGATCTTTTCCAGCGCCGCATCGATGTCGAGATCGCCGTCGAGGAAGGTGCGGGAATTGGACGGATGGTAAAACCGGGAATGCGCGGCGATGAACTGTTCATAGGAAAGATCCGTGATCTTTTCCGGATCGCCGCCCGAGACAAACCGATAACAGCTGTCGGGGAAGAGACTCCGATTGGTCTCATTCATGATCACTTCGTCTACCGAAGAGAACGCTCCCTTCATCTCATTGAGCACGACGCCCTTGAATACCGGCTCCTCTTCAGGATTGCGGATTTCATAATGCCATCCCTCCTGATAGAAGATATTCGGATTGGTATAAATGGATGGATGCAGTACCGCATCCAGGTATACATCCATCAGATTGAGGAAATCCTGCGGATTCCGGCTGGAAACCGGATAAATGGTTTTATCCGGATATGTCATGGCATTCAGAAATGTCTGCATGCTTGACTTCAGGAGATCGACAAACGGTTCCCTGACCGGATATTTTCTCGATCCGTTGAGCACCGAATGTTCGCAGATGTGGAACACGCCGCTGTCATCTTCCGGAATCGTCCGAAAGCCGATACAGAACGTCTTGTTCTCATCATCCCGTTTCAGCCAGACCAGCTGAGCTCCTGTCTTCTCATGCGTCATTTCATACATCACACCTTTGGAGTCGGTGATTTCACGAACCCGGTCAATTCTGAATCCGTGGGTCTTTTCGCCTACATTGCCGTTCATATCTGTCTTCTCCGTTTCAACACTATTCAGTGTACCACAGGATTGCGTTCAGCCCCCTAACTGCCGGCCCGGATAAATCTCACCTGGCAGCTCATTTCCCTGGGTTCATCTCTCAGAAGCGCTTTGATCCGAAGGGAATCTTCTTCCATTCCGTCGATCATCGCACTTTCCACTTCCAGTCCGCAGCTGCGCAGATACTCTTCCAGAAGCCCCGGCTCGTCTTCCATCACCCGCCGGAACGATATCGGGGAAAGTTCCCCGATCTGCCTCATCTTCTCCAGAATTTCATCATGCAGGTGTTCCTGGGTTTCTCTGATTCTACTCATCATATTCTTCAGCCTCCTGTCTTCTTTATTGGCAGGCCCGAAGAATTTCCCGCGAAATTCTTCAAAACGCAATTCTTTTCGCTACAATGAATGCATATGCTGGAAACCGAACTGAAAATCGCAATTGAAACCAAAGACGATCCCATTTCCCTGGCCATCCGGAAATACCGCATCCATCCTGCGGATATCCTTTCCGCATCCATCTCTCATCGCTCCCTCGATGCCAGAGCCGGACGGCCGGCGGTCTTTTCCTATCAGATCCGCTTTGAACTGAATCAGGAGGAGAAATACCTTCACCGGATCCGGAATGCCCGCAGAGTGGTGCCTTTTCAGTATCGGGTGCCCTCCTTCGGAACCCGTATGCTTTCCCACCGGCCTGTGATCATCGGGTTCGGCCCCTGCGGAATGGCCGCGGGCCTGCTTCTTGCCCGGTGCGGCTATCGGCCTCTGATTCTCGAGCGCGGTCCGAAGATGGAAGACAGAAAAAAAGCGGTGGATCACTACTGGACCACCGGAGAGCTCGATCCCGACCGCAATGTGCAGTTCGGAGAAGGCGGAGCCGGAGCGTTTTCCGACGGCAAGCTCACAACCCGCGTCAAAGATCCAAGAGCCGCATTGATTCTCGAAGAGCTGATCAAAGCCGGCGCAGACCCTTCCATCGCCTGGCTCAGTCATCCCCATATCGGCACCGATGTGTTCCGCAAAATCGATGTCCGGATTCGAAAGAAGATCGAGTCCCTGGGCGGCGAGGTGCGGTTTATGACCCGGTTTGCGGATTTCCATGAAGAGCACGGAAGACTTCGGGCAGTGATCACAGATCAGGGAGAGGAGATCCCCTGCGAGGTTCTGATCCTTGCCATCGGCCACAGTGCCAGAGATACCTTTGAACTGCTGGAGAGAAAACAGGTCGTGCTCAGCCCGAAGCGCTTTGCGGTCGGATTCCGCATCGAGCACCTGCAGTCCTTCATCAACGCCCGGCAATACCGCAATATCGAAGACTATTCTTCGCTTCCGGCGGCGGAGTATTTTCTCAGCCACACCTCTTCCCTGAAGAAAGGGGTCTACAGTTTCTGCATGTGTCCCGGCGGCTATGTGGTCGCCTCGGCAAGCAGTCCGGATACCGCCGTCACCAACGGCATGTCCTATCATGCCCGCAGCGGCACCAATGCCAACAGCGCCCTGCTGATCCAGATCGACGAAAGTGATTACGGCACTTCGCTGTTTTCCGGAATGCACTTCCAGCAGAGACTCGAAAGCGCCGCCTTCGTACTCGGCAAAGGCAAAGCCCCTGCCCAGACGGCTGAGAATTATCTTCATCTTTCTTCGGTCAATGAACCTACCGAAGTATTGCCGACCTATCCATTGGGTGTAACCATGTGCGATCTGCACGAACTGCTTTCCGAGCCCCTGAACCGGTCGCTCGAAGAGATGCTTTTCCATACGGAAACCATATTTCCCGGTTTCACAAAGGGCGGTGCCATCCTGACCGGCGTCGAATCCCGCAGCAGTTCCCCGATCCGCATCGAACGTAACAGCACCTCTCTTCAAAGCTCCGTAGAGGGAATCTATCCTGCCGGGGAAGGTGCGGGATATGCGGGCGGAATTGTGAGTTCGGCGATCGACGGCATCCGCAGCGCCGAAAAAATCCTCGAAGAATACCAGCCGTTCTACCGGGGATAGGATACTTCTCTATCTGAATATCTTTGTTAACAGGCGATACTCCCGGACGGAGTATCGTTTCCTGTCTTACAAAAATCATCCCGCACATCAACTCCCGCGGGATGATTTTCATAGCTGAAATTTCTACACAGATGTTTTATTCATTACCTTTTCTCTGAGCCATACATACACCGCACAGCATGCGATACTAGCAAGCGAGATCATCAGGCTCTTCCAGAAATCCGGCGGGTAAGCCCGATGGCGAAGATCAAACACAACCGCCAGGGAGATCAGCCAGGCAAAGAACATATGAAACAGATAGAAATAGAGAGAATTCGTACCGGTCCAGATGATCTTCTTCAGTATGATACCGCTCTCTTCCATGATGCTGAGAAGGGTGCTGAGCCCAAGGGCTGCCATCAGCCCGGTGATATAGAGAATGATCATCGCCGGAATCTCGCTGGTGTAGTTGCTGAAGGAACCGCGGAACAGCTGTTCCCCGTATCCGAAATATATACTGCAGGCAGCTCCGGCAAGCAAAAACGCAAGGGAGATCAGAATTCCCCGGACTCTGTTTTCCCCGCCCTTCTGAATCGGCCGATAGCGATGAACCAATACCCCGGTTAACATCAGCGCTGCCCAGTAAGGGATCATATGCAGATTATAGGCAAAGGTGATCCTGAAGTGACAGAGCACACCGCTGATCCCAAGCAAGACGGGGATTGCGGTAATTCCTTTCTTCCAGTCATCGATCACCGCATCCGCAGCCGGGAAGAAAAGAATACAGGAGAAAAACATCGCCGGCAGAAACCAGAAGTCCGCAAGATACACATAGCGCGCCCCCAGCTGGTAATACTGCCACCCGAAGAGGTTCTGAATATCTCGGTTCCAGATACATCCGGCATAGAAATTGCGCAGACAGAGAATCGCCTCCGGAAAGGGAATCTCTCCCCGCATCATCATGATGACTGTACCGATCGCCCAGAGGATCAGTGAGTATTTGAAAAACGGAATCAGAATACTCTTCCCCTTCGCAGTCATATTCTCACGGAAGGTTCTCTTTCCCGGTGAATAAAAATATCCGGAGTAGAAGAACAGCACAAACAGAAGACACGGAATGATTCCCGCAATCATGGGATAAGCAGCTTCCGATTCCAGAATATGGTAAAACACAATAATGAGCACGGAAATTCCTTTCGACGCATCCGCAAAATGCAGCCGTTTTTTCTTTTCCTCTGTCATAGGTGAACTCTCCTCCTTTCCTTCCATTGTATTCATTTCCCGCCGGATTCACTCCCAAAGTGCGGTGATGCCTGAAAAACAGGCACAGCAGGCCGGTCCATGCGCACACGGAATACAGTGGCTGTAATCGGTTCAGCCGCGGAAGAACCCCTCTCTTCCCGTCATCCTCCGGTTATTTCTGCCTGCTGTACTGCCTGCCCCACAGAAAAAGGATATCCGAAGATACCCTTTCACTGTGGATTTTTTACTCGATGGTAAGACCGATTTCAGGCTCATCGATCTCCGGCACATCCTCACTCATCGCGGAAGGAACGAATTCCTCCTCATCCGATTCGGTCGGACGGCCGAGATCATCCGGAGTCCTTGTCGCTTCCTCAAGCAGTCTCGCTCTCTCTTCACGGACTTCTTTCAGATGTTCTGCCTTTTCGACAATCCGGTCTGTGGTCTCACGCTTGCAGTCGGGACGGCCCGTACCGGCAGGAATCAGAGATCCGAGAATGACATTTTCCTTGAGACCCTGGAGCTTGTCGACCTTGCCGCGGACGGCTGCGTCAGTAAGCACACGGGTGGTCTCCTGGAAGGATGCCGCCGACAGGAAGGAATCGGTTTCCACCGCCGCCTTCGAGATACCGAGCAGGATCGGCAGATACTTCGCAGGTGTCTTGTCCTCATCAATGAGCTTGTCATTGATGGCTTTCATATTCACCATGCTTAATGTCTGACCGACACTGAGTTCGGAGTCACCGGTCTCGGTGACGACAACTCTTCTGAGCATCTGGCGGATCATCACCTCAAGATGCTTGTCCGAGATATCGATACCCTGACCGCTGTACACCTTCTTGACTTCTTTGAGGATGTATTCCTCAACAGCACGCTGTCCCGCAACCGCCAGCAGCTCCTTGGGAGCGATGACGCCTTCGGTCAGCGGTGTTCCCGCTTCCACCACGGTTCCGACATCGATGTTGCCGAGCTTGGGCTGGGTGCGGTCGCACTTATGCTGGATCTGGTCATTCTCGTTGGACACGGTGATGACCATCGTTCCGTTCTCACTGTCACCGGAAATATCCGTTACGGTACCGTCAATCTTGGAGATGACCGCTACCCGCTTCGGTGTACGTGCTTCGAAGAGCTCTTCGACTCGCGGAAGACCCTGGGTGATATCTCCGGACTTATTCGCGACACCTCCGGTATGGAAGTTACGCATGGTAAGCTGAGTACCCGGTTCGCCGATCGCCTGGGCTGCCATGACACCGATCGCTTCGCCCGGTTCTACCGGGTTGCCGGTTGCCATGTTGCGGCCGTAGCACTTCGCGCAGATTCCGTTTTCCGCCTCACATGTGAAGACGTTGCGGATATAGACAGACTCTACGCCCGCGTCGACGATCTTCTTGGCGAGTTCGGAAGTGAGATAGGTGTTTTCTTCGACGAGCACTTCCCCGGTTTCGGGATCCGTGACATCTCTTGCGGTGTACCGTCCGTCAATTCTTTCGAACAGCGTTTCGATCACCGAATCCTTGGAGCCTTCGCCCATCGCTTCGACGATCTTGTCATCCTTCAGAGTCGATACAAGATATGCCTTGGTGGTGCCGCAGTCGAACTGATCGATCTCGCCGGTGTCTTCATTTTCCGTGCTGCACTTGGTGATGATGACTTCCTGGGCGACATCGACGAGACGTCTTGTCAGATAGCCGGATTCCGCAGTCTTCAGCGCGGTATCGGTAAGTCCCTTACGGACACCGTGGGTGGAGATGAAGAATTCGGACACGCTCATTCCTTCACGGAAGCACGAGTAGATCGGGACTTCGATGATGGAAGGCTGATATTCCTTCTTCGACTTCGACTGGGTCGGACGGGCCATGAGTCCGCGCATGCCGGCCAGCTGGGTAAAGTGGTTCTTGTTGCCTCGCGCACCGGATACCGACATCATGTTGATCGGGTTCATACGGGCCATTCCGTTCATGAGGTCATCACCGACACGGTTCTTGACGGTATCCCAGAGCTGGGAGAACGCGTTTTCCCACTCGGCATCGGTAAGAAGTCCTCTGTCACGGAGCTCGTTGAGCTGATCTGCCTTCTTCTTTCCTTCCGCAACGAGTTCCTCTTTATGAGGCGCCACGGAAATATCGGAAAGGGCGACAGTCATGCCTGCAAGGGTGGAATAGAGATATCCCATGTCCTTGAGGGAGTCGAGAATATCGGAAGTGCGGACGGTCGGAGAATTGACATCTCCGTTTCCGTTCTTGTACTTCTCGAATACGGCAGCGATGAGGTTTCCGAGATCGCCCTTCTTGAATTCCTTGGTGACCCGGCGGCTCTGGATCTCCTTGCGGACATCCGTGCCCGGTTCCACGAAGTCATCATTCGGGGTCTGTTTCAGATTTGCCTCATTGCATTCATTGAGATACGGGAAATCCGGCGGGAAGACGTTGTTGAAGATGATCTTTCCGACCGATGTCAGAAGGTAGCAGCTGTTCTGATACTCGCTGAAGCAGGTCTTGCCAAGGGTGTTGGCAGGAATTGCGATGCGGGTATGAAGATGAACTGCGCCGGTCTGATATGCCATCAGAACTTCGTTGACATCCTTGTAGATGTGACCTTCGTTGTCACCGAATCTCTTCCATCTCTCGGCTTCCGTCGGAAGTCCGAGCTGCTTCAGAGCCTCTGCCTTCTTATAGAATTCCTCAGCGGTGCATTCCATGTTCAGGTAGAAGTTTCCCAGGACCAGGTCCTGTCCCGGAGTAACGATCGGCTTTCCGTCCTTGGGACCGAGAATGTTGTTGGCACCGAGCATGAGCACTTCGGTCTCTGCTCTTGCCATCTCGGAGAGCGGCAGATGGACCGCCATCTGGTCACCGTCGAAGTCGGCGTTGAAGGCCGGACATACGAGCGGATGGACACGGATTGCATGACCGTCTACGAGTTTCGGGAAGAACGACTGGATGCCGAGACGATGCAGTGTCGGAGCACGGTTCAGGAAGACCGGGTGGCCTTCGATGACCTGTTCCACCGCATCCCAGACCCTTGCGTCCTGACGGTCGATCAGCTTTTCGGCAGTCTTGGGGTTGGAGGCAATCTGCTGGTTGACCAGTTCGTTGATGACAAACGGCTTGTACAGCTGAATTGCCATTTCCTTCGGAAGACCGCACTGCCACATCTTGAGATTCGGTCCGATCGCGATAACCGAACGGCCGGAGAAGTCAACACGCTTACCGAGCAGGTTCTGACGGAACCGTCCCTGCTTACCCTTCAGGGAGTGAGACAGGGATTTCAGCGCTCTTCCGCCCGCGCCGGTAATCGGCTTGGAGCGGCGTCCGTTATCGATCAGTGCGTCTACCGCTTCCTGCAGCATACGCTTTTCGTTCTGGACGATGATCGCCGGGGTTCCGAGTTCGAGAAGCTTCTTCAGACGGTTGTTTCTGGTGATGACACGGCGATAGAGATCGTTGAGGTCACTGGTCGCAAAGCGGCCGCCGTCGAGCTGAAGCATCGGTCTTAAATCCGGCGGAATGACCGGAAGCACGGACAGAATCATCCATTCCGGACGATTGTCGCTGCCGCGGAAGCTCTCCACGGTTTCCAGACGCTTGATCAGCTTCTTTCTCTTGTCTCCGGTTGCCTTTTCCAGTTCTTTCTGAATATCGCTGTATTCCTTTTCGATATCCACCTGCTGAAGCAGTGTCTGCACTGCCTCGGCACCGGTTGCGGCCGCAAATGCGCCCGGACCGTAGATCGCGGTGTTCTCGCGGAATTCACGCTCGGAAAGAATCTGTTTGTAGGTGAGTTTCGTATCCCCCGGATCGGTGACGATCCAGGAGACGAAGTATACGACTTCCTCCAGGGATTTCGGAGGAACGTTCAGAAGCAGGGACATTCTGGAAGGAATGCCGCGCAGATACCAGATATGCGCCACCGGAGCCGCAAGTTCGATATGACCCATGCGCTCCCGGCGGACGCTGCTCTTGGTGATCTCGACGCCGCAGCGGTCGCAGACCACGCCCTGATAGCGGATCTTCTTATATTTTCCGCAGGAACATTCCCAGTCCTTGGTAGGGCCGAAAATGCGCTCGCAGAACAGACCGTCCTTCTCAGGCTTCTGAGAACGGTAGTTGATGGTCTCCGGCTTTTTGACTTCGCCATAGGACCATTCGCGAATGCGTTCGGGTGAAGCCAGACCGACTTTGATAGCACTGAATTTGTTGATATTCATCGCACTCACCCTCCTTAGTATTCATCTCCGACACCGACGGCTGCAGGCTCCGCAATTTCATCATCATCGACAGTATCTCTGATGGTGAAGGCTTCCGGATGTGCTTCCGCGTCGTTGAAGAGCTGGTGATTCGTTTCGATCGCGGCATCTTCCTTCAGTTCTTCACGCTCAAGTTCCTTGAGATCGGTGAAGTTCTCTTCCTTGTCGCCCATGCGGACATCCACTGCAAGTGCCTGCAGTTCGTGTACGAGAACGCGGAAGGATTCAGGAATTCCCGGCTCGGGAAGACTCTTGCCCTTGACGATAGCTTCATAGGTCTTGGTACGGCCCATGATGTCATCACTCTTGACGGTGAGAATTTCCTGCAGGGTATGCGCAGCACCATATGCTTCAAGCGCCCAGACTTCCATTTCACCGAATCTCTGGCCGCCGTTCTGCGCTTTACCGCCGAGCGGCTGCTGGGTGACAAGGGAATACGGTCCGGTCGCACGGGCATGGAGCTTGTCATCAACCATGTGCGCCAGCTTGATCATGTACATCACGCCGACGGAAATTCTTTCATCATACGGTTCACCGGTCATACCGTCGGTAAGCAGATACTTGCCGTCGAGACTGGTTCCGGCTTCCAGCATGATGTTTCTGAGATCTTCGTTGGATACGCCGTCAAAGACCGGAGTAGCGAACTTGACGCCGAGGCTGCGGGCAGCCATGCCGAGGTGAACCTCAAGCACCTGTCCGATGTTCATACGGGAAGGAACGCCGAACGGGTTGAGCATGATGTCAATCGGCGTGCCGTCCTGCATGTAAGGCATGTCTTCGATCGGCATGATCCGGGAAATGACACCCTTGTTTCCATGCCGGCCGGCCATCTTGTCACCTTCGGAGATCTTACGTTTCTGAACAATGTAAACCTTGACGACTTCATTGACTCCCGGCGGCAGTTCATGATCATCCTTGCGCTTGAATACACGCACGCTGTGGACGATGCCGGCACCGCCGTGAGGAACCTTCAGGGAGTTGTCGCGCACTTCGCGGCTCTTCTCACCGAAGATCGCAAGCAGAAGTTTCTCTTCCGGAGTCACTTCGGACTGGCCTTTCGGAGTAACCTTTCCGACCAGGATATCGCCTTCCTTGACTTCGGCACCGACCATGACGATACCGCGGCCGTCGAGATTGCGGCAGGCGCTCTCTGCGACGTTGGGGATATCTCTGGTGATTTCTTCCGAACCGAGCTTGGTTTCACGGCATTCGATGTCGTATTCCTCGATATGAACGGAAGTGTAGACGTCTTCGCGAACCATGCGCTCACTCATGATGATCGCATCTTCGTAGTTGTATCCGTGCCAGGTCATAAAGGCAATGAGCACATTCTGACCAAGGGCAAGTTCACCGTTCTGCATAGCCGGGCCGTCGGCGAGAATATCGCCGCGCTCTACCTTCTCGCCATTCACCACGATCGGCTTCTGGTTGAGGCAGGTGCTCGCATTGGAGCGGCGGAACTTCGTCAGTTCATAAGTATGTTCCTTGCCGCTGTCTTCGGTGACGACGATCTTGTCCGCGTCGACATAGGTAACGATACCCGGAGCGGTCGCAACACACGCGGCACCCGAGTCACGGGCAATGCGGTGTTCGATGCCGGTTCCGACATACGGGCTGTGCGGGTTGAGAAGAGGCACGGCCTGTCTCTGCATGTTGGCGCCCATGAGCGCACGGGTGCAGTCGTCGTTTTCCAGGAAAGGAACGCAGCTGGTCGCAACCGAGACGATCTGACGCGGCGAAACGTCCGCGTAGTCGATCTGATCACGGTCGGCCAGAATGGTTTCACCGGCTTTCCGGGCAACGATTCTGTTTCCGACCAGACGTCCGTCGACGATCTCGTTGGCCTGAGCGATCACGTGATCGTTTTCCTCATCGGCCGACATATATTTGATCTCATCGGTAACCCGGCCGCCGGAGACCTTACGATACGGGGTCTGAATGAATCCGTATTCATTGACTCTGGCGTAGGTGGTGAGATAGGAGATGAGACCGATATTGGGACCTTCCGGTGTTTCGATCGGGCAGATTCTTCCATAGTGCGAGTTGTGAATATCACGCACTTCAAAGCCTGCTCTTTCTCTGGTAAGACCGCCCGGACCCAGCGCAGAGATACGGCGCTTGTTGGACAGCTCTGCCAGCGGGTTCTGCTGGTCCATGAACTGGGACAGCTGGGAACTCGAGAAGAACTCCTTGATCGCCGCCGTCAGCGGACGGATGTTGGTCAGCTGCTTGGGTGTCAGAGCCGAAGCGTCCGCGATGGACATGCGCTCTTTGACGGTACGCTCCATACGGGACAGACCGATCCGGAACTGGTTCTGGATCAGCTCACCGACCGTACGGATTCTTCGGTTGCCGAGCATATCGATATCATCTGCCGTTCCGATGCCGTCGAGCATGTTGAGCTCATAGCTGTACAGGCTGTACATATCCGACATCGTGATCGTGTGCTTGGTATTCAGCGGGTCACCGCCGATGACCTTTACCGGATAGCCGCCGTCGGCAAGAATGGTGATTTCCTGCACGCATGCACCGACCAGCCAGACGCTGACACGGTCATTTCCGCCGTTCATGACTTCCTGCATGACGAGATCCTTATCGGCGCTGGTCAGCGGTACCAGAACGGTATCGGGAATATATCTTGTTGCAATGAGGCTGCCGTCTTCTCTCTCGAGATCCTTTCCTTCTGCCGTAATGCGGCCGATGGAATACATTCTCGAACCGAGATCGAGGACTGCGGAGGTATTGTCGTTGGAGAGCTTCGCTTCCGAAGCGATGATGCCGGCATATACCGTCACCTTGTCAAATTCCTTCGCCAGAGCCTTGATGTCTTCCGGGGTGAGAATGGTTCCCTTTTCGAAGGAGACCTTCTTTCCCTCAAGATCGGTTGCGAGGATTCTTCCCACCAGGGCAGTAGTCCAGGAGGTTTCCATCTCGGCGGTAACCGGATGAGAGAAGAGATAGTTATACGGAAGTGCCCGGCAGTTGATTCCCTTGTTGATCTCGGGTCTCAGCATGTCGCGTTCTTTCTGGTTGATCATACGGTTCTTCTTGAAGATCACCTTGCCGTCCGCACCGACAAGATCCGACTTCAGCATATGACCTTCCATGCGGTCAAGAATGTTCAGCTTCTTGAGCACCTTGTAGCGTCCCGCCTTGGTGAGATCATAGCGGCGGTAATCGAAGAACTTCTGATCCATGGTGGTCAGGGAACCTTCGTCGGTCGCGATTTCGTCCGCTCTCTGGTTCATGTATACCGCCATCAGCGCTTCTCTGGTGGTCTTGATCTTCTTGTCCGCATCCAGGGTATTGCGGATTTCCTCATAGTTTCCGAATACGCTCGTATACAGAAGCATGTATGCGTTGAGGTATTCGTTCTCCTGTTCCGGAACGATGACATCCGGATACAGTTCAAAACGGAGCGTCTTGAGGAACTTCTCCATCTTGGAATAGTCGAAGGCATTCTCCTTGCCTTCCCGGTTCAGAGACATTCCGATTGCCTTGAACAGAATGGTGGAAAGCACCTTTCTGCGGCGGTCGATCGAAACGTTCATGATGCGGCCTAGGGCTGCCTTTTTGTCATCCGACATGAACTCCAGCCAGGTGCCGCGGCTCGGTATCAGTTCACAGGTATAGGTGTCGCGGCCGGTGCGCTCTTCCGAGATAATATCGAAATAGGCGCCCGGAGAACGGACGATCTGTGAAACGATGACACGCTCTGCGCCGTTGATGATAAAGGTGCCGGTTGGAGTCATCAGCGGGAAATCACCGAGGAACACCTCTTCCCACTTGGTCATCACTTCACCGGTTTCCTGATCATCGATCTGAAGTTCCATCTTGGCCTTCAGAGGAGCGCAGTAGTTGGTTTCGCGGTACTTGCATTCCGAAATGGAATACTTCGGCTCTCCGAATTCATAATCGATGAACCGGAGTTTGATGTTTCCGCCGAAGTTTGAAATCGGATAGATGTCGTTGAACACCTCCCGGATTCCATCCTTCAGGAACCATTCAAAGGATGCTGTCTGGATTTCCGTAAGATCGGGAAGATCCAGGCCCGCCGATACCTTGGAGTAATCGCGGCGGACAGCCTTGTTGCCGCACTGGACAACGTGGTATGTCTGTTTGTTTTCCATTTTCGCCATCCTTTCGCCTGCTTCGCTGACAGACGCCGAAAGGGGGTCTATGCCCCTCTTTCCGCGCACAATTTGTCAACTTATAATATTAACAGTCACTTGTTAATCCGTCAATTCGTCATTTTACGCATCTAAGAACCCAGTAGCCTTTGTCGCGATCGATGAGATCACAGCTTCCGAAGAGTTCCGCCAGTTTATCCATGGCGCTTTCGGCGCCCTGTTTCCGCCGTATGACAGCGTAGAATCTTCCGCCTGTGCAAAGATGAGCGAAAGCATCTTCGAACATGGCATAGATCACTGCCTTGCCGGCCCGGATCGGCGGGTTTGTAACGATGATATCGAAGGTCCCTTCCACCGAAGCAAAACCATCCGATTCGAGAAACTTCACTTCCGCGCCGTTTCTCTTTGCGTTTTCTTCCGCCAGCTGCAGAGCCCGGGGATTGATTTCCGATGCGGTCATCTCCGTTTCCGGAAACGAGCTTTTCAGCACGACGGCAATGACGCCGTATCCGCACCCGAGATCGAGTATCTTTCCCCGAAGTTTTTCATACATGAGCGCTTTCAGAAGCACGACCGTGCCCCTGTCCACTTCGTTTTTGGAGAATACACCGTCGTCGGTGACAAACGTCCAGGTTCTTTTCCCCACGGAGCACGCAACCTCTTTCCGATGGGAAGGAAGGTCGCTGTTGTCTGTGAAATAATGACGTTCTTTCATCAAACATACTCCTTTCTTAAAGGGGCGAAAAGCCAAGGATCCCCTTTGGGCCCTCGGCTGTTTCGGTTAGTTCTGTGTCAGGCGATTATTTGTACTCAACGGTAGCACCCGCATCCATAAGCTGCTTCTTGATATTGTCAGCTTCTTCAACCGGTACATCCTTCTTGATCTCTGCAGGCAGAGCATCAACAAGCTTCTTCGCATCAACAAGTCCGAGACCTGTGATTGTACGGACAACCTTAATGACACCGACCTTGGCATCACCGACGCTTGTGAGCATAACGGTAACGTTCTGCGGTTCAGCAGGTGCAGCATCTGCAGGAGCAGCTGCGACAGCAACCGGAGCAGCAGCGCTTACGCCGTACTTCTCTTCAATTGCCTTAACGAGAGCGTTCAGTTCAAGAATTGTAGCTTCATCGAGATAAGCCAGAATTTCATCCTGTGTTAACTTTGCCATTTTATTTTTCCTCCTCTATTAGGCAGCCGCTTCCTCAGCGGGCTTTGTTTCTGCAGAGTCTCCCTCTGCCGGGGCACCACCGCGCTGTTCGGAAACAGCATTGACTGCGCGTGCGAACTGCGCAACCGGTGCCTGTAATACTGAAAGCAGCATCGACAGCATGCCCTCGCGGTTCGGAAGTGAGGAGAGTTCCTTAATGGTGTTCAGATCGACAACCTTACCCTCGACGATTCCGCCTTTGAGAACCAGAGCCTTGTGCTTTTTTGCGAACTGTGCAAGAACACGGCTCGCAGCGGTTTCATCCGGCCCGAATACCAGCGCATTGGGCCCGGTCAGAACGTCTTTGAGATCGCCGACTCCGGCAGCGTCCGCAGCGAGAGAAGCGAGAGTGTTCTTGTAAACCTTCATCTCAATATTCTCTTCCCGCAGTTTTCTGCGCAGTTCGGTGACTTCGGCAACGCTCAGGCCGCGGTACTCTGCGATGACAGTAGAACCGGAATTTTTGAACTTGTCAGCTATTTCAGTGACAACGTTCTTTTTGTTTTCTAATACCGCCTGATTCATTCTTCACCTTCACCTTTCCTGTTATCGCCTACCGGAATATAAAGCCCTCGCAGACAGCAAGGGCTCAAAAGTTCTTAAAACGCATGAAACTTTCTACCTCGGTAACATGATTAAGCTCGCGCCGTTACTGTCTTTGGTAATCGATAACGCTGATTACTGTATCAGGGTTTATCACTTCTGTCAATCACTTTTTTCACGGATTCAGAGCCTTCCGGAATCAGCTGTAAATCGGTACATGCCTGTATAATGATTGCATAAGGAACTTCCGGACCGAAGCACTTTTTATTCAAGGCTTACGATTCCGGAAGGAAGGAAAATGAAAATGAAAAAAGATGCAATCCTGAAGCGGATCCTTGCGATTGTCCTTGCGGCATCTGCCGCATCCGGCTGTGCCCAGTCCAATGGAACAGCGGCCCCGGCGGAAAGCGCTGCACCGGCAACGCCCTCCGCCGAATCCCAGGCACCCTCGGAAACTCCCGCTGCCGAGCACGATTATAAGACCGGGACGCCCTGGCTCTGCAGTTTTCTTGACGGCAATGTTACAAAGGATACCCCGATGCCGGATCTGAAAGATGATTTCTATCTTGCCTGCAATAAGGATGCCCTTGCCGGGATGACAATTCCCGATGGATACCGCAGTATGGGGACACAGATGGAAACGGCCATTCAGGTGGACGAAGATATCAAAAACCTCTTCACTTCCTCAGAAAAGGCAGAGAGTCATGACGGCCAGCTTGCCCTGGATCTTTATTCTTTTCTCTCTGACTGGGACAGCCGCAACAAAGTCGGCGCGGCACCTTTGAAAAAGATGACAGATGCGGTGGAGGCAATTGACTCCCTGGACGCATTGACAGCCTATCTCGCGGAAGCACCGATCGAAGACCGCCTGAGTAACCCATACAGCTGCCATAGTTATGCCGACCCTGACAACAGCAGCGTCAGTATCCTTACCGTAGTCTCGCCGGATCTCATGTTAAACGATGCGGCGGAATACACAGAGATCACTCCTCTGGGACAGATCACAAAGGACGCAAAATCAACCTTTGCCAGGCGCCTGCTTTTGAAACTCGGCTATACGGAAGAAGATGCCCAAAGAATGATTGAGAACTGTCTGTCCTTTGAAACAAAGCTCGCTTCGTCGATGCTTACCCAGACAGATATGAAATCACCATCTTATATACAGATGGTCAACAATCACTATACCCGGGAAGAATTAACGAAATTGCAGGGCAGCCTGCCGATTCTTGACACCATGGAAAAAGTCTATGGGTTCCCCAAAGCCGAAACCTATCTGGTAATGCAGCCGAAGAATATCGAGAAACTGAACAGCCTCTATACGGAAGAGAATCTGGATCGAATCAAGGATTATATGATCGTTAACGGCATTCAGCCGTATGCGTCTGTTCTGGACAGAGAATGTTATGACTGGGCTACGGAATGCACAAATGAGATCAACGGGACTGCCGGATCACTTCCGGATGAGATCGCTCTTTCGCAGATGGTAAACGGCTTTCTGGACTGGCCTGTCGCAAGACTTTACTGTGAAAGATATCTCGATCAGAAAGATAAAGACAGAATCAGGGAATTCATCGAAGAGGTCATTGCCAAATATTACGGAATCATTCAGGAAGCGGATTTTCTGTCCGAAGAGACAAAAACTCATGCGATCGAAAAACTCGACACAATGAACAGACAGGTTCTCTGGCCGGACGACTGGACAAAATATGAGTATGCGGCTCTTGATTTCACCCCTGCCGCAGAAGGCGGAACCCTCTGGGATGCCATAACTGCCCTGTCACGCTATCTGACAAAAAAACAAGCAGAGAAGTA
>JAFWCM010000030.1 GCA_017536885.1 Solobacterium sp.
TATATCTCCGAAAGCAAAACGTACGGCAAGGTTCATACCGACGGCTTTCCCTGCTGCACCTTCGAAGCGGATGAGATCTATTCCTACATCCTCTCGGATATTCCGGTGCAGTCGGTATTCGACCAGGCTCACGAATTTATTTTTCGTGCCCTCGGCATCTGTCTTCTGGTCACGCTTGTAATCGGCGCCGCTCTCTATTTCGCGTTGAACCGGCATGTGCTCAATCCTCTCAAAAACATCACAAAGGCCTCGAAGAAGTTTGTCACCTCCTATCGGGAAAATCAGGGACTTAACGTATTTGAGGATATCTACTCCGGCTGGATTCTCGAGCTTCAGGATCTCACCGCTTCCCTGAACAGCATGGAGAAAGACATGAATACCTATGTCGGGGATCTCGAAGTTCTGACGGAAGAAAAGACCAGGCTTTCAACCGAACTGAAGCTTGCCGAAAGCATTCAGACGGATATGCTGCCGAGCATTTTCCCGGCCTTCTCCGACCGCAGTGAATTCGAGCTCTTTGCCTCGATGAATCCGGCCCGGGAAGTCGGCGGCGATTTCTATGACTTCTTCCTGATCGATCATGATCATCTGGCCCTGATCATAGCGGATGTTTCGGGCAAGGGCATACCGGCCGCACTGTTTATGATGATGTCCAAGATTATCGTCAAAAACTATACGACGCTCGGCATCTCCCCGGCCGAAGTGCTCGCAAAGGTCAATGACACCATCTGCCAGAACAACAAGAACGACATGTTTGTCACGATCTGGCTCGGCATCCTGGATATTCCAAACGGCATCATGACCTGCGCCAATGCCGGCCACGAATATCCGATCTTCCGGAAAGCCGGCGGTTCGTTTGAAGTGATCAAGGATCCCCACGGCCTGGTGATCGGATCGATGCCGGGCATGAAATACCGGGAATATGAGATGGAATTCGGGAATGATGACACCCTGTTTGTCTATACCGACGGTCTGCCGGAAGCGACCGACAAAAGCAATCAGCTCTTCGGCATGGACCGCATTGTCGCAACCCTGAATCGGAATCCCGACCGGAAGCCGGAAGAACTTCTTAACGATATGAAAACAGCGGTCGATACTTTCCTGCAGGGGGCGCCGCAGTTTGATGACCTGACGATGCTGGCGATCCGCGGCATCGATATTCCCCCGATCAGAAAATAAGACAAACCCCGCCTGAGTGGTTTGGGGGTACAATAGTTCAGTACAGTAAGGAGATGTTATGAGCATACGTACTAGATTTGCGCCGAGTCCGACCGGCTATATGCATATCGGAAATCTGAGAACCGCCCTCTGGGCTTATCTCATTGCGAAGAAAGATCCCGAAGGAGTCTTCATCCTCCGCATTGAGGATACCGATCAGGGACGTCTCGTCGAAGGCGCTACGGATATTATCTATGACACGATGAAACAGTGCGGTCTTTCCCATGATGAAGGACCCGATGTCGGCGGACCGGTCGGTCCCTATGTGCAGAGCGAACGGGTGAAATCCGGTCTCTACATGGACTATGCCAGAGAGCTGATCAGACGCGGAGGGGCGCATTACTGCTTCTGTGATGAAGAGACGATCGAAAAGGCAAAGGCGGAAAACGCCGATGACAGCAACCGCAGCTATGCGGACCCCTGCCGTAATCTGAGTCTCGAAGAGGCACAGAAGCGGGTCGATGCCGGCGAACCGTTTGTCATCCGGCAGACGATTCCCCAGGAAGGAACCACCAGCTTTGATGATGAGGTGTTCGGCACGATCACCGTGGACAACTCCACCCTCGATGAAGCGGTTCTGATCAAGAGCGACGGCTTCCCCACCTACAACTTCGCCAATGTCATCGATGACCATCTGATGGGCATTACCGATGTCGTCCGCGGCATGGAATACCTTTCCTCTACCCCGAAGTACAATCTCATCTACGATGCCTTTGACTGGGAGAAACCCCGCTATATTCACTGTCCGCCCGTCATGAAGGATGAGCACAGCAAGCTCTCCAAGCGCAACGGCGACGCCTCCTTCCAGGACCTCATGGCCAAGGGGTATCTGCCTGAGGCGGTGCTGAACTACATCGCGATGCTTGGCTGGAGCCCGGAAGGCAACCGCGAGATCTTTACTCTCGATGAGCTCGTTGAGGCATTCAATGTGAAGCACATCGGTCAGAACGGCGCGATCTTCGATCCCGTCAAGCTCACCAGCGTCAACGGTCTCTGGCTGCGCGGCATGGATCTCGACACCTATTTCAGACTTGTCGAGCCTTATATCCGGGAAGCGGTTAAGGGCGATTATGATCTCAAGAAGATCGCAGCCGGTGTCCAGCAGAGAGCCAACACCCTCAGCGAAATCGCCCCGATGCTCGATTTCTATGACACCTTCCCTTCGTTCTCCAATGATCTCTATAACAACAAGAAGATGAAGACCAATCCCGAGATCGCTCTCTCGGCACTGAAGGAATGCCGCAGCGCACTGGAAGGAATTCAGTCCTGGGACTTTGATACACTGCATGAAACCCTGATGGCGCTTCCCGCAAAGATGGGCGTCAAGAACGGACAGGTGCTCTTCCCGCTCCGCATAGCGATCTCCGGCAAGCAGTCTACCCCGGGCGGTGCGATTGAAATCGCGGAAATTCTCGGAAAGGAAGAAACCCTCCGCCGTCTTGATCTTTCAATTCAGCAGCTGGAGAACGAATGATACAGCGAAGAGAAATCACTGCGGACATCCTCGACTCTTTTGTAAGAAAGAGTCATTTTGTCCATTATATGAAGACCAGCTCCTGGGCGAAGTTCAAGGAAGAAACCGAAGGCTTGAAGCATGTGTTTCTCGGCTTCTATGACAATGAGGAGCTCATTGGTACGGCGATGGTTCTGCTGGGGTCCTTCTTCGGGCACCGCTATTGCTATGTACCCAAAGGTCCCTGCCTGGATTACAATAACCCGGCCCTTCTCGAAGAGGTCATGAAATCGCTGATCGAATTTGCCGGAGATACCGGGGTCCAGTTTCTGCGCATCGATCCCGATGTGATCCGCGTCAGCCGCGATATCCTGGGCAACCAGATTGACGGAATAAACAACGAATCGATTACCGAATCCCTGAAGGAGATCGGCTTTCATCATAAGGGTTACGGCTATGCCTATGACGGCAGCTGGACCAACCGCTATACATTGATCACCGACCTTTCTCCCTCGATGGAGGAAGTGATCAAAACCTTCTCCAAACCAAGGCGCACGAGCCTCAACCGCCACAAGGTCAGCGGCGTATTCACCCGTCTGGGCAGTGAAGAAGATCTTCCCTCCCTGATGAAATTCGAAGCGATGCTGGGAGAGATCGACGGCTTTCCGCCCCATCCTCTCTCCTTCTTCCGTTCTCTGCTTTCCTGCTTCGGCGATCACGCAAGACTCTATGTCACGGAAATCTCCCTGGAAGCCATGATTACGGGCATTCAGGCCGAGCTCGATTCCAGAAAATACCGCAAGGACCCCGAGGCCAGAGAAGCCAAGGAAAAGGATCTTGCGCATGCACAGGAACTACTGAACAAGTATGGCGACAAACTGGCAATTGCCTGTGGTTTATTCCTCTATGAAGGCGATATGAGCTGGGATCTGTATACCTATAACCACAAGGAATTCAATTTCATCAAGCCGGTCGACAACCTGCACGTCTTTGCGATGAATGATATGAAGAGCCTCGGCGTGCTGCGGTATGATCTCTGCGGGTTCTCCGGCGTCACGTCCAAAGAGGACAGTGAATACGGCCTGTATTCCTACAAGCGCTCCTTCGGCCCCGAATTCATCGAGCAGATCGGCGAGTTCGACTATGTGTACAAGGAGAAAGCATACCGGCGCTTTAAGAAGGTAAAATCCCTCGAGGTGCGGGCCCGTCATAAGTACTGGCGGCTGCGCTACCGGAAGAATCAGAATTCCTGAGAAAGAAAACAACCGGAGAAGTTTCGGACAATTCCGAACTCTCCGGTTTTTCGATTAATACCAGTGAAAGATGTAGTAGGTGCCACCGCTGGTCAGGAAACAGTTGATCATCGAAGCGTAACGCTCTTTTGAGACAGGAAGATCGGTATACTCGAATTCAAACTTCTCATCCTTCATCCAACCGCCCTTGCCGTCGCTGCGGTATTTCACGCCCTCTTTTACTTTACCCTCTTCGACGGTCAGTTCAAACTTATCCTGATCTCCGGACGGTCCGGCCCGGAATACGCCTGAGGTTTTCGATATGATCCCGTCAGGATCATATTCGGCGGTGTAGGTACCGTTGAATCTCTGCCATTCCTTCTGATCCTCCTGATCCCAGTTGGCATAGAGTCCGTTGTTTACCGTCTTCTGCAAAAGCCCCTGATTCACCGTCAGGATGACGGAATCGACTTCTTCCATATGTTCGGCATTTGATCCATCCATGGACGCATATCTGTTCTCATGCAGGACAAGGGTAAAATACGGTTCGTCTGTTCCGTACTGGAAGTATTTTTCCTCGCGGTTGGTTTGTTCCCTGTTTTCCGCAATAATACTGATGATCCTTCCCGAGGCGTCATAGGTGACCGTTTCCGTCACATTCCCGCTTTCATCCAGCTGTCTTCTCTCAGCGGGAAGATCGCCGTTCATCGTATAGGCAAACTTTGTCACCATATCCTGTTCATTATTGACTTCATGAAAGACCTGCTTTACCGGCCGGTCGTTTTCATACTCAAA
>JAFWCM010000031.1 GCA_017536885.1 Solobacterium sp.
ATTCCGATCAATCGCAGGATTCAAAACTACAAGCAGCATTTAGCAGAATTGAACATATCAAAAAACCCAACCGGAACAGCTCCGATTGGGCAGGCATTACTTTAGATATTTTGGGTGTCTACTTGACAGGCCCCGGATCAAAGCGTGACTGCTTTCTCTGCCGGGTTTTCTTTTCTTTTTTCCGTAATGCGAATCATGCACAGCGGATTTTTTTTATACTTCGGATGCCCGTGCTTTTCGGATTCTTGCCAGGGCATGGACCAGCGGCCTGTACAGAAGCAGGCACAGCACGAAATTGGAAACGCCGTGGATGAGATCAAACGGAATGCCGGCAATCCACCAGGCTACGGCGGCGTTGAGGCCGGCGGTAAGCAGGGTGGGAAACGTGCAGAGCAGGCCGAAGAGCAATCCGAACAGCCCCAGAACAAAGGAGCGGAAAAGCACGGAAACGGAGTCATCCAGCCGTGAACAGATCAGCACCAGAATCGGCCAGACGTAGAAATAGGTGATCGTCCAGATGCTTATGCCCCACCAGATGCTTTCGATCACAGCGAACAGCAGGGCGGACTTCATGGTGTCCTTCCAGCCGAAGTGGGTGGTAAACACCATCAGGAGAAGAGAGATGAGCTCCACATTCGGAATCGCATTCAATGCGAATTTGGCGGCTTCGAGCACGGCGGTCATCACCGCGACCATGACGAACCGGTAAACGGCGCTGTGTCGGTCCATCTCTTATTTCTCGTAAGCCAGAGTGTAGGTATCTCCGTCGGTGACCGGCTGCTCACTGACGCCGTAACTGCCGTACTGGCCGTTGACATAGACTGACCAGTAGGCCTGGTTGACATTGTAATCTGCGGTGAGTCCGTTGACGGAAACAATATAGAGTCCGTAATCGCCGTTCTGTGCTTCGTAGGTGAAATCCGAAGAGGACTTCAGCTCATCCATCAGATTGACGAGGTATGCCGCATTCGTATCGGCAGAATAACTTTTTACCGCTCCGGTGTCGTCTTTTACCTCAAGCACCACATGCTTGTTTACCGCAGCAGCGGGTTTCGGCCGGCTGAGAACGTAAATCAGCCCCAGCACGATGACGGTGATCACTGCGGCGGCAGCGATCATGACGGTCTTTTTCTTTTCCATACAGTTCTTTCCCCTTTCAAAAAAAGAAAGCCATGACAAGGCACGGCTTGTCTGTCGAAGATCGGGAGGATCTTTCGGATCACCTGTTTCCTTTATCCCTGAGGAACGAAAAGCGTTCACTCCTGCCGCCCGAACCATTCCTGATTTCTTCGGAATTCATGGTAGCAGAGAAGAAATGTTTCCTCAATCCGGGCACACAGAAAAAACACGGACGGGCCGTGTTTCATTCCTCTTCTTCGGGTCTTTCCCGCTTGTTGTAGCGGAACTGATACTCTCCGTTGACCTCCAGCGTGCTTCCCGCATCGATCCGCACTCTTCCGGGCCGGACGGAATGGAGTTTTCCGTTGGCATCGCGCACCGAGAGATCCGCCTCGTCCACCGGGCTGACCCAGTAAACGCCGCTCTTGATGTTTTTCGGAACGTTGTATTTTCCGGATGTCAGAGTCATCGTGTTTTCACTGGCGAGATAGATCAGGCTCTTCTGCTTGTTTTCGCTCATGGCAACAGCCATGTGATAGAAGGTGGAGCGCAGAT
The DNA here is from genome assembly GCA_017536885.1 of Solobacterium sp. Classification (GTDB taxonomy): domain Bacteria; phylum Bacillota_I; class Bacilli_A; order Erysipelotrichales; family Erysipelotrichaceae; genus Bulleidia. The sequence continues at coordinate 1,675 of JAFWCM010000031.1, forward strand.
GGAAGAGATCCGCATGGGGAATGCGGTAGGTGAATTCCTTGCCGCGCTCAAGCACATGGATCGCATTCGTGTCGGTGTGGTCGGAGACAACGCTTGAGAGACGGTGGCAGTTGATGAAGCGGTCGCTCATGAAATACAATGCGGCATCCGTTTCGTAAAGCATGCCCTTAACCTCTTTGGACTTGTCTCTGGCGTCGGAAAGATTGGCGATGTCAGACTTCCCGATATCGCAGATCCTCGCCACTGCCGGTTCGGCGGGAATGGCGAACGCACTGACGGTAATGGAAGCTTCCCTGACATTGATGCAGTGTTCGCCTTCATGAAGGCGCATCTTCTGAATCGGAAAATACTTTGCGATCGCGTCGGCCGGTTTGTGATGTTCGAGATAATCCCCCATCATCATTTCCTGCATGTACGGCTCGGCGGTGACAAGAAGCTGGAACAGGTCGTATTTTACGGGGAGATCGTAGCTTTCTATAATCTTCCGGCATTTTCTGCAGACGCAGTGTCCGTCCGGCAGAGTTTCCGGCTGACGGAACAGCCCGCGCCCTTCTTCCAGACAGAAATCACAGATTTTGTTTGCCATGGTCCCCTCCTTTTTCCTATATGCATTGTACGTGATCTTTTCAGAATTTCCAGTGGAAGGCACGGAACATTTCGGTTTTCCGGAGCTGAACCCCCGAAAAGATTTGGAATCCCGGGCCCGTGGGAAGAGGGAATGATAAAATAATGGTTATGAAAAACAGAAAAAATCGAATGTGGATCCTCGGCCTTCCGGTTGCGGCCGCGGCCGGCATGAGTGCCCTGGCGTACTGGTTCTTCCGCTTTGCGATCAGCCGCAAAGGGGAAACCCTTCCCGGCAGAGGTGATCAGGAAAAAGATGCCGAGGAGAAAAGAATCTGGAAACAATACTGGCAAAAGCATGTAAGACAGAAGGAGTGGCTGGCTTCCCGGCCGCTGGAAGAGGTTTCGGTCCGCTCGGAAGAGGGGTATCTTCTGAAGGGATCTTATTTTCCCTGTGCGGATGCGGAGCGCATCGTGCTCTGCGCCCATGGCTACCGCGGCAATCCGATCGAGGATTTCTCTGCCATTGCCGGCTGGCTTCATGAACACGGTTCTGATCTGCTTCTGATCGATCAGAGAGCCACCAACCGCAGTGAGGGAAACTTCATCACCTTCGGCGCTAAAGAGAAGACGGATGTGAAGCGCTGGTGTGACTGGCTCGAAAAAAGAAATGAGAAACAATTGCCGGTATATCTTTACGGTGTTTCCATGGGCGCATCAACCGTGCTTCTTGCCTCGGGTCTCGAACTTCCTGACGGCGTGAAGGGAATCATTGCGGACTGCGGCTATTCTTCGATCCGCAGCACCTTTGAAGACCGCGTCCGCGAGTCATTTCATCTTTTTCCGTATCCCCTGATGTATTTCATGGAATACTGGTGCCGGAAGATTGCCGGATTTACTCTGGAGGAAGGGGATGTCGGCAGGGCACTTGAAACCAATACCCTTCCCGTTCTCTTCCTGCATGGTGAAGAGGACCATTTTGTAAAACCGGAAAACACGCTGCGCAATTTTGAGGCATGCAAAGCGGATAAGAAACTTGTGATCGTCCCCGGGGCATCGCACCTGATTTCTTCGATCGTCAATCCGAATCTGTATACGGAAAACCTGAAGGAGTTCTTTGAAAGATGCGAAGGGAAAACGAACTGATTGTATTTATTGCCCTGCCTCCCGAACCGCAGGTCAAAGAAGAGGCGGCGCGCCTGCAGGGAATTCTGAGAGAGAGGGTGATCGGAAGCTATCCGGCACCGGAAAACCACCATATCACCCTGGCCTATCTCGGCAAGATCAAAGAGACAGAGACGAAAGAAGTTCTGCAGATCCTCGCTTCTCTTACCCTGCCGGAGTGTGAGCTCACCTTTGACAAGCTGGAAGTCTTTCCCGGCTATCATAAGGAGATGATCGTGTTTCATGCGGAATGTCCGCAGGAACTCATGGCGTACCGGACAGCGCTGATCGAACAGCTGACAAAGAGGGGATTCAGCCCGGATCCCGCACCGTTTCGTCCCCATATCACCCTGGTGCGGGCAAAGACGCCCGGGAATGATATTTCCGGCATTGCCGTGAGGAAACAGACGATGCGGGCAAGTGCCGCGGGGCTGTTTCATTCCTTTCACTCGCGGGGACAGCAGGTCTATCTGCCCATCGGATAACTATTTTTACAGGAGATGTTTTTTTATGGATATCAAGGCGATTATCTTTGACTTCGACGATACGCTCGGCGACCGGGAGAAATACAGCTATCGGACGTTCTGCGAAGTTCTGGACCGGGTCTGTCCGGGTCTTGATCCGTGGGACCGCGAGATGGTTCTGCAGCACATGATGATTCTCGACCAGCATGGCGAGGTCAACCGTTCCTATGTCAGAAACGGCATACTGGAGAAATTCGGAATCGATCTCGGGGAGAATCTTCACGAATACTGGCTGGGCAATCAGTGGCGCAATTCCGTTTTGTTCGAGGATGCGTTCTCGGTGCTGGAAACGCTGAAACAGCGAGGCTATAAAATCGGGATTCTGACCAACGGGGAGGCCTATGGACAAAGGGCAAAGCTGCGGAAGAACGGACTGGAAGAGCTGGTGGACGCGGCGATTGCCAGCGGCGAAACCGACTACGCCAAGCCGGATGCACGCATCTTTGAAAAGATTGCGGGGATGCTGGGATTATCCACCGGGGAATGCGCCTATGTCGGCGATATGTTCCGCAATGATATCTACGGCGCTCACAAGGCCGG
>JAFWCM010000212.1 GCA_017536885.1 Solobacterium sp.
ACTTTTTCCGGAGGCAGGTTTCCGGGTCGTTTTCTTTACTGTTTTCTTCTTAGTCATTAACCGATATTCTACCACAACGCACCTCATTCCCCATCCCGAGAATTCATTTTTTGCGCCGGCTCTGACTGGCGTCCAATCACAATTTCTCAGTGCCTGGCATAAGAAAGCCCCCGGGAGTCCCGAGGGCATTGCGTATGGCTGTTCTGAGGCGTTAATCCTTAGTGTTGATTTCCACGATTGCCGGTAAAATCATCGGTTTTTTTCCGGTTTCCTTCATGACATAGCGGGCGATCTTGTCCCTTGCCTCGGACCGGCAGTCGAGGTTGCTGTAGCGGCCTTCCGCCACCGAATCATCGATCGTCTCCTCCATGATGTTTCCGATTTCACGGATGATGTAGTCCGCATCCTTGAGGTAGATGACGCCGCGGCTCTGCACATCGGGGCCGCCGATGATTTCCTTGGTCGCATGGTTGATCACGACGCCGACGATGATCGCGCCTTCCGTGCTCAGCGTCTCTCTGTCCTTGAGCACCATGCCCTGGGCATCGAGGGAGTCGCCGCCGGATACCATGACATCTCCGGTCGGCACATTCTTGAAGTCGCGCTGCAGTTCGCCGTCCTTGATCGTCGCCACCTGCCCGTTTTCGAGAACGATGATATTGTTGGCCGGATAGCCCATGTCAAGAGCGATGTTGGCGTTGGAGATCAGCTGGCGGTATTCCCCCTTCACCGGCACATAGTACTGCGGGTTCATGAGATAGATCATCATCTTGAGATCCTCGATGGATGCATGCATGGAGAAGGTCCGCTTGGAATCCACCGCATAGACGCGGCTGGTCTCCTTGTAGAGGTCATCTTCCATGTTGGATGCGGCCCGCTCTGTGCCCGGCACTGCGGGAGATGCGATGATCACGGTATCGGTGCTGCGCAGCTGGATCAGGTTGTCTTCCCGGCTGGCGATCTTGTGGACCTTGCGGAAGATCGTGGAACCGGTGCCGCCGATGATCACAACGACATTGTCGACATCATTGGAATAGTTCTGCGGTGCGATTTCAAGACCCGCGGGAATCCGGTAATAGCCGAGTTCCGCCATATCCGCCATCAAAGCCCGCAGCTCCTCATCGTAGATGATGATCTTGCGGTTGAACTTGTTGGCAAGCTCGATCATTTCGATGACCCGGTAGAGATTCTGGCTGTAGGCGGTGATCACGATTCTTCCCTGGGCCGCATCGAAGATCGGCTCGATCTGATGGGTGATGCGGTGGTTCGGGGAGGAGTGGCCTTCCCGGGTGGAACCGACCGACTCGCTGAGAAGCGCAAGGACGCCGCGGGAGCCGAGCTCGGTGACATCGGAGACATCGAAGCGGAAGGCATCGTTTTTGATATCGTAGTCGACGATGAATTCGCTGGTGTAGACGACATATCCGTCATCGGTGCGGATCGCGACGCCGAATCCGTCGGCGATCGACTGGGTGGTGCCGAAGGTGCGGATTTCCGTCTTGCCGATCTTGAAGCTCGCATTGCGGCGCACCCGGTGAATCTGATAGTCTCTGAGATCCGCCTTTCTCGCCTTCCGCTCAAACAGCCTTGCGGTAAGCGGTGCCATATAGACCGGCAGCTTGATCTGCTTCAGAAGATGAACGAGCGCTCCGATCACATCTTCGTGGCCGTGCGTGATGAACACGCCCTTGATCCGGTCCTGATTCTCTTCGAGGTACTGGAAATCGGGGATGATCATCTCCACGCCGAGCTGTTCGTCCGCATCCGGATAGCGGATTCCGCACTCAACCACAAAAATGTCGTTATTATTCTCAACTACATACATGTTCTTGCCGTCTTCGTCGAGACCGCCGAGGGCAAAAATACGTATTCTGCTCATAGATTATTCCTCCGTGCTGTAGTGAAACTTATATCCATATTATACCGCGAAATCCTTCTTCGACAATGGCAAGGCTTCGCCAAACAGTGAGAATGAGCGTGCTTTTGTGATTGTCACATCAACAATCTCGCCTTCTTTAATCCCCTCGCCGGTAAAATTGACCAGGCGGTTTTCCTCGCTGTATCCGGTTAATGCGGCTTCGTTCTTTTTCGAGGTGCCGTCGCACAATACTTTCAGAACCTTTCCCACTGTGGCTTCGTTGTTTTCCCTTGCCCAGTGACCGATCCGCTCGTTGAGTACTGCGAGCCTTTCCTTCTTGACGGCAAAGGGCACGTTGTCTTCCATATCGGCAGCGGGAGTTCCTTCCCTTGGCGAATAGACAAAGGTAAAGGCGCTGTCAAAGCGGCAGGCATCCGCGAGCTTCAGGGTATCCTCAAACTGCGCATCTGTCTCGGAGGGAAAGCCGACGATGAGGTCGGTGGTAAAGGTGATGCCGGGAATCTTTTCCTTCATCCGGGCGGTAAGATCAAGAAACTGCGCCGAGGTATAGCCGCGGTTCATCTTTTTTAAGATCTCATCATTGCCCGACTGCACCGGCAGATGCAGGGCCGGCATGATGTTGGGATATTCGCGCATCGCATCGATCGTGGTTTCGCTGTAGTCCCGCGGGTGGCTCGAGTAAAAGCGGATCCGTTCGATCCCGGTTTCGGCCGCCTGTCTCAATAAATCAGTGAATCCGTCCTCCATGCCGAGATCCTTGCCGTAGGCGTTGACATTCTGCCCCAGCA
>JAFWCM010000213.1 GCA_017536885.1 Solobacterium sp.
CGGATATCATCAATGCATTCCTGAAGCTGTCTGTTGTCTAGCATAATCTGATCCCTCCCAATACCGCATGACGCGGAACTGACAGACTTCATTTTACCAGTTATTGAGAGTGTTATCATTAAGATATCGGTTTTCCGAAAAGAAGAGGACCTGTAATTTATGGAAGAAATCAAAGATTTACAGCAGGCATGGAAGGAAGACAGCGACGCTTCCGATGCATTTCTGGCCAGATATTATTCTGGCAGCGGAAAAGACAGAGAAATCGCAGCATTGAACGAAGAACAGACAAGACGGCTTCTCGAGCTTTACTGCGGAGATCTCGAAGCTATGGAAGATACCCGGTGGCTGAAGAAGGCCGCAGGACTCGGCAATCCGTATGCACAGAAACTGTATGCGGAGACAGAGAACAAAGAGACTCCCCGGGAAGCGGAACAGAAACAGAGCGCTCCGAAAGAAAAACAGCCGAAGAAGAAAAAGAAGAAGAGCGGATGGGTTCTTGTGCTGGCGCTGATCCTGATGGCGGCGGTGCTTGGGGGCGGATATGCCTATTACCGCTATACCACCGATACGGTGACAATCGATCCCATCCCCTATATCAGTTATCAGGTGAGCGGCAGAGACGGCTCCGGCACGGCGAGCGCATCGATCGATGCCCCGAAGATGAGTGCGGACAGCCGCCGCATCGTTGACGGGGAGGTCATATCCCTCGTCATTTCGAAAAATGAAGGTCTGTCCAACGGCGACGTTGTTACCCTGGAAGTTGTCGTCAATGCGGAGAATGCGGAACGAAATCACGTAGCGTTCTCCCGGACATCCATGGAGTTCACGGTAAACGGTCTGCAGGAGCTCGAGGAAGTGGATGTGTTTGATGAGATTGAAGTCAGCTTCTCGGGTGAAAACGGAAAGGGAACCGCCCGGGTGGTCAGTACCAGCAATGATCCGTTTCTCAGCCGGGTGACCTATGTCTGTGAGCCCTCGGAAAATCTTTCCATCGGCGATGTGATCATGGTGAGAGCGGTAATCACCCCCGAGATGGAAAAGGAGTTCGGCAAAACCGCCGAACAGGAAGAAAAGGATGCGACCGTGGTTTCCCTGTCGAGGTATCCGGTCACAGTCGAGGATTTTTCCGATGCGGCATACGGCCAGCTCTGTGATAAGGCGGCGGAAAGCCTGCGCTCGGCGGTTTTCAGCGACAGCGTCAGGTATTCCGAAGCTGCTGACCCGGGCGGAAAAGACCCCCTCAGCGGCATGCGGGCAGTGAACGTCTGGCCGAAAGGTGTGTATGTGGTCAGCCCTGAGACCTCTTCCGGGCGCAGTGCGCAGTTTCGGAACCGCATTGTTCTGATCATGCATATCGAGGCATCGGACAGCGGTGCAGCCCTGCGGGAATTCTACTGTCCGGTGATCTTTCAGAATGTGCTGATCAACGATGAGGAAGTATTGTCTCTGGAGGATCTTTCCGTGAGTTCGGAAGTCTGGCTCCATGGCGGCAAAAAGCTGGAAGAGGTGTATGAAGATATTGTTTCGGGATATCGCACGAACTTTACCGTGATGGGGAAAACCGTTGAATAAATCGTATAATTAACGAAACCGGAGGTCTGGATATGATCAAGTGCCCATATTGTCAGAAAGAAACATTCGATGACAGCGTTTTCTGCGGCTGGTGCGGAAAGAAGATGGAAACAGTCACAGCCGTAGTTCCGCAGGAACCCCGGAGCGCTGCCGTTTTTGAGGAGCCGTCTCGTGCAGTTCCCGTCGCAGCTCCTTCTGCGCCGGCAAAACCGGCTTCCGGCGGAATGAGCCTGAAAGCCTTTGCGCCCCTGGCGGAGGTGCTGAAAGATCCGCTGAGACAGGTGCCTTTTACAATGCCCGCAGCCATTGCGGCATTTGTCCTCGCCTTTGTGGGAAACCTCGTTCTGTTCTCAGGCATCAGCCGTTCTCTGTTTTCCAAAATCTCTTCTTCGATCGGAAAGATGCTGGGAGAGCTGGGAATGAAAGAGTTTGTGAACACGTCCGGGATGTTTCGGGATGCAGGCATCGGGGAGCGGCTGCTCAGCGCAGCGATCTTCACCCTGGTCATCTTCGGCCTGTTGATGGCAATCATAGCAGTCTGTGAAAAATCCAACGGGAAGAAATTTGTTTTCCGCAAGGCGGTTCAGAAAGCCGGAGGCTGGATTGCGGTGCCCGCAATGCTTGTGCTTCTGAGTGCGTTTCTCTCCTTCGGACTTCCGACGCTGTGTTTCTTTGCGATCCTGTTTGCCCTTGTGATTCTTTTATGCAGTATTTTCACAGAGCTTCCCATTGCGTGGAACGGATGGATCCGCAGTGCGGTCACTGCCGGATCGGGATTTCTGATCCTTGCGGCGGGAATCGTCTGTCTTGCGTTGTTCTGGATAACCTCATTGCTTGACACCATTATGAGGTTCTCTGCGATGTTCGGCTGAGCCGAAAGAACAGGAGGTGGAGCAGATGGAAACTTTTATGTCTGATGAAAAAATCGCTGCTCTTGTCGACCGCGCCAAAGTGAAAGACAAGGAAGCGATCACCGCTCTGATTCATGAAGTGCACCCCCAGGTATGCAGGCGCCTTACCTATTGCGGCATAGCTCAGGAGGATCTGCGTGAAACATCCCGCAAGGTTTATGTGCGCGCATTTCAGAATCTGAATACCCTCGACAACCCGGAAGACTTCCGGCACTGGATTCTTCAGATCGCCGAAGCGGAGGCGGCGGAGAAAAAGAAAGAGTACCCCCAGCCGGATCAGCCCGCTGTGACGGAAATTGCGGAAGAACTTCCCGGGGAAGAACAGCCGGTTGTGATTCACAGAGAGGAGAAGTCCCTTCTGCCGGTTCTGCCTATCTTTCTCGCGGCGGCCGCAGTGGTTCTCTTCATTGCGATCTTTGTCGGAATGAAGGTGTTCTCCGGAAACAAAGCCGTATCGGTGCCGCTGCTCAGGGATGAGCCTTCGGAAACCATCGTCGATATGGAAAGAGCGCTGAACCTCCTGGATGAGGAAGCGATAGTCTCCTGCTTTGACAAAACCGCAAGGGAAAAATATCAGGGCCAGGCCGACCCGCAGGTTCACGAATGGATCTCCACGATCGGCAGTTTTCTGAAGATGACCGGATCCGCCCCGCAGTTTGCCCTTGAAGTGCTGAATGTGGACTACAAGGATGACGAACACTGCGATGTGAAGGTGAAGCTAAACTACACGTGGTTCGGCATGGAAGACAGCGAGGAAATCAATGTGCCGATGGTTCTGGAAGGAAAGCACTGGTATATCAATACGGATGGCCTTTCGGAACAATTTGATTCGGATGATATCTTCGGATCGGATGAGCTTGAGGATCTCTTCTGAAGATCGGAATAGGAGTAAGCATGGATACATACAGATACTGTCCCGAATGCGGAAACCGGGTATTGCTGGGAATGCGTTTCTGCACCAGATGCGGAACGCCGATTCCGCAGATCGAAGAGGATGTGATTCTTGTCCCGGAACCTACCGCAGATGAGATTCTCTCTGCCGCGGAAATCACAGAACCCGTCAAGGAAGAAGTGACTATACCGGAAGAACAGAAGACGGAGGAAGCACTGCAGGCGGAGCCCGAGCAGCCTGCAGTTACAGCAGAACCCATAGTGGAAGAGCCCGAGTCGTATGTGCCGCAGACGGAGCCCGAGCAGCCTGCAGCTGCGGCAGAGACCACAGAGGAAGAGCC
>JAFWCM010000214.1 GCA_017536885.1 Solobacterium sp.
CGATGGAAAATACAGGAAAGGGAAACAGATTATGTTCACATCAATACTCACTTCTTCACAGCTGACTCTGACACAGGTTGCTCTGTGTACACTTGCGGCACTTGCCTCCGGGCTTGTCATTGCATGTGCCTACCACACGGCTGGCAAGGCCTCAAGATCGTTCTCTCTGACCGTTGCCTTTCTTCCCGTGATGGTCATGGTCGTCATCCTGATGGTCAACGGAAATCTCGGTGCCGGGGTTGCGGTAGCCGGTTCATTCTCGCTGGTGCGCTTTCGCTCCATGCCGGGAAAGGCCAGCGATATCGCAGCTGTCTTCCTGGCAATGGGGGCAGGGCTTGCCTGCGGAATGGGATATGCAGTATTTGCGGCGGTATTCTCCGTCGTAATCAGCGGCCTGGCTTTTCTTGTCGCAAAGAGTTCTCTTTTTTCCAAAGAGAGTTCCATGCGTTATCTTATGATTACGATCCCCGAGGATCTCAACTATGCGGATGCGTTTGCGGATATCTTTGAAAGCTATGCGGAAAATGCAAAGCTGATCTCCATGCGCACCGTAAACCTCGGTGCTCTTTATGAGCTGAGATATGAAGTAGAACTGAAGGATGAGAACAGAGAAAAGGAAATGCTGGATATGATCCGTACAAGAAACGGAAATCTCACCATTCAGTCAAGCCTCTTGGCTCCGACAGTGAATGAACTGTAAAAAGGAGGTGAATTATGAAGTATCAAAGACTTCTCGCTTCTCTTTTGGCCGCGCTTCTGGTGACGGGATGCGGTGCCAGAGCAGAAGAAAAAGAATCTTCCGAATCAAAAGCACAGACGCTGATATCCCGCCAGAAGGAAAGCGGTGATGAATCCTATGATGAAAAGAATTCCGTAAAGATCACCTTTTCCGGAGATACAGCGGAATGCTCCGGCAAGGGCGTCAGTGTCAGCGGCTCCTCCGTCGCGATCAGCGAAGGGGGAACCTTTGTGCTTGCCGGCACACTGAATAACGGAACAGTCACGGTGAACTGCGATGATCCGGTACATCTCGTACTGAACAATGCGAACCTCACCAGCAAGACTGGCCCTGCCCTGTATGTGCAGAATGCAGAGAAGGTGACCCTTACCGCCTATGCCGGAACGAAAAATACGATCACCTCTTCCGGAGAAAACGCCGATGAGAAAAAGGGCGGCATCTATTCCAAGGATGATCTTGTGATCAACGGCTCCGGGGAACTCGTGGTAAACGGGGAAGACGGAGACGGAATCCACGGCAATGATCATGTGGAAGTAAACGGCGCCATCCTTGCCGTCACCACAGGAAACGACGGTATCGACGCCAATGAAACGCTCACTGTAACAGAATCCATTCTCAACATCACCGCCGGCAAGGATGGCCTCAAAGCCGGCAGTACCGATGATGAGACCGATGAGATCAAAGATCAGGCCGATGTGATACTGAGCGGAGGTGTGGTAAACATCACCAGTGAAGATGACGGCATCTCTTCCACCAGAGACATTCAGGTTCTCGACACCGGGCTCTCCATCGCTGCCGGCGGCGGGTATCAGAACGGGGAATCCCATACCGAAAATAACGGAAACTTCTTCGGAGGCTTCCGGCGCGGAGAGAATCGGGATGAAGAATTTGAAGACTGGCCGCAGTATGGCTTTGAAGACTTCTATGATGAATTCCGCTTTGATGAGGACTTCGGTGATATCGAAGACTTCATCGATGAATTCTTCCGGGAAGAGGACGACTACTTTGAGGATAACGGGATCAGAAGAACCGCAGTGACGGAATCGGAAACGAAAGAGACCTCTTCCGCCAAGGGCATCAAGGCAGAAGGAGCCATCACGCTTTCCGGAACCATCACAGTCAATGCCAGTGATGACGCCGTCAATACCTCCGGATCACTGACTGTGGACCGCGGAAGCCTCGAACTTTCGAGCGGGGATGACGCATTGCATGCGGATGATACTCTGACGATCAACAGCGGCACAGTCACTGTGAAGGAAAGCTATGAGGGCATCGAAGCGACAACGATCGTCTTCCATGACGGAACTGTGGTGATCAAGGCCAGCGATGACGGCATCAATTCCGCCAATAAGCTGAGCGATAAGACCTATGGCATGAACCAGGACGACGGTTCATCCATCACCGTCAACGGCGGTTCGATTACGATCGATTCCGGTGCCGACGGCATCGACTCCAACGGATCGATCACGATGAATGACGGCGAGCTCCTGGTTTACGGCCCCGAAAACAACGGCAACGGCGCGATTGATTATGCCGGCAGCTTTACCGTAAACAAGGGCACTCTGATTGCCGGCGGCAGTGCCGGCATGGCGATGGCACCTTCTTCCGGAAGTGTCGGGATGATCCGGATCGGACGGAACAACCCGTCGGCGCGTCTTGAAGTAAGAGACAGCAGCGGCAATGTCATTCTCAGCTATGAAAGCTCCAAAAATCACAGTGATGTCGTGATCGCGAGCGACAAGCTGGTCAGGGGAAATACCTACACGGTATATGAAGGCTCCGATCAGCTCGGCAGTGCCGAGATCTCCGATACCCTGAGCCGGGTGAATTCAAATACCTCCGGAAACGGATTCGGCGGCAATGGCTTTAACCGCCCGGGCGGAAACCAGCAGCGGCCTGGCAGCGGCCAGCAGCCGTTCTGGAATACACCGGACGGATCAGAAAACACGCAGCCCTGGGGAAACTTCGATGACTCCGGAACGCCCTGGAACAATCAGCCTTCGTATGAGGGAAGAGGCAGAAGGAGAAACGACAGTCAACAGCCGTTGTCTCCCGAACCCGCTCCGGGTGAAACCACAGGCGAAGAGAAAAAGCCGACGGAGGGAAAGCTCTGATCA
>JAFWCM010000215.1 GCA_017536885.1 Solobacterium sp.
TCATAATTCACATAAGTAGTATTTTTGATTTTTTTGAAGGTGATAATACCCTCTGTCGGAGGGACAGGAACAGTGAAATCGAAGTACACAATAAGCCTCCTTTGTCTAGTGGTAATACCCACTATTATTATACACTAAACAAGAGGCTGAAAACACAAAAAAAGCCGATTCCTAAAGCTTATTTGAGGGTTCGGCATTTATACTAATATTTTAGTGGGTAATATTTCGGAAGTTAAGATATTTGCGTTATTAATACATGCGTGCATGTTTACTCTTTTCCTATTTCCGCTTTTACACTTCTCCACAACTCTTCATCTTTATTCTTCACCGGTGTGACGGCGGATGAGAATGAAGAGCGGAAGAGAGATCGGAAAAAATGTACAAATTCTTCAAATGGTTCGGATTAACCAAAGGCCCGGATAATAAAAAAACGTGGCGGTGAAGCCGCATTGACGAATATCGATTATGATAAACTTCCATACTCATATGCATCCCACGTTTTTCAAATAATCCCTTTTTTGATCCATTGCGTCAGCTGAGAGATCTGTAACGCATGTCTTTATTAATTCCGCAGCAGCAATCCAAAAAGTCATGCATGTCCACGATATAATGAAGAAAGATCACACAGTGTCCGAATACTGTTTTCAGGAGTGACAGACAGTTCCGGACCGCATGATACAGATCGGATCATGAGAAACGGAGGTGCGTATGCGAAGGGTTATCACATTGATTCTGCTTGCGGCAGATATTTATCTCGGTGTGCAGATTTACCGGAGCTTTATGAATGATCAGTTCCGTCTGAATGCTCTGGCTTTTAAACTCGACCGCGATTCCAGAAATGATTCTTCCGATTCGGGAAGCTCTGAGTACTCCCCCGGTCCCATGTTCCCGACCGGACAGTCGACTTTCGGCATCTTTTCCAATACGGATGAACCCACACCTGCGCCTTCTTCTCCGGAGTACAGAGAAGAAGATTACGGTACTCGAGACAGTTCCGTAATCCGCAGATTTCAGGAGTTTGACTGGTACCGCAATGAGGTACTCTTTTCAGGTATTCCCGCCAATGCATACAGCATAACGGATCCGATGGAGATCTATGGGAACTATCATGTCTATGTCCTGTTTGACCCGGACAATCAAAACGACATGATTGCCGATCTGCTGGGTGACGCAAGGATTGACAATGGTCAGTATGGGACCCTGGTCCATATTGACTGGACCTATACCTATTACCATAAAGACGGGGAAGGGGAAACGGATGATACCTCATCCGATTTCACCGGTTCTCTTGACAATGGATCTATCCGGGCATCGGGCCCCGGAACTCTATCGATCGACTCGTTCTTCTATGAGGAAGGGGAGATCCGTGCCGTCGGCTCCATGGCCGCAAGCAACGGCATTCCCGCAAATGTCGCCCTTGTGAAACAGTAAGCCCTGCAGAAAAGGAGAAGATCATGTCAAAATACTGTCGTTACTGCGGAAAAGAACTCGCAGATCATGCCCTGTTCTGTTCGGGCTGCGGAAAGCCGGTCGGGTCTTATGTGCCGGAAACCCCAAAACCTTCTTACCAAGCACCGGATCAGAATAAAGGCAGAGAGAAAAAAAGCCTGTCCGAAAAAAGAGAAGAAGCCAGAGCCAGGAAGGAAGAGGCCAGGCGAAAGAAAGCAGAGAAAAAAGCCGCTAAGAAAAAGTCATGGTTCGGCGGAATTAATTTTCTGTTGGTCCTTGCACTGCTTATCGAAACCGCCGTTGCCGGATTCAAATGGCCCGGATATTTCGTAAAACAACCGGGCGGACTGGTTCCGGAAGTGATCGCGAGACTCACCAAGGAAGATGTTCCATCTCAGGAAGAACTGATCAGAGCGATCGAAAACACGGATTATGAAGCACTTGCCAATATCGAATATGAAATCACAAAAGAATCCTCTCCCGGCAACCCCGCTCTGATTGAAACCACCTGGAGCGAAGAAGAGATCAAAGAGTCAGAGGAGGAAGAGCAGTCCTTCCGCTGGGATAATGCGGAGGCGGTTGTGAATACCTCCAATGGACAGGTCAAAGCACAGTTCAACTGCTGGGATCTGAACGAGGATGAGGATGCCCTGATCGTACGGACTCTTGGAAAGAAACATGACGCAGCTTCGGAGATGACACTCTATGGCTACGATCTTTCCTTAGCCTCCGGCCAGCATGAATTCACCAGCCACAACGTCATCACCATCCCCCGTATGTCTTCCGATGACAGAGACAGTTATATCGCCTATTACAACCCGGATACCGGCAAATATGAAAATGTCTGTTTTGACATCACGGAAGACAGAAAGAACTACCTTGTCTATCTGGATCATTTCTCTACGATCACGGAAGTAATCCCGGATTATCTGAAGCCTGCTTTCTTCGGCTCCAATATCTTCTATGAACCGGAATATGAACAGGCTATGCCCGTCATGGACAGAAAGATCGCTTATTCCCATGCAGGTTATGAAGAATGGTCAAAGAAAAACATAATCGATCTTGTCAAACTGGCTGAAGAGGGACTCTCCTATGATGACTATGCGTCCGTTGGCCTTGGCCTGCTTGATTACCAGGGTCTTCCCGGCAGTCTCAGGGAAATCGGATATGCCGCAAAGAAAACCGGAATTTTCGAAAAATTTGTCGATAATCTCGGCTATATCACAATCACCCTGACTGCTTTGAATCAGGCAAGTTACGACGAGGGTATCATGGGATTCCTCGAGGTTTTCAAAAAGGATAACTGGGCTCTGGGGATCGACCTCGCCATGTCAATATTATCGTCAATAGGAAAAAAGGCCGCTACCGACTGGGCCGCAGCCGCGACCGCGACCGCAGGCGGGGCAACGATCTTTCTTCCTTTGGGCATCCTGCTCTGCGGCATCAGTATCACCTATACCACCCACGGTCTTCTGCAGATAACGATGAAGCTTTTAGGAGAACCGCCCATTCCCGATGCCTACCCCAGAATGGATACCTATCAGACCTATCTCCTGCAGGAAAGCGCCCTTGTTCATTTTGACAATAATGTCTGGGAAGTCGCCCTCAGCGGCCTTGAAACATACGATGCAGAATCCGATACCTATATCGATTCCATGTACAAGATGGTGCGTGATATCATGCTCAAATACAAAAATGATCCCGAGTTGGTGAAAAGTGCTCTTGAACAGGTGACTACGGAGTACGCCCGGTATTTCTGGAACGGCCTTTCGGAGAATGAGCGGGCAAACTATGAGGGTCGTATGCGATTCCATAAATGGCAAAGCACGTTCGGCAGAAAAAGAATGAAATATTACAATGACACTGCTCAGGTGGTAAAAGATCAGCAGATGATTGAAAACCTGAAGAAAAACTGGAAAGATCCGGACAATGACACGATCAATGAATATACCGACATGCATATGGCTTATGTGCAGAAAAACGTCAATGAACGGGTGCGTGCGGTTGAGCGGGATCAGTTTATAAAAACAAGGTTTTTATTTGAATCCATCGTCCAGAATGAAATTGTTCCGATGCTCAATGAGAGGATCATCTTCAGTGTTGTGGATCCTTCCGCAAAGACCTTTGATCAGTCAAAGTTTTCCGGCTATGAGAAGGGCAAACGCATCCAGGACTATGAAAAAGACATGTGGTTTATGAGAGGAAACATCAGAACCGCCAATGATATGCGCCTCGGCAATCTGCTATGCAAGCCCGCCAATCTCAACAAGAAGGACTACACCGCCGAAAGCGTGCAGCCTTACCCGAGAGAAAACTCCAACGTAGTCTACTCCTGCACAAGATATCACTACATGCAGATGGGAGCGCCGAATCGGCTGATCCTGCACGTAAACAACTATTCTGACAATGTCCGCCTTCAGATCGGAAAGCTGCCGCCGGCCGGGAAGAATGGGGTCGTAGACGTAGAACTGAAACTCAACCCTGATCTCTCTGTATTCTCCGGCGTATGGGTGCCGATGTCCCTGAAGGATAAGTATGATAACAGAGAAGATATATCAAAGGAATGGGTTCTCGCACTGCTATACATCGAGGGCGAAAATACCTTTATGGAATATGAAGGACCGGCGAACAACTATATGAATGAAAACCGCTGGATCTATGTGAAATCCTTTAATTACGATGCAAAGACAAGAGAGCTTACGATTAACTTCTCTGAAAACAGTCCGAGGGGAATAGATACTGCAACATTCACCATAGATAAGAACGATCACATGACCATGGTCAACAGCGGCGGACCATTTCAGTTCTTCCGGTCCGGGGACCGATACTGACCTTTCGATCCGCTGCCGGCAGATTCCGCCGTTACGCCCTCAGCCGGCCCATCCCTCTGCATCCCTGAAACCCGGTCCTGCCGCCTGAAGACCCATCGTCAGAGAGGTGATTTTTCCTGAGATGGCATTCTGATCTGATCGTTTTGCATCACAGACCCGCTTCTGATTCTTCCGAACCGGAATCGAAAGGTTTGCCTCTGATGCATAAAACAGGGCGGGAAGAAAGAAGTATCTTTGAAAATGAAGGCCTGAAAAAGGATACAGGATTTATGAGAACCTGAACCGTATGATAGTTCAGAAATGCAAAAAGATAAGGAACTGAATGAGAAATCCGGATAGTTAAGAAGAGCATCAGAGAGGTAGAACTATGCCCAGAAAAACAGTTTTTGAGATGTCCTTTGCCAGCGTGTATTCCGCTTTGATTCAGAAGGCGGAGAGAAAAGGGAGGACAAGAGCGGAAGTGGATGAAGTGACCTCGTGGCTTACGGGGTATTCATTGAAAGAGATTGACAGGAGTCTCTCATCTGAAATCACTTATGGCGCATTCCTCTCCGGTGCGCCGGCGTACAATCCGCGCTCCGAGCTGATCACAGGAAAGGTGTGCGGTGTCCGGGTAGAAACAATTGAAGATCCGCTGATGAAAAGGGTCCGGCAGCTGGACAAGCTGGTGGATGAATTGGCGAAGGGCAAGCCGATCGAGAAGGTGCTGCGCTGAAGCCGTAAACCATGGATATTGCCGGAATTTGAATATCCATGGTTTTTCCTTTCCGATGATCAGAGAACAGATGATTTTTCCGGCTGAAGCTGCGCGTAGTCTGTGTGCTGATTTTATTCGGTTGTGACCGACTCGGAAGAAACCGAATAA
>JAFWCM010000216.1 GCA_017536885.1 Solobacterium sp.
ACCGAGGGATCTATATATGAAGATCGATCATTTCATCAATTTGGCCCTATATTCGCCATGTGTGGTGAAAAATCGTGATGTTTTGAGCAGAAAAACCGCTAAACAAGCCGATTAGCACCAACGCAGTGCAAATTGAGGTTTATAAAGAATGAGCTTTACTGATATTTCCTCAAGAAAAAGCAGACCAAATCGATAAATCGCAATTTTTCCACGGAGTCTCACTTTTTTCCTCGAAAAAGTTGAGACTCGCTGACCGGAAAATGGTGCTAATATGCTAATGGGTGAAATAACACAATCAATTTAACTGGTTCGTTACTGCGGAGGACAATTGTCACTATCCTCTGCATTTTTAATTGGTAAATCAGGAAGAAGCGTTTCAATTTGATTGCGTTTTTCCCAATTGTGCCAAAATTAATGGCAGAAAAGTTGGCACAAACGTGACAGAAATACGTGCTAGAATGCTAAAAAGCGATATCACGAATGCATTGAGTTTCATTATTGCAGGGGGCAGATACTGTTCTCTGCTTTTTTGTATTCCAAGCACAAAGAAAGGGGATGGATCCAAATGAAAAACCGATTATTCAGGTGAAAAAACATGCATTGTGAGCTCATCTTATGATGTGTTTTTTTGAAAACAGCAATTACAAAAGGAGGAATTAAATGGAAAAGAGTGTCGTTTTAAAAAATCTGCAGAAGGAAGTCCGAACGCAGGAAAAGCTGAAAGAGCAGATTTCCGAAAAGAAAACGCAGCTGAAGCAGTCAAAAGAAAAGGAGGTGATGTATCGGAAATGGTATAAAAAGCTCAATCGGCTGGAAGAGGAAAAGCTTCGTAGAGAAAAAGCAATAGAGGAGAAAATGAAAGGGCAGATCAAGAATGAATTACTGGCAGAAGCAATCGATGATTCGTTAGCTGCTAAGGAAGAAAATGGCCCAGATTATACGGAAGGATTATTCAGCCTGGGAAGTGAAACATATGAATGACTAGGGAAAGGAGGATGAAAATGGAAATAAAATATCTTCTCACAATCAAAGAAGCAGCGTCATATTTCGGCATTGGGGAAAAGAAACTGCGCGCAATGTCCGAATACTGTGAAGGGCTGTTTATTACAAATGGAACGAAGTTGCTTGTAAACAGGAAAAAGATGGAAGAGTATCTGGATAACTGTACTACAGTTTAACAGAATGAAGAAATCCGACGGCAGAACGAGACTGGCAATAGTACAATATGTATTGTCTATGGCTGGTCTCGTTTTCTTGTTCATAGGAGGTGAAAATGGCAGAAAGAAGACGAGATAATCGCGGGCGGATTCTCAGAAATGGAGAATCACAACGAAAAGATGGAAGATATGTATTTTCCTATTTCAATTCAAAAGGCAAGCGCCGGTTTCTCTATAGCTGGCGGCTTGATAAGAATGACAGAACACCCGCGGGAGTGAAAAGAGACCTCTCGTTAAGAGAGAAAGAATTCAAACTGCAGTGCGCTATTATGGCAGGACTTAATCCTGACGGCGCAGACATGACTGTAACGGATCTGGTGGAAAAATATGTTTCCACTAAGACAGGCGTAAGAAGCAATACAAGAAAAGGTTATAAAACGACTGTCAACTATCTTAAGCAGACAGACTTCGGGGATAGAAATATCTCTTCGATTACAGTCAGTGATGCAAAGCTGTTTCTCATTGGTATGCAGACAAAAGACGGGAAATCTTTTTCTTCCATTCACAGTGTTCGAGGTGTACTAAACCCCGCATTCCGTATGGCATACGAAGATGACCTGATCAAAAAGAATCCGTTTAACTTCGAGTTAAAGGATCTTATCAAAGATGATTCAATAGCCCGTGAGGCAATCAATCAGCGGCAGGAGAGGCTATTTCTGGAATTTGTGAAAGCAGATCCGCATTATCGGCGGTATTACGAAGGAATGTATATTCTCTTTAAAACCGGCCTGCGAATTTCAGAATTCTGTGGTCTTACAGAAGCGGATTTGGATATGAAACGCAAAATTATCCATGTAACACATCAGCTTCTCCGTAACGAAAACAGTGTCCTTTACATCGAGGAGACGAAAACAGGATCCGGCACACGTGATATTCCAATGACAAAAAACGTGTATCAGTGCTTTGTTTCAATTCTTGAAAAGCGCAAAAACGAGATCATTGGACCTGAAGTTGACGGATACAGAGGATTTCTGTTCCTGGACAAAAACGGACGGCCGACGGTGGCTATGCATTGGGAGAAATACTTCCATTATGCGCTCGGTAAATATAACCGCACATATAAAGAGGAACTCCCGCTGATCACGCCGCATATCTGCAGGCATACGTTTATCACGAGCATGGTTCGGGCAGGAATGTCACTGAAACAGCTTCAGTATCTTGCAGGGCACAGCGAGATTTCTATTACCCTTGATATCTATACGCACATGCAGTTTGAAGATGTGGAGAAAGAAGTGCACCGGATTGAGGCGTGTAGTACGGAATGAAAATTTACTACAGTTTTTACTACAAATTCGGGAAAAACTATGCCATTTTATGCCGGGTTACGCAAAGAAACGCTGTAGCTCAAGGCAAACTGAAAAGTTAAAATGATGGCTTAACGAAGCGGTTTTGAAAGGATATGACAGCTTATGCAAGATAAGGTAAAAATATTGTTTGTCTGCCACGGCAATATCTGCCGGTCTGCCATGGCGGAATTCATTCTGAAGAAACTGGTTCACGATCTCGGGGCTGAGGATGCGTTTGAGATTTCTTCTGCCGCAACATCATCGGAGGAAATCGGCAATCCCGTCTATCCTCCGGCAAGAAGAAAACTGGCAGAGCACGGCATTTCCTGCGCCGGGAAAACCGCCCGGCAGATCACACCCCGGGATTATGACAGGTTTGATTACCTGATCGGGATGGATGATGCCAATCTCAGAAATATGAAGCGGGTATTCCGCAATGATCCGGAAGGAAAATGCTCGCTGATGATGGATTACACCGGCCGGCCGGGAAGCGTTGCGGATCCCTGGTACACCGGGGATTTCGAAGAAACATGGGTGGATGTGCTGGAAGGCTGTCAGGGCTTTCTGAACTATCTCGGATATTAAAAAATCAGGGCCTGCGGACCCTGATTTGATTTACTGCGCTGCCGGGCTGGGGGAGGCAGCGGCTTCTTCGGCGGGAGCTTCTTCCGCTTCCTTCCCGATCTTATGCCAGTCGGTAGAAGCGAGAATTGCCTCACTAGGCTTGTTTGCCTCATTCGACCATGGCTTGATGTAAAGACACCAGAACTCATCGAAGGTCATTCCGCTGGCGTAGACCGCCTTGGCAAGATCTTTTCCGACATAGCGGAAATGCCAGGATTCATATTCATATCCGGTGATGGCTTCCTTGTTCTTGGGATAGCGGAGAATCCAGCCATAGTCCATGCAGTTGGTGCTGGCCCAGAGGAAGGCGGTGGTGTCGCCGAATTCCGAACTCTCGTCTCCTGTCGCACAGACGTCGACGGTAAGTCCGGTCTGATGCTCGGAGTGCCCGGGTCTTGCGCTCTCCCGGTCAGCCTGCTCCTGGCCGTGGTTCAGTAAATAGTTGTCATACAGCGTTTCCTGTCCCTCATAGGAGCGGTAGGAACTGGTGGTATAGAAGGCAACGCCTTTTTCCATGCCGCCGACAGCCCAGGCTTCCATGGCATCCGCGGCTTCCTTGCTGAGCTGGGTGCCGGGGGCACCGGCCTTGTTGGAGAGGTCGGTAAGCTCGGGCGGTACGTAGCTCTTATCGAGGTAATAGGTCTTGTTGACAAGCATTTCCACGGTGGAGGGATCTGCCGGAGCGGTGTTCTTATACGGGGTGAAATAGCTGCGGCCCAGCGTAAACGCACTTCGGTTGTTTTCCGGGTGCTCTTTGCAGTCTTCGATATACGTATCTTCAATCAGCTGGTAATCATAGACCAGAAGCGGGGTGAGCTCGACGAAGCGGAGGTTCTTGTAAAGATTCAGAATCTGATCTTCTTCATACCCCTTGTCGCGGAGTCTGCCCACCATCAGGAAGTCTGTATCATCGAGATACTTGTCGCCGGAGATCACGGTGTAGAGATCGAGATAATCGGGATTGACGGTTTTGGATTTGATGCAGGAGGCGAGGTAGTCGCTGTACCACTGGTTGTCGAGCAGTTTCTTCTGAAGCTTCAGTTCCCGGATCGCCGCAATGGCTTCCTTGTCATAGCCGAGCTTCTTCAGTTTGTTGGTCTCAATCATCCGGGGAATGGTGAAGAGCAAAATCAGCGCAACAATTCCCGCAAGCGCAAACCAGACCTCCTTGCGGATCTTGCTGAGCTTGAATTTCTTTTTCTTTCTGCGTCTGGTTCCGCTTCTGCTGCCGCCTGCGGAGGAAGACAGCTTAGCGAAAAGCTTTTTCCATGGCTGCTTCAGTCTCAGCTTCTTTTTTTTCTTTTTTTTTCTATTTTCAGTTGTCATAAGCCTCCTTAAACAGATTCCACGGATCGGTGTCCGGGGGCAGAGAGCGGATTACAACGGTCTCTTTCTTTACCGGATGAATCAATTCCAGTTCATATGCCCAGAGGGCGATCTGTCCTTTTCCGGGATTGGGGTGATAGCGCTGATCATACATCAGCGGTGTGCCACGGGAAGAAAACTGAACCCGGATCTGATGGCTCCTTCCGGTTTTGAGACGGATTTTCACCAGGGTCTTTCCGTCTTTGACAGCCAATGTATCATAACTCAGTTCACTGCGTTTTCCGTGTGCTTCATCACTGACTGTGACCGTATTCGTACTGCGGTCCTTCCAAAGATAATCCACCAGGACATCGCTCTTCTTTTCGGGGATGCCGTCAAGCACCGCCAGATAGGTCTTGTGAAGTTCGTTTTTCCGAATCGCATCGGACAGCCGGGATGCGGCTTTGCTGGTTTTCGCGAAGATCATCGCCCCGCCGACCGGCCGGTCGAGCCGGTGCACCAGGCCGAGGTAGACATTGCCGGGTTTCTGATACTTCACCCGGATATATTCCCGGCATTCATTCAGAAAATCCCTGTCATGGCTGTCGTCTTCGCAGACCGGCATGTTTACGGGTTTTTCGGCCCCCAGGAGATGATTGTCCTCATACAGAACCTTAATCATTTCTCTGCCACCTGCCGTAGATGCCGCAGGGAAGAAGCAGGGAGCGGTTCACGATCGGAAGCGCCACTTCCCCGGCACTGATCGTGCCGTTGTCCCTTTGCATCATGGTTTTCATCACATCTTCGAGCACAATCGGAGAGAATCCTGTCGTGTAGCTGTTGATCAGGAAAAACAGACCGTTCTCATCGAAGATATCAAGACATGCCTGGATGAGGCGGGGCAGTTCTTTTTCAAATTTCCAGAGTTCTCCCGAAGGCCCTCTGCCGTAGGAAGGCGGATCCATCAGGATGCCGTGGTAGGTGCGGCCGCGCCGCTTTTCCCGCTCCACGAATTTGAGGCAGTCATCCACGATGAAACGGATCGTGTTGTCTGTTAGACCGCAGAGATCGCGGTTTTCCTTTGCCCAGGCAACCATTCCTTTGGCCGCATCCACATGCACGACCTCCTTTGCTCCGGCAGCGGAAGCTGCCATCGTGGCGGCGCCGGTATAGGCGAAAAGATTCAGTACCCTCAGATCTTCTTTTTTATGAGAGGAGATCAGTCCGCTCATCCAGTCCCAGTTGACCGCCTGTTCGGGAAACAGGCCGGTGTGCTTGAAACCGGTGGGACTGACCTTGAAAGTCAGGTTTTTATACCGCACGGTCCAGTATTCGGGAAGTTTCTTCCGGAATTCCCAGCTGCCGCCGCCCCGGGAGGAGCGATGATAGACCGCATCTGCTTTTTTCCGCACCGCTTCGGGGTTTTCCAGGGGCCAGATCGCCTGGGGATCCGGCCTTAAAAGAACAATGTCTCCCCATTGTTCGAGTTTTTCTCCGTCCCCGGCATCGAGGCATCTGTAATCCTTCCACTGGCTCGCTGTTTCAGGCATAATTTCGCTTCCTTTTGTCGAATATTATATCATGCCTGAGCGAGGGGGCTGCGTGGTATAATGAGCCCTGCAGTGTATAAGGAAGAAGCAGATGATTGATACCGGATTATTAAATGAAGAACAGCGGGAAGCAGTGCTTGCCGAAGATAAGTATATTCGTGTGGTTGCCGGAGCAGGATCCGGGAAAACAAGGGTTCTTACCATGCGCATTGCGCATCTGATTCAGGATCTCGGAGTGTTTCCCAGCCGCATTCTGGCGATTACCTTTACCAATAAGGCCGCCAATGAAATGAAGGAGAGAATCAAGAAGATGATGCCGGAGGAAACCGGTCAGGCATGGATATCGACGATTCACTCCCTCTGCGTGCGGATTCTGCGGGAAGACATTCTGGTGATGAACTGGCCGCGGAACTTCACGGTCCTTGATGAGGAAGACCAGAAGAGCATTCTTCGGGAAGCGTACAAGGAACTCAAGGTGGATGCCCAGACGTTTTCGCTTGGGTCTCTGATCAGCTATATCTCCAACAACAAGACCGCCGAGATCTCGGTGGAACGGGCATTTATTCTGGCCGGGGAGTTCGGCGGAGAGAAGACCAAGGCGAAGATCTACGAATACTATGTAAACCGCCAGAACAGCCTGTATGCGCTCGATTTCGATGATCTGATTCTCTGGACGGTAAAGATGTTCCGCCGCTATTCCGAGGTTCTCGCCAAATGGCAGAAGCGCTTTCGCCATATCCATGTGGATGAGTTTCAGGATATCGACAAACTTCAGTATGAGCTCATCCGTCAGCTTGCCGGCACGGAAAACAGCCTCTATGTGGTCGGTGATCCCGATCAGACGATCTATACCTGGCGGGGTGCGGACGTCAATATCATTCTGAATTTCACCAAAGACTTTCCCGGAACCCGGACGATCATGCTCAACCGGAATTACCGCAGCACCGCGGCGATTCTCAACGGCGCCAACTCGGTGATCAAAAACAACCGGCATCGTCTGGAAAAGGATCTGTATACCGACAAGGAGAGCACGGAGAAAATCGTGCATTATGCCAGTGCGGGCGATGAGTATGAAGCCGCCTGGATTGCCGGCAAGATCCGTGAACTCCATGCCAAGGGTCTGGACTACCATGATATCGCCGTATTGTACCGTTCCAACTACCTCTCCCGTACACTGGAAAAGGCGTTTCTCGATGAGCGGATTCCGTATGTGATCTACGGCGGGGTTCGCTTCTATGAGCGTCAGGAAGTCAAGGATGCCCTCTGCTATCTGCGGATGGTGACGTCTGCGGATGATCTTGCCTTCCGCCGGGTCATAAACAAGCCGCGGCGCGGAATCGGAAACAAGACGATGGAAACGATCGAAAACCGCGCCAGAGAACTGCATCTCTCCATGTATGAAGTGGTTAAAAACGAGGAGCTCTTCTCCGGCAGAACCCAGAAAACCGTCAATGATTTTGTGGCGATGGTGGAACGGTGGAGACGCGAGGCGGAAAGCGGAGAGACGGAGCTGTTCCGTCTGTTTGAGAAGATCATCGAAGAATCCGGACTGCGCAGTTCCTACGAAAGCAACAAGGAACTCGATCGGGTGGAAAACCTCAAGGAACTGATCGATGACGCCAGGGAGTTCAGTGAAGATTATCCCGACTCCACCCTGGAGGAATACCTTCAGCTGGTCAGTCTGTACGGCGACCGGGATGAAACGATGTCCAGCGATTTCGTACAGCTGATGACGGTGCATGCGGCCAAGGGACTTGAGTTCGATACCGTGTTTGTAAGTGATATGAATGACGGCATCTTCCCGAATGAGCGGGCGATGAATGACGGTCCCAGGGGCGTAGAGGAAGAACGCCGTCTTGCCTATGTCGCCTTTACCCGGGCCAGGAACCGGCTGTTCATCACGGAAGCCGGAGGATTCAGCTTCATCCTTCAGAAGGCGCGCACCCAGAGCCGCTTCATTGAGGAGATTGATGAGAAGTATATCGAGCATCAGGGAGCGGTGCCGAAGAATCAGCCGGAGCTCTCCTTTGCCAGAGAGTTTGTGAATACGGCTCCGTTTACCGAGCGCCTTCGCAGCAGTGCGGCGGCGGTTCAGTACAAAAAGGGCGAACAGGTCATTCATTCCAAGTTCGGAGAGGGAGTTGTTCTCTCCTGTCAGAACGGGATCGCGAATATCGCCTTTGCCTATCCCTGGGGAACCAAAAACATCGCGGCCGGACATCCGAGCCTGAAGAAGAAATCGGAGATCGTGAACTGATGGATTCCCGCAGTGACAGAACCTGGAAAGAGATGACCCCGGAACAGAAAAAACAGTATTTTCTGGATTATTACCTGGTGAAAACGATCATCGCGGCGGTCATTCTGATCTTCGGAATCATCCTGGTTCGTGATCTTCTGCGGCCGAAACGGGAATATGCGATGCGGATCGGTCTCTATGATGTCTCTCTCTCCGATGAAGAAAAAGAGGCGTTTGTCTATGATGTTCAGAAGGCGCTGAACACCGCCCTTCCGGTACAGATCGACGATGCCTACAGCTCCCTTCGGAATGAGGATCTGATGCGCATAGCGACCCTGAGCGCTTCGGGGCGGATCGATGTGATCATCGCCGAAGAAGAGACCTTTGCCTTTCTTGCCGGATACGGGTATTTCAAGGATCTGGAGAAATGCCTCGATCCCGGATTCTGCGAAACATGGAAAGACCGGATCGTCATTGCGAAGGGTCTGAAGATTTCCGAGAGCGGCCTTCTGGATGCGGATGCGGAAGGAAACGGCGACCCGTATGCGGCGGGGATCCGGATCAGAGATACGCGGTTATCGGAACATACCGGCGGGATGAAGGAACCGGTGCTGGGAATCATTCTCGAATCCGAAAAGACCGCGGAAACAGAAACAGTGCTGAATGCCTTGGAATAAGTGAATTCTTATTCCATTTTATTATTGGTTTTTATTGAAATTTATTGTTTGTCGAATTGTTTCATTGACTGAGATATCTGTTTGTATATAATAAAGAACGATCCGGAAAAATGAATAAGAAACAAGAAACAGAGGGAAAGATGTTTGCAGGGAAGAGACAGGAAGAAATCGCAGCGGCGGTAACAGAACGGGGAAGCGTGAAGGTGGCAGAACTGGCATCGCACTATGGCGTAACGGAAGATCTGATCCGGAAGGATCTGACCCTTCTTGAGAAGAAGGGCCTTCTGAAGAAGGTCTATGGCGGCGCGGTGACCGTGCGGGAAAACCTGCACCGGTACAGCTATAAGGAACGCAGTGCCCTGTATACCGAAGAGCGCGGCGAAATCGCTGCCAAGGCGATGAAGATGATTCGTCCCGGCATGGTGCTGTTTCTCGATACGAGCGCAACCTCTGTGCTGATTGCGGATAAAATCCGGGAAAGCGGAATGATGCTTACCGTGGTCACCGACATGATTGCGGTGATGGAAGCTCTGCTTGAGGCAAATGACGTCAAGCTGATCTTCACCGGCGGGCTGATCAATGAAACAAGAGATGCCTTCTGGAGCGCCTTTGCCCAGAGAGCGGTCAGTGCCTATCGCTATGATCTTGCGCTGATCGGAACGGCGGGCATTAATCTCGAAAAAGGATGGATCTATACCTATAGTGAAGAGGATGGCCTGCTGAAAAGAGCGGTCAATGAACGGGCGGAAGTGACCTGCATTCTCACCGAAGCCCACAAACTCAGGGAAGAGGGAGATTATATTTACGCAGAACTCAGGGATGTACAGAAGATCCTGCTCGGCAGAATGCCGGAGAAGGAGGAGGCTGAGGCTGCGAGGAAATACAGAACGGAAATCAGGTGATGACTATGAATGAAAGAATTGAACATCTGAAACAGCACATGCTTGAAGAAGAACGGTTCGCAAGCATTGAACAGGCCCGGATCATCACCCGGGTTTACCAGGAAAACGAGTCCCGCAGTATCGCCAAGAAAAGAGCGCTTTCGCTCAAGGCGTCACTCGAAGAGATGGAAATAACGATCGATCCCGAAGAGCTCATCGTCGGAAACCGCACCAAGGGTGTCAGAGCCGGAGTGGTATTTCCGGAAAGCGGATGTTCGTGGATCGACCGGGAATTCGAAGATCTGCCGACCCGTCCCCAGGATCGCTTCCAGGTCAGAGGGGAAGATATCGAGGAATTCCGGAAGAACATCTACCCGTACTGGAAAGAGCGTTCGATGGAAGAGGGAATCCGCCGGGAATACGGGGAAGAGATCCGCAAAATCAGCCGGGTGGTGAAGATCAACCAGACCGATCACGCCCAGGGCCATATCTGCCCGGATGTCGAAACCTGGCTGAAGAAAGGCCCGGCGGTGCTCCGGCAGGAAGCGAAAACGCATCTCTATCTTGCCAAGGGAGAGGAGCGGGAATTCTATGAATGCATGATTCTCGTTCTTGACGGAGCGATATCCTTCATGCACAGATATGCCAATATGGCCGACAGGATGAGTGCGGATTATCCAGAACACGCCTCAACGCTGCGAGAGATCGCATATAACTGCCGTGATCTCGCCCATCGTCCCGCCCAGAATTTCCGGGAGGCACTGCAGTCGCTGTGGTTTCTGTTTGTGATCCTGCACATGGAAAGCAATGCCAGTTCCTTCTCTCCCGGCCGCATGGACCGCTATCTCTATCCGTACTATCAGGAAGATATCAAGCGCGGTGAGCTGACGAGAGAAGATGCGCTGGAACTTCTGGAATGCCTCTGGCTGAAGTTCAACCAGATCGTCTATCTCCGCAACCGAAACAGCGCCAAGTATTTCGCCGGCTTTCCGATCGGATTCAATATCGCGATCGGCGGGGTGGATGATAACGGCGAGGATACCTGTAACGAGGTATCCATGCTTTGTCTGCAGGCGCAGGAAGAACTCGGACTGCCGCAGCCCAATCTTTCCGTGCGGCTGAACCGCAATACCTCACATGAGCTTCTGCAGAAAGCCATTCAGGTGGTTTCAAAAGGAAGCGGAATGCCGCAGTTCTTCAATGATGAGGCGATCATTCACTCCATGCAGGAAGAACTCGGCGTCACTGAAAAAGATGCGAGAAACTACGCGATTGTCGGATGCGTTGAACTCACAACCAGCGGAAACTGCCTGGGCTGGAGTGATGCGGCGATGTTCAATCTCTGCAAGGCGCTGGAACTGGCGCTGAATCACGGCAGGGATGAAATTACCGGCGAACATCTCTGCCCCGATTTCGGCGGCCTTGACACCTATGAGACCTTTGAGGAACTGGAAGAAGCGTTAAGAAAAGTCATCGATCTTTTCATGGATCAGATGATCAAAGCCGAAGAGGTC
Source organism: Solobacterium sp. (assembly GCA_017536885.1). GTDB lineage: Bacteria > Bacillota_I > Bacilli_A > Erysipelotrichales > Erysipelotrichaceae > Bulleidia. The sequence continues at coordinate 11,291 of JAFWCM010000216.1, forward strand.
GTGGAGAAAGCGCATCAGGACTATCTTCCGACGGCATTTCTCTCCTCTGTGGTCAAAGACTGCATGGACAGGGGAATCGATGTCACAAAAGGCGGCGCGCATTACAACTTCTCCGGCATTCAGATCATTCAGGCGGCGAATCTCGCCGACAGTCTGGAAGCGCTGAAAAAGCTGGTCTATGAAACCCATGAGATCGACAGGAAGCTTCTGCTGGAGGCACTGCGGAATGACTTCCGGGGATATGAGGTTCTGCAGGCGAGGCTTCTGAACAAAGCTCCCAAATACGGCAATGACATCGCCGAAGTCGACAGCCTGGCGGCGAAGTATGCGGAATACTTCCGCAGCCGTCTTGCCGGATATACCAACTACCGCGGCGGAAAATATCACACCGGCATGTATACGGTATCGGCCCATGTGCCGATGGGAGAGAATGTCGGCGCATCCCCGGACGGAAGAAATGCGGGAACGCCGCTTGCGGACGGGGGAATGTCTCCTTCCTATGGCAGAGATCTTGCCGGGCCTACTGCTGTGCTCAAATCCGTTTCGAGGCTTCCCGAAGAACTGACCACCAACGGCGGTCTTCTGAATATGAAGTTCCTGCCGGAATTCTTTGCCAGCGAAGAGGGACGTCAGAAGTTCGAGGATTTTCTGCGGGCGTTTGTAGATCTGAAGATCCCCCATATCCAGTTCAATGTCGTACGCAGAGAGGATCTCGAAAACGCAAAGCTTCATCCCGAACAGTATCGTTCCCTGACGGTGCGGGTCGCGGGCTATACCGCTTACTTCGTCGAGCTTGACGGCAAACTCCAGGATGAGATTATCGAAAGGACAGGCTATGATCACATCTGATCAGGCGCTTGTCTTTGATATCAAACGATTTGCGGTTCATGACGGCAGCGGAATCCGGACAACGGTATTCTTCAAGGGCTGTCCGCTGCGGTGCAGGTGGTGTCATAACCCCGAAGGCCTCGACGCTCAGCCGCGTCCGATGTATCTTCCCAACCGCTGTATTCACTGCGGCTGCTGTGCAAAAGCCGCGGAAGAAAATCAGCTTCGTTTTGAAGAAGGAACCCCGGTGCTGAATTATGACTATCCGGGCAGCTGGGATGCGGTGATTCAAGCCTGTCCGGCAAATGCGATCGTCTGTGACAGCAAATGGTATGACAGAGAGTCGCTGATGAAGCGGATCAGAGAAGACCGGGTGTTCTTCCGTGACAGCGGAGGGGTAACCTTCTCGGGCGGGGAACCGCTGCTTCATGCGGCGTTTCTCAAAGAGGTGATGAAGGACTGCCAGAGCGAAGGAATCCATACCGCAGTCGAAACGAGCCTTTCGGTTCCGCAGAAGTCTCTGACGGCGGTGCTTCCGTATTGTGATGAGATATTTGCGGATATCAAACTGTTTGAGAGCGCAAAGCACAGAGAATTCACCGGTGTTGGAAATGAGCAGATCCTCGCCAACATCCGCGTTCTCCTGAGCAGTGAGAAAAAGGATGCTGTAACGATCCGCACACCGCTGATTCCGGGAATCACTGCCGATGTGAACAACATCCGCAGGATTGCGGACTATATCGGAAGACTCTGCCCCGGCGTGAAGTATGAGCTGCTCAACTGCAATCCTCTGGCGGGGGCGAAATATGCGATGAGCGGAAAGCGGTTTTCGCTGGAAGGAAAACTCCGGCGGTTCAGTGAAGAGGAAATGGATGAATTCTGCCGGGCAGCGGCAGAGGGAAATGATATTGTACTGATCAGAGAGAGGAAAGCAGAGGAAAGATAGTATGGAATTACTGTTGGATACAGTAGAACTCAGTGAGATCAAAGATGCGGCGGAGTACTTTCCGCTGGCGGGCATTACCAGCAACCCTTCGATCGTGAAAAAGACGGCGCCGAAGGATTTCTTTGCCCATATGAGAAAAATCCGCTCGATCATCGGAAAAGAGCGCACGCTTCATATTCAGGTGGTCGCCCAGGACAGCGAAACCCAGCTGCGCGAGGCAAAACGGATCTTTGAGGAAATCGATGACAGGGTATTCATCAAGGTTCCCGTCACCTGGCAGGGACTGCGCACGATCCGCATCCTGAAGGAAGAGGGAAAGAACGTGACCGCGACAGCGATCTACGACATCATGCAGGCATACCAGGCGATGGCGGCGGGAGCGGATTATCTTGCGGTCTATGTCAACCGCATCGCTTCCATGGGCGGAGATCCGTTTGAACTCATCCGCCTCACGGAAGAAAGAATCGCAATGGATGAGTATTCCTGCAAGGTGCTCGGTGCCAGTTATCACAGCGTACAGCAGGTCCGGGATTCCCTGAATGCCGGAGCTCAGTCAATCACCGTGCCGATTGCGTATTTCAGGGAAACCTATAAAAACGCGAATATTCAGAGTGCGGTCGATCAGTTCACCGCGGATTTTGAAGCGGTATACGGAAAAGGAAAGAACCTGCTGGATCTTTAAACCGAAAGCGGGAACTGTTCGGTAAAAAATGAGCAGGGAATCAATTATGAAGAAGAAAGCATTGTTTCTTGATATCGACAATACGCTGTTCAGCTCACGCACCGGCATTGTCCCGGAGTCGGCGGTTGATGCGATCAGAGAGGCGAGAAAGAACGGACATTATGTATTTCTGTGCACCGGAAGAAGCCGGGCGGAGTCGATGAAATATCTGAATTATCCGGTGGACGGGTTTGTGTTTGCCAGCGGTGCTTCCTGCTTTGCATTCGGGAAGAATATCTATGACCATCCGATTGCGGAAGAAAAGGTCAATGAGATCAGAACGCTGATCGAAGAGATGCAGTTCGGTGTATTGCTCGGGGGAGCGGAGAAAGCCTGCCTGGATGAGCTCTGCTACAGAGGGCTTGATTCCTATCTGAACCGTTCGGAAAAAGACCCGGAAGTGCGTAAGCGCACGATGGAAGCCAACGGCATGTTTCCCATGTCGGAGCGCATCAAAGATGATCCGGTCTATAAGCTCGGTGCGTCCAAGCCGCATGAGGCATCGTTTGAACCGCTGATTGCGCTCCTTCCTTCTCCGTTCCGCCTGGTTCAGACACTGTCTTCCGAAGCGGCGGATTTCGGAGATATCAGCGATGCCACAAACCGCAAGAGCGACGGTATCGCAAGGATTCTTACTCACATCGGCATTCCCGTAGAGGATGCGGTCGGGATCGGTGACAGCGGCAATGACACCGATATGCTTGCATACTGCGGCCTCGGCATTGCGATGGGAAACGGAAGCGAAGAAGTGAAGGCGGTCGCCGACTGGGTTACTTCCGATATCGATGACGACGGGATCCGGAATGCGTTTGCCTATGCGGGGGTCATCTGAGCGGACATGCCGTTATGCATGCATGGCCGAAACAGAAAAGCGTAATATCTGTCTTTGACCGGCAGGGGTTGAGACGGGATGAACGCAGTATTAAAATCCGATACAATAGCAGGGTGCGAAATGCACGGTATGAGGTTCTGTGATGGAAGAAAAACGGAAAGAAATGCGGGCGCTGATTGAGCAGCTGAACCGCGCATCATCGGCGTATTATAACGGTCTTCCGGAAGTGATGACCGACTATGAATGGGATGCCATGTTTGACCGCCTGAAGCGGCTCGAGGAAGAAACCGGCATCGTCGAGGAAGACAGCCCGACGGCCAGAGTTTCCGAAGACAGCATCATCGGCCAGAAGGAAGAACATGAATTTGCGGCGCTTTCACTGGCAAAGACCAAAAAGCCCGAGGATCTTGTCAAATGGGCGGAAGGGAAGCCGATCTGGCTTTCCTGGAAGCTGGACGGCCTGACTCTGGTTGTGACCTATGACAACGGGAAACTGAGCAAGGTCGTTACCCGCGGTGACGGTCACCGCGGCACCAATATCACCCATCTCTCCTCTGCGATTCAGGGAATTCTTCCCCGGATTGCCATTCAGGGACATGTGGTGATCCGGGGAGAAGCAGTCATCTCCTATGCGGATTTTGAGGCATTCCGTCTCGAATCCGAAGAAGAGTATGCCAATCCGAGAAATCTCGCTTCCGGATCGCTTTCCCTCAAGGATGTGCAGGAAGTGAAGAAACGGAAGATTCACTGGATTCCCTTTACCCTGGTCTATACCGAAGAGGAGATCGTCTCCTGGGGAAAGAGGATGGACTGGCTGGATCAGCTCGGCTTCTCGACGGTGGAGAGAGAATGCCTGGAACATCCCGATCTCACCGCGGTCAATGAGGCGATTGAGAAATGGACAAAGAAGGTTACCGAACAGGAAAACCCGTATCCGGTGGACGGACTGGTGATCGGATATGACGATACGGAATACGCAGCGACGGGAAGCGTGACAGGACATCACGCCACCCGGGCAGGCTATGCGTTCAAATGGCAGGATGAGGCAAGCGAAACAATTCTCGACCATGTGAAATGGAGCTGTGCGGCTTCTTCCATCACACCGGTTGCGGTATTTGAACCGGTGCCGATTGAAGGCACTACGGTAAAGCGGGCAAGCCTCTGCAACATCAGCGAATGCGAGCGTCTCGGCATCGGGGGAAAGGGAACCGTAATCTCTGTGATCAAGGCAAATAAGATCATCCCGAAGGTCATCCATGTTTCCCATCGGGAAGGGGAATTCGAAATCCCCAAGGTTTGCCCGGTCTGCGGCAGTCCGGCAGTGATCTCTGAAAGTGCGGTGAGCCGTACGAAAACCCTGAAGTGCACCAATCCTCACTGCGCTGCCAAACAGCTCAGAAAATTCACCCGCTTTGTGTCCAAGGCGGGAATGGATATCGACGGCATCTCGGAGATGACGCTGGACCGATTCGTCAATGAAGGCTGGATCAGAGAGTATTCGGATATTTACCGTCTTCCGATGCACAGAGAAGAGATTGCGGCACTGGATGGATTCGGGGAAAAGAGCGCCGACAACATTGTTTCATCCATCGAAAAAGCCCGGACGGTTCCGGATGCGCGGGTGATCTTCGCCCTGAATATTCCGCTTGTCGGACCGGATGTCGCTAAGCGCCTGCTTTCGAAGTATTCGTTTGCGGAGCTGTTTCAGGCGGCGAAAGATGCGGAAAACAGCGATCTGTTCTCGGAAATCGACGGGATCGGCAGCGAAAAGAGCGCCGCGTTTGTTTCCTGGGCAAAGGATCCGGACAATCAGGCGATTCTCTATCATCTTCTCGAAGAGGTTACTGTCAGTGCGACAGAGACCGCACCGGCCGGGGAGAAGTGTGCCGGCAAAACCTTTGTGGTGACAGGAGATGTGCATCTGTTCAAAAACCGGAATGAACTCAAGGCCTATATCGAATCTCAGGGCGGCAAGGTGACCGGCTCGGTCACCGGAAAAACCGATTATCTGATCAACAACGACTCACAGAGCACTTCCGGCAAGAACAGAAAAGCGAAAGAACTCGGAATTCCGGTTCTTACGGAAGAACTGTTTATGGAGCAGTTTGGCAATGAATAAGTAGAAAATTCGCCGGTTACAGGCTAAAATTATCCACGTATGGCAACGAAGAAAACAACGTCTAAAAAACCAGCGGGGGACAGAACCCCGAAATCAGGAAAACAGGTCAGAAAGAGCAAATCCGGCGGCGGCACAGCCGTGGTGTTCTGGATTGTTCTGATTCTGTTTCTTTCACCGTTTCTGGTGCTTGGATATATCATCCTTTCCGCAGCGATGGACACCGGGAAGCCGATTATCGGAAACCGATATGACGGCGATCATGATCCTGCGATTTCCAAGAGTGATCTCGAGAAGGTGGAGTCCAGTGTGAAATCCCTCAGCGGAGTGGAAAAAAGCATGGTCAATCTCGCGACCGGAACCGTGCGTGTGTATGCGGATATCAATGACAGCGCAGGAGCCGAGACAGCAGAGAGCACCGCAGGCCAGGTTTACAGCACCGTTACATCGATCCTGAATGAGTCCACATACTTCACGCAGTCCAACGGCAAGAAGATGTATGACCTCGAAGTGCATGTATACAATCAGGATAAGAATACTGACAGCAACTTTGTTTATGTGATCGGAACCAAGACAAGTTCGATGGACGCGCCGATCTACCAGCTGGTCAGTGAGCCGATTGACGCGGAACTCGCGGAGAGTCTGAGACAGGCGGTAGAAAACCGGAATAATCCGAAAGCGGCACCGACGCCGGCGGAAGAAACTCCCCAGGAGGGAGAAGCATCCGGAGAAGAAACAGCAGAAGGGAATCAGGGATAAGGGCATGCTTGGCATGCCTTTCAAGTGGCTGAAACTATGAAGAAAAATGATATCTGGAAAGGCAGGGCGGAAGGGTATACCTACGACGGTGCCGGTGTGGTTCATACCGGCGGCGTTGTCTTTTTTGTACCGGGTCTTCTCGATGGGGAAGAAGCAGAGCTCGGCGTGACCAAAATGAAGAAAAACTACGGCTATGCCCGGGTCGTAAAACTTCTCAGAACATCGGAACACCGGACGCAGCCGGTCTGTTCTGTATATAAGAATTGCGGTGGCTGTCAGCTGATGCATATGGACTATGAAGAACAGAAGCGGTTTAAGGAAAATAAGGTCAAAGGGGTATTTCTGCAGAATGCGCAGATGGATATCACACCGCTGCCGATTCTCACTTCGGATCATCTTCTTGCCTACCGCAACAAAGTTCAGATTCCGGTTCAGGTAAATCACGGAAAGGTGATGATGGGATTTTATCAGAACCATTCCAATACGATCGTCGAATATGACGCCTGTGCGGTTCAGACGGAAGAATCCAATCGGATCGCAAAGGATATCAGGTCCTGGATCGATGAGCTGGGATGCGCTTCCGCTTTCCGTCATGTTCTGATTAAATATGCCCACCGAAGCGGTGAGATCATGGTCTGTCTTGTGGTGAGATCACTGCCGTTAAGAAATCAGGAAAAACTGATCGAACGGCTGAAGGAGAATTATCCGGGAATCCAGAGCATCACCGCAATCGAAAACCGGCGTGAGGACAATGTCATTCTCGACGGTAAGGAGACGGTTCTTTTCGGTCGGGCATACATTGAAGAGACTCTGCTGGGAAGCCGGTTTCGAATCAGTGCCCGCTCGTTTTTTCAGATTAATCCCTATGCGACCGAACTGCTGTATTCCACTGCGATGGAATATGCGGGGCTTACCGGAAAGGAAACGGTGATCGATCTTTACTGCGGAACGGGAACGATCGGTATCCTCTGTGCCGGGCGTGCAAAGAAGGTGTACGGTATTGAGATTGTCGAAGATGCGGTGAGGGACGCAAAGGTCAACGCAAAGCTCAATGGAATTGAAAACATTGAATTCTTTACCGCCGATGCCAGCCGCGGCGCTGAGCGTCTCTTGAAAAACAAAATCCGCCCGGACGCGGTGATTGTGGATCCGCCCCGGAAAGGATGTTCGAAAGAGACTCTGAATGCGATTCTGAAGATGTCACCCGAAAGGATTGTCTATGTCTCCTGTGATCCATCGACGCTTGCGAGAGACTGCAGAATACTGAGTGATAATCATTACACCGTTGAGAAGATTCAGCCGGTCGACATGTTTCCGATGACAACGCA
>JAFWCM010000217.1 GCA_017536885.1 Solobacterium sp.
GAACATGTTGCGGTATATGTGAATAATCTGGAAGGAGCGCGGGATTTCTTTGAGCACTATTTCGGCGGAAGCGCAGGCAGGCTCTACCATAATCAGACCACGGGGTTTTCCTCTTACTTTATTTCGTTTGAAGACGGCGCCAGACTCGAGCTCATGCACAAGCCGGGCATCGCCATGCAGGAGCGCAGCTTTGAGAGAACCGGATACATCCATCTCACCTTCTCCCTCGGCAGTAAGGAAAAGGTCGATGCTTTGACGGAACAGTTAAGACACGATGGCTATGAAATCAAAAGCGGACCGCGGACAACCGGCGACGGGTATTATGAAAGCTGTGTGGCCGGCTTTGAGGGAAATCTCATCGAACTGACCGTCTGAAAAACGGAACCTTCCGTTTTTTCTGAGTCTTTGATGCGGCAGTCCGTTTGTCCGCATTTGATAAAATGACCGGCATGCATGTAAAGTGGAGTTCAGAAGAGATGCGGACCACGCCGCAGAAAAAAGAAACGGAGACAATGACTATGAAATGGGGAATTCTCGGAGCCGGCACAATTGCGAATAAATTCGCCGATACGATCACTCAGATGAGCGGGGAAGGACAGGTTCTTTCAGCCGTCGGCTCGCGGAGCTTTGAGAAGGCAGACGCCTTTGCGAAGAAATGGAACATCCCTTCCGCCTATGGTTCCTATGAGGAATTTCTGAAGGATCCCGAAGTGGAAGCGGTCTATATCGCTACGCCCAACTGCCTCCACAAAGAGCACACCCTGATGTGCCTATCGGCTGGCAAACATGTTCTTTGCGAAAAGCCCTTCACGATCAATGCGGAAGATGCACGCATGCTGTATCAGACCGCGGAAGAAAAGGGTCTCTTTCTGATGGAGGGACTGTGGACAAGATTTCTTCCCCTCTACCATCAGATCATGGATCTCATTCACTCCGGCACCTACGGAAAATTGCTGCATGCCCGGGCGGATTACGGCTTTGCCTCGTCCGGGGCAAGAAGAGAGCGCAAGTTCACTTCGGATCTCGGCGGCGGAGCGCTTCTCGATATCGGCATCTACACCCTCGGGTTTCTCACCATGGTCATGGAGGAAATGCCGGTCAGCTTCACCTCTTCCGTGCGGTTCAGTGAATACGGAACAGATTGTTTCTCCGCCATCCAGCTGAACTTTTCAGAAGGAAGAACCGCCCATGCGGTGCAGTCGATCGGGACGGTGATGGACCGGCGGGCTGCCCTGTTTTTCGAAAAGGCCCAGATTCATCTGACGGATTTTCAGAATGCCTTTGCGATGACCGTGGATCCCGAAGGAGAGGAGATCTTTGACATCCTCTGCCCGCCGAAAATCAACGGGTTTGAATATGAAATCCGCGACATGAGCGAATGCGTCGCCCTGAAAAGAACCTCCAGCAAGATCTATACCAGTAAGGAAAGCATTGCGATGATGGAGCTTCTCGAAAAGATCCGCCGCTCCTGGAACATGAGCTTCTCCTTTGAAGAGGAGTTCTGAGGACTTCACTTCCTGCCTGAATCACCACAATAAAAGGGATTTCTTCGGAAATCCCTGTATCTGTTTCAGGCTGCTGCTCAGTCAGCGACGTAAGGCAGTAAAGCCATCTGACGGGCGCGCTTGATCGCGACAGCGAGCTGTCTCTGATACTTGGCGCTGGTTCCGGTTACACGGCGCGGAATAATCTTTCCGTTGGCACTGATGAACCGCTTCAGAAGCTCTGTATCTTTATAGTCGATATAGGTGATGTTGTTCTTGGTGAAGTAACATACCTTACGGCCGCCCATTCTCTGTTTCTTGAAAGCCATGGTATTCTCCTTTTCTACTTCTGTCAGAAAGGCAGGTCATCGCTTGCGATATCAAGAGATGGCCCCATGTTGAAGTCGTCCGGACTGACAGGATCGGACGCTCCGGCATAAGGATCCTGAGGCTCGGGGCGTGAATAGGAATTCTGCTGGCTCGAAGAAGCGTTTCTCGATTCGAGAAGCTGAACGCGGTCGGCGACGACATCGGTGGTATACACCTTTCTGCCGTCCCGGTCGGTATAGCTTCCGGTCTGAATCGAACCTTCTACCGATACGAGATTTCCCTTTCTCCCGTAGGATCCGAGAAAATCAGCGCTCTGTCTCCAGGCGACGCAGCCGATAAAATCGGCGCTCGGCTGGGAAGAGTCTCCATTCTGATTGGAGCCGCCAAAACGACGGTCACATGCGACGGTAAACCGCGTATAGGATGTTCCGGAAGCGGTTTTTCTCACTTCCGCATCCCTTGTCAGTCTGCCGACGAGAATGACCTTGTTAATGGTTCCGCTCATTACTTGCCCTCCTTGGGCTCAGGCCGATCATCAACGTTGACAATCATGAAACGAACTACATTCGGATTGATCCGCATCAGACGGTCAAATTCGTTTACTGCGTCGTTCTCTGCCTCAAAGTTCACTACTACGTAGTAACCTTTGGTCATATCATCAATTTCATACGCGAAATCGCGCAGGCCCCACTCATCAGTCTTGAGAACCTTACCGCCTTCGTTGGCGATGATTCCCGCGAGCTGTTCGATCAGGGCAGTGCGTTTGTCATCTTCGACATTCGCATTGATGATGTACATGACTTCGTATTTGCTCATTTGTACACCTCCTTCTGGTCTATTGGCCATTTCTGGCAAGGAGTTCAGATTAAAATTCTAATCCGACTCGCGAAGAATATGTTATCAGTTTCGCTGTGCACTGTAAACAACAATTTTTTCTTCGGCTTACTCTTTGATCACCGAAATCGAAGTGGATCCGCTGTCGGCGTCGAGGGTGACATCACCCTGCTGCTCTTGCCGGTATCCATCCGGCAGCTGGACAATGTGCACGCGGTACGGGAAGGCTTTGCCGGTAAATTCCGCAACTCCCATATCATTGGACTGGGCAGCGTCGCAGGTGACATCCGTGCAGAAGCTGACCACAACCCCCTTCACCGGTTCATCATTCTGATCGATGATCTGAACGGCATAGGTTTTCTTTTCCTCATTCGACGGCGCCGAGGCATAGGTCTGGATCGTTTTTCCGTTCAGCAGTTTTTCAGTATAGTCTCTGACCCGCTCGATATCCGATCCCGAAATCGGATAGCAGAGAATCTTTCCCTCTCTGTCGATGAAGTAGGTATACGGTGTTCCCTGGAAGGGAAGCTGCCGGTTGAGTTCTTCCGAACGGACCAGCGTCAGCTCAAGACTGTTGGAACTCGCAATATCCTTTGCCGTATTGATCAGATCATCGCCTTGCGCATCCGCGCAATAGGTGACAAGAGCGGCACCGCGGTCGGCAAAGTCCTCGGCAATCTGCGTCAGCTCGGGGAATTCCGAGATGCAGACACCGCACCAGGTCCGCCAGATATTGAAGATCGTGAGTTCGTGATCGGAGAAGATCTCATCACTGCTGAACTCATTGCCGTCGAGATCCTTTGCGGTAAAGGTGATCTTTGTCCCGATTTCGGGCGGGATAAAGTCAGGTTTGAGGTCAGAGAAATGGAACCACTCGGTATGGGAGGCGATTTCATCCCGGCGCGCTTTGAAATCCTCAATCGCCTCGGGCGCGACACCTTGCAGCTTTTCCGCAACGATCGGAAACTCCAGATTGTATTTGAAGTTGTAGTAGGTGAATCCGTTATACTGTCCGACTTCCGTGAATCCTTCTATGATATCTTCCCGGTCGGTAAAGAACTTTTTTACAATGTCATCGGCAGTGCGGCCGCCGTTGATTCCGATGATCTGAAGGATGGGGACGGAGGGACGGTAATACTCTTCGACCTTCGCCGTATCCTCATCGCTGAGTTCGTCGGGAGTTCCCTGAAGCCATGTCTGAAATTCTTCGCGCTCCTGACGCGTTCTCAGAACATAATCAATTCTGGCGCTGACTACACCGCTCCCGTATTCGGTTTCCCCCTCATCGGTGGGCTCGCCGAATTCCCCGTCCGCTTCCATGACGGTGTTATCCATGTAGTCCTGGGGATAGTGGATGGAAAAGCCGGACCTGGGAAAATCGGAAATATAGACATCCTCGCTTACCTGCTCAGACTGCTCTTCCTGCGTCTCTTCTTCCTGAACCTGTTCTTCTTCCTGTGTTTCTTCTTCCTGCGTTGTTTCCTCCGGGGTTTCTTCCTGCGGGGGCTGATATCCGCCGCATCCGGTCAGAAGCATTGCGGTCAGCAGGGCCTGGATCAGTTTTCTCATTGGCATTGACTCCTTTCTGATTCAGTTCATTATACACACGCAGGGGATGAATACCCATACGTTTTTTCTTTCATAAAAAGGCCTGCAGTTTCCCGCAGACCTGACTGTCATTTATTTTTTGACCTCTCCGACATCCGTTTTATCCGCTTTTTCCAGCACCGACTTTGCGCCCTTTTTCCCGCGGAAGGGATTGGGGTCAAGGCCTCTGGATTTGCGCCAGGCGCGGATCGCAAAAATGATCAGTGCGATCGCGATCACAAACGGAGCGATGCGGATCAAAAAGAGAATCAGTTCCTGAACCACATAGACGAAGAACTTGCCGGAGTTCTTCAGCGTCTCCGTGATCCGCTTTCCGAAGCCGCCGATCTCGATGCCGGGAGACTGAACCGGAGTGTATTCCTGCACCTCGTTGATGTTGAGGTAGATCGTGGAGTATTCCACATCCGTATCCATGGAGGAGCGGTAGCTCTTCTTCTGGTTGAGCTTTGTCTGCACATCGGACAGGCGCTCTTCGATCATGATCATCTCTTCGACCGTCTCGGCCTTCTCCATCATTTCGAGAAGTCTTGTCTGCTGCAGTTCGAGCGATTCGATTTCGATCGAGTTGTCGCTGTATTTCCGGGAGATGTTCTCGACATTCTGCGAACGGGAGGTCACCTTCCCCGCGCCGTCCATATCATTCATGAAATTGTCGAAATCCTTCGTCGGAATGCGCACGGTCAGGGAGATGTTCCGGTTGGTCGTGCGGCCTCTTCCGTCGGTGTAATACCAGGAGTGATCCCCATCCCATTCGTTTTCCTGTTCGATGATTCCCTGATACTGCTTAATCCGCTCCCGGACGTTTTTCACCGTGTCTTCATAGCCCAGGGTTTCGATGGTCACCGAGCCGGTATAGACAAGCTTTACTCCCGTTACCCCGGGCTGTTCTTCCGAAGTGCCCCTTGCCTCTTCGCTGGGAGAAGGCGCCATGGCGACGCCCAGTTCATAGTCGGCCATCTCCTCTTTTGCGTAATCCGCCGCCGCAAGGCTGTTCGTGCTGCCGCTGTAGGAAGCGGGAGAGGAAGCGTGCGAGCCGGAAGAGCCGGAAGAACCGCAGGCCGCAAGTCCTGCCGCAAGCAGGAGTGCCATAATTCCTTTCAGTATCTGTTTCATGTTTCTTTCCCTCTTTCTGTAATCAAAACACATCAGAATGCGGTTTTGCTGCAAAACCGGTTTTTTTTCAAATAGAGAAATGGAAAAGACGATCCGGAACCCCGGTATCGTCTTTTGTCTCACCTTGCTCAGACTGCCGCAAGCGCCTGATCGAGATCTTCGATGATGTCATCGATGTTTTCGATTCCGACGGAAAGCCGCACAAGATCCGGTGCCACGCCGGCCGCAAGCAGTTCTTCATCGCTCATCTGCCGGTGGGTGGAGCTGGC
>JAFWCM010000218.1 GCA_017536885.1 Solobacterium sp.
AAACGGAAGAAGCCTTTTGTACGGTGCTATGCGCTTCGTGCAGAACTCGGACTCCCGAATTCATCGAATCCTGTGGAAAAAGATAACGATCTCAACGTGGCAGCAAGGCAGAAACACAACGGCATGGCATGGTCATATGAAAGAAGCGGTGCCCTGTCGAAGATAACAGTCACATTTCGGAATGGAGAAATGAAAGAATGGCTCAGAAACAGAACCATTCCGTTTACCATGCCTGCATGCATTTCTGCGGTGACTATGATGGCATAGAGATTTCGCTATGGTTATTTTTCAACCGCACAGGTGGAAAAGTTTCAGGATGATGAGGAGCTCAATGCTGTAAGCGGCGGTTTAAAAAGGGAAACCGATGAATTGGTTGCCCTTTATAATGAATATAATCCTGACCGTCCGTCCAGAATGTATGGCCCGAACGTACTGGCATGGGTTTTCGCGGTATGGGATTGTGATTATTACAGCCGCACAAGCACGAACCGGCCGGTTGTCCACAACAGTGAGGGTATGAACACATATGAAATTCCGGGGTATGGCAAGGTCGGTCACAGAACGTTTATGAAGCTGACCGCTGAAAGAGCAGCCGCAAAGGCGATTGCGAGCGGCCGGACTGCTTTGGAATAATCCGGCTGCAGCACAAAGGCAGAATCCTTTTCTTCTGCCTGACAGGATCATATTGCATCAGCTGATGAAGTGCCGAAAAAAGATAAACGATCGGCACTTTTTTCATTGCCGCGGGCGGTGATTCCGGGAGTCAAAAAACGGTTCAGACATCGGACTGCCCAAACCGCAGATCGAATCGTTTCCTTTCCTGCAGGGAAACCATGCCTGTATATACGCTGTCCCGAAACGGCACCGCTTCCCATAAACCCGGAGATATCAGCCATCAGCCGCAGTGCGTTCCGCATCCTGCCGTTTCAGCTGATCCGCCACCGCTTTTACCTCATCGTAGGTGATCTTTACGACCGTCGGTTTTCTGTCTTTGATCAGATCGATGACCCTGTCATAGCATTCGATGTAATATTCAATGCTTTCCCTGATCTCGGCCAGTTTGGAACTCTCTGCCTTGAGGTCGGGGAACAGCAGCTCGGTTTCTTCCGCATTGTCCTGGGCGTGGTTGGTCTTGTTGCGGATGCGGTTGACATGGAGGTAGGCAAACAGAAGGTCTTCCAGGGCCTGTCTGTCCTCACATACCGTCTGCGGGGTGATGAAATCCGGATCATGATTGTCGAGACTGCTGAGAATATCCTTCGCATCGAGACGCTGATTCACATTGCTGGTGGGAGGATATCGGAACATCACATTGTATTTGACAAAGTAATTATCGATATCAAACATCAGATAGTATTCCGTCGTGCGCAGACTGCTGTGCCTTCTGGCAAACAGTTCCGTGATGCGCTGTTTCTCCGAGGGATCTGTGCAGTAGCAGAAGATTCCCCTGCCTACGATATCGGCCGGGGCTTTGGCTTCGATCAGGGTCAGACACTGCTGGTAGAACCCCTTCCGATAAGCCCATTTGACCCGGTCGATCACCCCGGAATCTTCGGAGGTGACCATTCTGCCGTAGTCTTTCCGGATGCCTTCCGCCATCAGGATGAAGAACTTGCTGGAGTAATCGCTTTCGGAAAGGTTGAATCCCTGGCGGAAGATATTCCGGAGTTCACTGATTCCCTGTTCAAGGTCCGCCACACTGCAGAGCGACAGTCCGGTATCGATGCGCCGCATGGCGTAGACCATCTTTTCAACCTGCTTGTTTTTTGAACCGCTGTGTTCCCAGCAGTCAACGATGAGATCGGCTTTGCCGTATCTGAGGAAGGTCCGCTCCGCATTGACAAGCGACAGGATTCCGTAGAATCTGTCATTGGTCTGAATTACACCGGCCGGGCGGCTGGCGGCGTCGGTGCAGGTGACTGCCCGCTCCACGTTAACGGAGCTGCCGAGAATGGTATCGAGGATATCCAGTACACCCAGCATGATGAAGTTGTCGGTCATATCATCATTGCCCATGGCAACGTAAATTCCGATGTCTTCGGAGTTCTGGGAAGTGAACCCATCCGCGAGGTTCAGCAGGCTGTCAGCCGGAAATCTGCCTTCCTTATCCACGATTTCGGGAATGAAATACACCTTCGCGGTTTCGTTTTCCTCGAGCATTTCAAGACGGCTGGATTCCTTCAGGTTCATATACAGATAATTCCAGATCCAGGCGATATATTTTCTTCTGTTGTTTTCGGCATTGGGGAACGTCCGGAAGAATTCGGTTTTCAGTTCTTCAAAGACTTTCGGGTCTTTTACGGCCCTGTCAAAGAAGCGGTTGAACTTCCCGGGTTCATTGCCCGTTTTCTGACGTTCATAAAACCGATGCAGAAACGATTCGGCCTGGTTTCTTTCCTCTTCGGGCAGGAATTCATAAATGGCTTTCTGGTTCAGCTGCAGGCCGTCCTTGAACTGCGACAGACGGTATTGAAACAGATGGGCGGGTGAAAGGGACCCGGGGTCGGAAGAATAGAATGCGCGTCCTTCATCGATGGACATCGATTCTTTTTGCGGATCTGCGTCCGCCGGAATGTTTCTCTCGAGGACCAGAATGGCTTCGATGGGAACGGAAGAGAGAATATACTTCACGGCAGGTTCAATGGAAAGCATCATATCGCTGTAGAGTCTTCTGACCCCTTCCTGGCAGACGCAGTAATGGATGGCATGATCTGCGCCTGCCATATTCAAAGAGGTAAATAACATGTTTTTCGTCATCTTCCTGTCTCCTTCTGTGAATGTTTATGATCATTGTCCGGATTTATGAAAAACGCATTCGATCGCTGTCTTTCCGTTTTTTTATAAGAACAATGTATCATCTTTGGAATCCCTCAACAAAGTAAACCAGTCCCTTTATAAAAAACGGGAAATGGATTGCGGATTGAACCGGAATGGATTATGGTGAGGTCGGAAAACAGGAGGACAGATATGAAACTTCAGGCAGCGCTTGACACTCTGAGTCTCGAAGAGTGTGAGAAGCTTCTTTCCGAAACCCGGGGAAGCATTGATATCGCGGAGGTCGGAACTCCGTTTGTGATTGAGGAAGGCATGCGCCCGGTGCGTGTGTTCAAGGAGAAATTTCCCGGGATTGAAGTGCTCGCGGATGTCAAGATCATGGATGCCGGCGAGTACGAGGCCGATAAGTGCTTCGAAGCCGGAGCCGATATCTGCACGGTGCTCGGCGTTTCCAACAACGCCACAATCGAAGGCGTGGTAAGAAGTGCAAAGCGCCATGGCAAAAAGGTCATGGTGGATATGATCGAGGTCGGCGATCTTGCCGCAAGGGCGAAGGAGATCGATGCGATGGGCGTCGATTATATCTGCGTGCATACCGCATTCGATGTGCAGAAGACGGGAAAGGATCCCCTCGATGAGCTGAGAGTATTGAACAGGGTGATCCGGAATGCGAAGCCGGCCGTCGCCGGCGGCGTCAAGCTCTCCACGATTGATGCGATTGTGGAAGAGGGAGCGGAGATCATCGTGGTCGGCGGATTTATCTGCAATGCGGAAGACCGCGCCGCTACTGCCAGAGAACTCAAGGCGCATCTGAAATGACGGAGGAGAACATGCATGAATAACAGAGAATATGCTGAGATTGTAGTAAGGGAACTGAATGCCGCACTTGGTGCGATCGATACGGAAGCTACCGAAAAGTTTGCCGATCTGCTTCTTCAAGCGGATGAGATCTTCTGCGCCGGTGCGGGAAGAAGCGGCTTTCAGATTCGCGGGTTTGCGATGCGGTTAATGCATATGGGAAGAGCGTCCTATATGGTGGGAGAAACCTGCACGCCGAATATCACCGATAAGGGAATGCTGGTGATCTGCAGCGGCAGCGGCACCACGAAATCCCTGGTCAACCATGCGATGAAGGCAAAGGAAGTCGGTGCCAAAATCGCATTGATCACGATCAATCCTCACTCCACCATCGCCGAGATGGCGGATGTGGTCATTGAGATTCCCGGCGTTTCGCCCAAGTCCGACGTGCAGGGCGCCGTCAAATCCATTCAGCCCATGGGTTCGCTGTTTGAGCAGTGCGAAGGCATCTATCTCGATATCGTGATCATGATTCTGATGGAGCGCCTGGGCATGAATTCCGATACGATGTTCGGCCGCCATGCGAATATGGAGTAACCGTTATGAAACAGGATCTTGTAAAGTATGTGGAAAAACCCTGGGGCTATGAAAAGTGGATCGCGGTAACGGATCAGTATGCCCTCAAGGAAATCTTTCTGAAAAAGGGAAGCAGATGTTCCCTGCAGTATCATGTGAACAAGGAAGAGCACAGCTATCTCCTGTCCGGGAAAGTCTCGGTGGAAGAGGACAACGAAGAAGGAAAACTCGTCACCAATGTCTATTCCCCCGGGGAGTGCTGGCATGAACTGCCCTATGCAAAACACCGGGTGACGGCGATCGAGGATTCCGTCTTCATGGAAGTGTCCACCCCGCATCTCGATGATGTCGTGCGGGTGGAGGATGATTTCGGAAGATAATCCGGTCTTATGATTCCTTCCGCTTGGGAAGCGGTCCATGAAAGGACAGGGGAAGCAGCTCATACATCGCCGAAGCGGTTTGTGAGGCAGACAGGGGCACCGCTCCCTTGACCCATTCTTCAAAGAGAAATGCAGCACCGTGGCAGAACATCGCCAGCTGCATTTTTTCTGTATCGCTGAGCGTCCGGATCCGCTCTCCCTGTGCAAATACATTTCCCGTCTCATAGAGGTTGACCGCCGCATCGCGGCTGTAGGAGCTGATGTATTCGTGGAGGCTGTTGGTGCCGGTGGTGTTGAAGAGGCTGCGCAGATCATAAAAGCCCGAAGCTCCGGCGGTAAGCAGAAGAACAAAGAGATCCTCCATCGTGGAGACGTTCGGGTTTTCGATGCTGGCATTGAGGAGGCGGAAGTAGTTGAAGTTCATCACGTCGTACTTGTCCCGGAAATGCCGGTAGAAGGTGGCACGGGAAATCCCCGCTTCCCGCACGATGTCATTGACGGTAAGCGATTCGAATTCCGCTTTTCGGATCAGCCGGTTGAAGGCGTCCGTGATACGCTGTCTGGTCAGATCGGGTTTCATGATATGTGAGACAATATCGCCGTTTTGTCTCATTTCCTTCAGTATAACCGGCTTTGCATATAGGAGAAACAGAAACTCTTTTTTATGATGAGAAAAAGAGTGCGGCGCTTGCCGCGGAGACTGTAAGGAGAATACATAATGTTTCAGACCAAGCATGAACTGACCCCGGGGGAAAAGAAATGCCTCGAAGCATATGAACGGGAAAAATCCCGCACACCCCGCAAAAACCTGATCAATCTGGTCCGCCATATCAACATGCTCAACCCCTTCCCGGATGAGAATTCCTGGGAGTACATCTTCTTCGACCGCCAGCTCAGCGATGCCCAGGTCGACTTTGCCCTGAAGATGAAGCTGAGGCATCCCTATACAATTCCCGAGCTTGCCAAGCGGGAGAATATGAGCGTGGAAGATACGGCGAAGATGGTTTACGATCTCTGCCATATCGGCCTTCTGGAATACTGCAGTGCAAAGAATGAAGAGGACCGCGTGCAATTGCCTGTCTTTGCGCCGGGTGCGATGGAAAGCACGGTCATGACCAAAGAACGCACGGACCGCTATCCCGAAACCGCACCGGCCTTTCTGAACTATGTGCTGGATCTGCAGAAGAAGATCTCCGGCGCAAGTTTCATGGGCTCGGCCCTGATGCGGGCAATTCCGGTAGAGAGCGCAATTGCCTCCAATACCCGGAAGGTGAAATACGAGGAAGTGTCCTACTGGCTCGACAAGGCCGGGGATTCGATCGGTGTGGCACCCTGCGAATGCCGCAAGCTGCGCCGCATGGTAGGGGAAGGCACTGCGGATCTTGAAGGTGAGTGGTGCATCAACCTCGGCAACTATGCCGAAAACTGCATCCGCATGGGAAGGCCCGCCGCATCACCAGAGCGGAAGCGGAGGCGAAGATCAAACGGGCGGAGGAGCTCGGATATGTCCATCAGCTCTCCAATATCGACGGCCCGGATTTTTCGATATTCATCTGCAACTGTCCATGGGATACCTGCATGGCGCTGCGCACATCGTGGTATACATCGAGCCCAGATCTCTCCCGCTCGAATTACACGGCAACGGTAAACCCGGAAAACTGCGTGGCGTGCGGGGGATGCGTGGAGGTCTGTCCCCAGAATGCGGTGAAACTCGGTGAGAAGCTCTGCACGAAAAAACCGGTCGCCGTTGCTTCGGCAGAGGTGGCAGGGGACTTTGTCTTCATGGATCCGAAGAAATGGGCGGGGCCCGACTTTCTCACCAACCGGCAGAATGTCGTGCCGGAGACGGGAACCGCTCCCTGCAAGACCAACTGCCCGGCCCATATCGCCGTGCAGGGTTATCTGAAGATGGCCTCGGAAGGCCGCTACCGCGATGCCCTCGAACTGATCAAGAAGGAAAATCCGTTCCCGGCGATGTGCGGGCGGGTCTGCGCGAGATTCTGCGAACAGGTATGCACAAGAGGAAAAGTGGACAGCCCGGTTGCGATCGACGAGGTCAAGAAATTCATCGCCGATCTCGAGCTCCGCGATGAAAACCGCTTCGTCCCCGAGAAGCGCTTCAATGAAGGAAAGAAGGTTGCGGTGATCGGTTCCGGTCCCGCCGGCCTTTCCGCCGCGTATTATCTCGCAGTCTGGGGACATGATGTGACCGTCTTCGAAAAGGAATCCCGGCCGGGAGGCATGATGATCTTCGGCATGCCGTCGTTCCGTCTTGACCGCCGCGTGGTGGAAGC
This sequence comes from Solobacterium sp., assembly GCA_017536885.1. Taxonomy (GTDB): domain Bacteria; phylum Bacillota_I; class Bacilli_A; order Erysipelotrichales; family Erysipelotrichaceae; genus Bulleidia. The sequence goes on from JAFWCM010000218.1 coordinate 6,824, forward strand.
GGAAATCGACGTCGTCAGAAAACTCGGTGTTGAGATTCGCTGCAATACCGAAGTCGGAAAGGACATCACCCTCGATGACCTCCGCAAAGAGGGGTATCAGGGATTCTATGTCGCAATCGGTGCCCAGGGCGGAAGAAAGCTCGGGATCCCGGGCGAGGAGACGGAAGGCGTGGTTTCGGGAATCGATTTCCTGAAGCGCGTATCCTTCGGCACGATGCCGAAGCTCTCCGGCAATGTGGTCGTCGTCGGAGGCGGCAATGTGGCGGTCGATGTCGCCCGCACCGCAGTCAGGCATGGCGCAAAGCATGTCACCATGGTATGCCTGGAACAGCGCGATGAGATGCCGGCGGCCGAGGATGAGGCCGCAGAGGCACTGGAAGAGGGAATCGAACTGCTCTGCGGCTTTGGCCCGAAGGAGATTCTCAGCGAAAACGGAGCTCTCCGCAGCGTCGTGTTCAAAACCTGCACGCAGGTCAAGGACGCAGAGGGCAGATTCAGCCCGAAGTATGATGAGACAAAGACGAAGGAACTCTCCGCCGACTATGTGCTTTCGGCAATCGGCCAGTCGATCGAATGGGGGAACCTGCTCGATGGTTCGGCCGTGGAACTCAACCGCAACAACACCGCCAGAGCGGATGCCTGGACCTATCAGACCGCACAGCCGGATGTGTTTGTGGGCGGCGATGTCTATTCCGGCCCGAGCTTTGCGATCTATGCGATCGCAGCCGGCAAGGAAGGCGCCGAATCCCTGCACCGCTATGTCTGGGAAGGCCACAGCCTGACGCTCGGCCGGGTGCACCGCGACAATTATCACTACATCGACAAGGACAACGCCGTCATCTCCAGCTATGACCACGGCGCAAGACAGATTCCGGGAAAGGATCCCGAGAAGATCAGAACCTTCAGCGATGAGCGCCTGACCTTCACCGAAGAGCAGGTGAAAAAGGAAACGGCCCGCTGTCTTTCCTGCGGTGCCGCGAAAGTCGATCCCAAGCTCTGCATCGGATGCGGTCTGTGCACCCTGCAGTGCAGATTCGAAGCGATCTCGCTCGAGCGCACATATGATGCCTGGGGCGTGCCGTATGAGCAGCTGATTCCGACCGTGCTGAAGGAAGAGGGGAAGAAGATCAGCCGGATCGTCATGCGCAAGCTCAGGGGATAGATCATGCATGAGATTTCTGTCCTGCACTCGGCCGTCGAACTTGCGGAAGCCACCGCAAGGGAAAACGGCGTGGACCGTCTGTCCTACATCACGCTGGAAGTCGGAGAGCTGAGCGGATATCTGCCGGTCTTCTTCGAGAAGTACTATCCGGTCGTGATCGAAAACCGGCCGATGTTTGACGGCTGCAGACTGAACCTTCTGACAGCCCGCGGGGAAGCGCTGTGCCTGGACTGCAATGCGATCTATCACGTGCTCTCCTGCAGAGGCGTATGTCCGAAGTGTTCCTCCCGCTTCAAGAAAATCCTCGGCGGTCAGGAATTTATCCTGAAGGAAATCGGTTTTGAATGAATCCCTCCAGTGGAACAGCACCAGGTAAAAATGCCGAACATTCGGCATTTTTACCGTTTTATGGGTTTTAAAACGAAATCATGGCTTCAGTTCGGTCGGAATGCCGAGGATCCCGCTGTGGTTTTCGGCCTGGTAAATGGCACAGTTGCCGATGAAAATGTTCCAGTATTTTCCCTTTGCCTCGGGCGTCAGATATTCGATCAGCCCCTTCATCGCAATCGCATGGGTCGAGATCAGAATATTTCCTTCGAGGTACCGGATCTCTTCGAGAAATTCGCCTGCCCGTTTTACGACATCATTCAGCTGTTCCATGCCGGCGGGAGCGGGTTCGTGGATGAAGTCGCTGAAAAAGACCAGGACTTCCGGAGGGAGATTGGTGAGATCGCATCCCTCATACGGTCCGTAGTCCATCTCCAGAAGCCGGTCATCCAGTACAGGAGGGATCGAAGGCACGAGAATCTCTGCGGTTTCGACAGCCCGCTTCAAAGGGCTGCTGTAGACATAATCAAAGGGGATGCCCGCAAGGCGTCCGGCTGCCTCTTTCGCCTGGGCTCTGCCGGCGTCGTTGAGGGGAACATCGCTTCTTCCCTGCAGCCTGCGCCGGTAATTCATTTCGGTCTGTCCGTGCCGGATGATATAGATCATGGCTTTCCCTGCTTTCTTCGTTCTTTCCTCTGAATCGGAATATCGTACTTCCCCATTATCGCATCATCATTCTTTCCATGCCTGCCAAAGCGCAGGCTGCGGACCTTTGAAAGAAGGGTTTCAGAAAGGAAAAATTCACCGCCGCAGGGCCGGAAATTGGGATACCAGCCTTTACAAGAGAGGGTAAATTCAGTACGATAACCGTGTCTTTCAGGAAGAGAGGATCAGTAAGGAATGCGTATGGTTTGTACTCTGACCCACTGCCAGGCGAAAGCCGGAGAGTCCTCCGGAAGTTTTGAAAGAACATGAATCGAATCCTGCGGACGATTTGACGACCGCAGGTTTTTTTATCGAAGAGAGGAGAACAGATGAAAAAAGCAGCGATTATTATGGGCTCGGACAGTGACTGGACCGTCATGAAACGGGCCGCCGAAACCCTCAGAAAACTGGAGATTCCATTTGAGGCGCATGTCTATTCCGCCCACCGCACTCCCGAAGAGGCAGGCAGTTTTGCGGCCAATGCGAGAGACAACGGATTCGGTGTTCTGATTGCCGGTGCGGGAATGAGTGCCGCGCTTGCCGGCGCCCTTGCGGCCAAGACCACTCTGCCGGTGATCGGGGTTCCTCTCAGCGCAACCCTGCAGGGCATGGACGCATTGTATACCACGGTGATGATGCCGCCGGGAATTCCCGTGGCGGCGATGGCGGTAGACGGCGCGAAGAATGCCGCGATCCTGGCGGCGGAAATCCTCGCCGTCGAGGATGAAGCCTTGGCAAAGCGTCTTGATGAAGACAGAAAAGCCATGCATCAGACGGTTCTCGAAAAAGATGCGAAGCTTCAGGAAGAAGTGAAGAAACTGTAAGGATAACAGACAGAGAAGGAGAGGGAAAGGATGACAAAAAGCTACAGTGACAGTTATAAGTCTGCCGGTGTGGATGTGACCGCGGGATATGCCTCCGTGGAGCTCATGAAAGAACATGTCGCCAGAACGAAAACCTCCGGTGTGCTCGACACGATCGGCGGCTTCGGCGGCCTGTTTGCCCCGGAGCTTGCGGGTATGAAAAAACCGGTGCTGGTATCCGGTACCGACGGGGTCGGAACGAAGATCATGCTCGCATGGCTGCTTGACCGCCATGACACCGTCGGAATCGACTGCGTTGCGATGTGCGTCAATGATGTGATCTGCGCCGGCGCGAAACCCCTGTTTTTCCTGGATTATATCGCCTGCGGAAAAAACAGGCCCGAGAAGATCGCTGCGATCGTCAAGGGCGTCAGTGAAGGATGCGTTCAGGCGGGATGCGCACTGATCGGCGGCGAGACCGCCGAACACCCCGGCCTTATGAAAGAAGAGGAATACGACCTCGCGGGATTTACCGTCGGGATCGCGGATGAGGAGAAGATCCTCGACAAAGCCAGCGCGAAAGCCGGCGATGTCATCATCGGCCTTCCCTCCAGCGGCGTGCATTCCAACGGCTTCTCTTTGATCCGCAAGGTGTTCGATATCGGAAACTGCGATCTTTCCGGCTATGCGGATAAGCTCGGAAAGCCTTTGGGCGAGACCCTGCTTACCCCGACCGTGATCTATGTCAAACCGGTGCTGGCATTGCTCGATGCGGTGAAGGTGCACAGCCTGGCGCATATCACCGGCGGCGGCTTCTATGAAAATCTGCCCCGTGCCTTTGGAGAAGGGCTCAGCGCCCGCATCCGGAAGGGCTCCTGGCAGATTCCCGCGATCTTTGAACTGACGCAGAACGTCGGGAATATTCCCGAGCGTGATATGTACAACACCTTCAATATGGGCATCGGCATGTGTGCGATCGTGAGTCCGGAAGATGCGGATCAGACGATCGAAGTGCTGAAGGCAAACGGTGTTGATGCCTGCCGGATCGGCGTGCTGGAAGAGGGAGATCACGGTGTGATCTTTGAAGAATCATGATCAGAATCGCCGTATTTGTCAGCGGCGGCGGCACGAACCTTCAGGCTCTGATCGACGCCGAAAAAGCCGGGAAATTTCCCGACGGAAAGATTGCCCTTGTGATCTCTTCCAACCCGGAAGCCTATGCCCTCAAGCGGGCGGAGCTTGCCGGCATCGAAACGATGGTGATTTCCGGAAAGGACTACGAAAGCCGGGAAAAGGCCGATGAAGCTCTGGTGGAAGCCTGTCAGAGCCGGACCATCGGTCTTGTGGTGCTGGCCGGCTATCTCTCGATACTTACCCGGACGTTTGTGGAAGCCTATCCCGACCGGATCATCAATGTCCATCCGGCTTTGATCCCTTCCTTCTGCGGAAAGGGATTCTACGGGCTCAGGGTTCACGAGGCAGCGCTGGAAAAAGGAGTGAAGGTCACCGGTGCCACGGTGCACCTGGTCAATGAAATTCCGGACGGCGGAAGAATTCTTCTGCAGAAGGCAGTGGATGTGCATGACGGGGATACCCCGGAAGTACTGCAGAAGAGAGTCATGGAAGAGGCGGAATGGAAGCTTCTTCCCGAAGCAGTGCGGATGATGTGTGATTTGCTGGAGAAGGAGGAAGAAAGATGAAAGCAGTGAATTTGTTTGAAACCCTCAGAAACAACACGTATCCCGGACGCGGGATCGCGATCGGAAAAACCCCGTGCGGAAAGAAGATCAGGATTGCCTACTTCATCATGGGCAGAAGTGAGAACAGCCGCAACCGCATCTTTGTCGAAGAGGCGGACGGAATCCGGACCGAGGCATTCGATCCTTCCAGAATGGTGGATCCGAGCCTCATCATCTACGCACCGGTCAGAGTGTATAAGGATACGACCATTGTGACCAACGGCGATCAGACCGATACCATCTATGAATGCCTCGCAAAGGGCGGAACGTTTGAGGATGCGCTTCGGACCCGGGACTTCGAACCGGACGGACCGAATTTCACGCCCCGCATCTCCGCGATCGTAAAGGGAGACTTCTATGAACTCTCCATTGTAAAAAGCGCCGAGGGCAATCCCGATGCGGTGCGCCGGTATTTCTATGACTACCGTCAGGAACTGCCCGGATACGGTCATCTGATTCACACCTATGAGTCGGACGGCAATCCGCTTCCTTCCTTTGAAGGAGAGCCGACGCTGTGGCAGATGGAGAAAGAACCGTTTGAGGAGTTCTCGGATCATCTCTGGGATGCCCTGAATCCCGACAACAAGGTTTCGCTTTTCACCCGTGTTATCGATCTTGAATCCGGTGAGACAAGAACCCGGATCTACAACAGAAATAAGTAAGGAGGAGAACTGAATCATGGCCAACGAACTGGAACTGAAATACGGATGCAATCCCAACCAGAAACCGTCCCGCATCTTCATGGCGGACGGCAGTGATCTGCCGGTTACCGTGCTGAACGGAAGACCCGGATATATCAACTTCATGGATGCCCTGAACAGCTGGCAGCTGGTGAAGGAACTCAGGGCCGCGACCGGTCTTCCCAGTGCCGCAAGCTTCAAGCATGTCTCTCCCGCCGGTGCGGCGGTGGGACTGCCGCTTAGTGAAGTGGAGCGGAAAATCTACTTCACCGGCGATCAGGAACTCTCTCCCATTGCCTGTGCCTATGCCCGGGCGAGAGGTGCGGACCGCATGAGTTCCTACGGTGATTTCGCAGCCCTTTCCGATATCTGTGACGCCGATACCGCCAATCTTCTCAAACCGGAGGTTTCCGACGGCGTGATCGCTCCGGGCTATACCGAAGAGGCACTCGCCATTCTCAAAACCAAGAAGAAGGGCAATTACAACGTGCTTCAGATGGATGAGTCCTACCGTCCGGCTCCGATCGAACACAAGCAGGTGTTCGGCATCACCTTCGAGCAGGGAAGAAATGAAATTCTTCTGGATGAAAGCTGCCTGACCAATATCGTCACCGCAAACAAGAACCTTCCCGAATCCGCAAGGCGCGATCTTCTGATCTCGCTGATCACGCTGAAATACACCCAGAGCAACTCCGTCGCCTATGCCAAGAACGGCCAGGTGATCGGTGTCGGAGCGGGCCAGCAGAGCCGGATTCACTGCGTGCGCCTGGCTGGCGACAAAGCTGACCACTGGTGGCTCAGACAGTGTCCGAAAGTGCTGAACCTCCCGTTCCGCGAAGACATCAGAAGACCGGACCGCGACAATGCGATCGATGTGTATCTCGGCAATGAATACATGGATGTCCTGAAGGACGGCGCCTGGCAGTACTACTTCACCGAGCAGCCTTCCGTCTTCACCGAAGAGGAAAAGCGGGCATGGCTCGATACCAATACGGAGGTATCCCTGGGAAGCGATGCGTTCTTCCCGTTCGGCGACAATATCGAACGCGCTCACAAGAGCGGTGTCTGCTATGTATCCGAACCGGGCGGCTCGATCCGCGATGACAACGTGATCGAAACCGCAGACCGCTACGGCATGGTTGTCGTATTCAACGGCATCCGTCTGTTCCATCACTGATTCATAAAAACCAACAGGAGGCAGGAAATGAGAGTTCTTGTAGTCGGAGGCGGCGGAAGAGAACACGCCGTCATCCGTAAACTGAAAGAAGGAAACGCAGATCTTGAAATCCTCTGCGCCCCCGGCAACGGCGGAATCTCCGCGGATGCGGAGATCATTCCCGTTTCCGCCACGGATGTGGAGGGAATGGTCGCCCTTGCAAAAGAGCGGCAGGCGGATTATGTCGTCGTCACCCCCGATGATCCTCTGGCCCTCGGCATGGTGGATGCGATGAAGGAAGCGGGCTTTGACGCGTTCGGCCCGACGAAGGCGGCGGCGCGGATCGAAGCGAGCAAGGTGTTCTCCAAAAACCTGATGAGGAAGTACGGGATTCCGACGGCAGGCTATGAAGTGTTCACCAGCCCGGAAACCGCGCTTGCCTATGTGCGGGAGAATAACCGATATCCCACGGTGATCAAGGCAGACGGTCTTGCCCTCGGCAAGGGTGTCATCATCGCCCAGGATGAAGAGGAAGCCAAAGCCGCTCTTCACCATCTCATGGTCGACAAGGCATTCGGAGAATCCGGAAGCCGGGTCGTCATCGAGGAATTCCTGACCGGAGTCGAAGTGTCCGTGCTGTCCTTTGCGGACGGAAATACGATTGTCCCGATGGTATCCTCGATGGATCACAAGCGGGTTAACGACAATGATGAAGGTCCCAATACCGGCGGTATGGGAACGATCGCTCCCTCGCCGTTCTATACCAGAGAAGCGGCCGAGCGGTGCATGGAGGAAATCTTCCTGCCGACGATGGCCGCAATGAAAGCGGAGGGCTGTCCGTTCTCCGGCTGTCTCTACTTCGGACTCATCCTTACGGAGGACGGACCGAAGGTGATCGAATACAACAGCCGCTTCGGAGATCCCGAAACCCAGGTGGTGTTGCCGTTATTGGACGGAAACCTCCTTGAGATCATGCAGGCATGTTCGAAAGGCTGCCTTTCGGAAGACATGGTGCACTGGAAGAAGGAAGCTGCGGCCTGCGTCATTGAGGCAAGCGGCGGCTATCCCGGCTCCTATGAAAAGGGCAAGAGAATCGAAGGCCTCAGAGAAGACGGTCAGGCGGACGGGGTCATGGTATTCCACTCCGGCACGAAGAAGACCGACGGCGTTTACTATACCAATGGCGGCCGGGTGCTCGGCATTACCGCCTGTGCCCCGACTCTGAAAGAAGCGCTTGCCAAAGCGTACGAAGGGGTGGAGCGCATTGGCTTTGAAGGCATGCATTACCGCCGTGATATCGGAGCGAAAGCGCTGAAAGGATGCGAAGAATGAGTGTATACCGCTGTTTTGTAGAGAAAAAAGAGGAATACGCAACCGATGCGATGTCCGTCAGGGACAATCTTGAAACGGTGTTCCGCAATGGGGAAATCCGCGGCGTGCGGGTCTTCAACCGGTATGACATCGAAGGCATCGAACCGGCTGACTGGGACAAGGCAAAGACGGGAATTCTTTCCGAACCGCAGGTGGACCGCCTGTATGAGGAAGAGGCTCCCTCACCCGGCGAAGAAGAATGGGTGCTGGCGGTTGAATATCTTCCCGGCCAGTTTGATCAGCGGGCGGATTCCGCGGCCCAGTGCATCCAGCTTTTGACCTGCAGTTCCCGGCCGGAGGTGCGCAGCGCCCGGCTGTATTACATCCGCGGCAGCTTCACCCCGGAAGATCAGGACAGGATCAGAGAGATTCTGATCAACCCGGTCGAGGCAAGGGAAGCGTCACTGGAAAAACCGGAAACCATCCGGATGGACTATCCGATTCCGGATCTTCCGCCGGTGCTGGAAGGGTTTATCAGCAGAAGTGAAGAAGAGCTGGAGGAAGTCCGGCAGTCGATGGGCCTGGCGATGGACCACGCCGACATCGTCTTCCTGCAGAAGTATTTCAAAGACGAAGAAAAGCGGGATCCGAGGGAAACCGAAGTGCGGGTGATCGATACCTACTGGAGCGATCACTGCCGCCATACCACCTTCAATACCATTCTCGAAAACATCAGAATCGAACCGGCGTATGTTCAGGAAGCCTTTGAGGAGTACCGGAAGATGCGTCAGTCCGTCTACGCGGGCAAAGAGGAGAAGCCCGTCTCCCTGTGGGATGTCGCAACCATCTCAGCCAAGGCGCTGAAGAAAGCGGGGAAACTTAAGGACCTCGATGAGAGCGAAGAGATCAATGCCTGTTCCGTTCGCATTGATGCCAAAGTCGACGGAAGCCTTCAGAAATGGCTTCTGATGTTCAAGAACGAAACCCATAACCACCCGACGGAAATCGAACCGTTCGGCGGTGCCGCGACGTGTCTTGGCGGAGCGATCCGCGATCCCCTCAGCGGCAGATCCTATGTCTATCAGGCGATGCGCATCACCGGCGCGGGCGACCCTCTGGTTCCGGCGGAGCTGACGCTGAAGGGAAAACTCCCGCAGCGCAAGCTGACCGTGACGGCGGCCAACGGATACAGTTCCTACGGCAACCAGATCGGTCTTTCGACGGGTCTTGTTCATGAGCTGTATCATCCCGGCTATATCGCCAAGCGGATGGAGATCGGTGCGGTGCTCGGTGCGGCGCCTGCCGCCAATGTGATCCGGCAGAGACCGCTGCCGGGGGATGTGATCATCCTGCTCGGCGGCAGAACCGGAAGAGACGGATGCGGCGGGGCAACCGGCTCCAGCAAATCGCATACCGTGCAGTCGCTCGAGACCTGCGGTGCGGAAGTGCAGAAGGGAAATGCGCCCGAAGAGCGCAAGCTTCAGCGTCTGTTCCGCAATCCCGAGGCAACCCGTCTGATCCGCCGCTGCAATGACTTCGGCGCCGGCGGGGTATCGGTCGCAATCGGCGAACTCGCCGACGGCGTCAGAATCGATCTTTCCCGGGTTCCGAAAAAATACGAAGGTCTCAACGGCACCGAACTTGCCATTTCCGAATCGCAGGAGAGAATGGCTGTGGTCACCGCTGCGAAAGATGCGGAGAAGTTCCGGAAACTCGCCGAAGAGGAAAACCTCGAAACCACGATTGTGGCAAAGGTGACGGAAGAAAAGCGCCTGGTCATGGAGCTCAGCGGCACCGTGATTGTGGATATCTCCCGTGCCTTCCTCGATACCAACGGCGCCAGACGCTATGCGGATGCGGAAATCCCGCTCCCTGCTGAAGAGAAAACTGAAGAGAAGCTCTCGTTCAAAGAGCGCATGAAGCATATGGCGGCTGATCTCTCCGTCGCTTCCCAGAAGGGACTGTCGGAGCGGTTTGACTCGACGATCGGTGCCGGTACGGTACTGATGCCCTTCGGCGGGAAAACCCAGCTGTCGGAAACCCAGGCCATGGTGGCCAGGATTCCCGCGCTGGAAGGAAACTGCACCACCTGCTCGATCATGGGCTGGGGATTTGATCCCTATATCTCCTCTTATTCGCCGTTCCACGGCGCTCAGGAAGCTGTCATCACCAGCGTTGCCAAGGTGATTGCGGCCGGGGGAACCAGGGAGAAATGCTGGCTGAGCCTGCAGGAATTCTTCGGCCATACCGGTACGGATCCCAAACGCTGGGGCGCACCGCTTTCGGCACTGCTCGGTGCTCTGAAGGCACAGATGGCGCTCGAGGTTGCGGCGATCGGCGGAAAGGATTCGATGTCGGGGACCTTCGAGAATCTCGATGTGCCGCCGACCCTGGTTTCCTTTGCGGTATCGGTGGCTGACATCGATGATGTCATCTCCACGGAATTCAAGGGCGCGGGCCATCCGGTCATCCTGCTTTCCCCGGACTATGATGAAAACGGCCTGCCGAATTACAACAGCGTGAATCTGATTCTCCGCGAGGCGGAAAAGCTGATTCACTCCGGCAAGGTGCTCTCCTGCCGGGTCACCGAGAGGAACGGGGCTGCTGAAGCACTGTTCAAGATGGCACTGGGCAACCGCGTCGGCATGGTTCTGGAAGATGCGGGGGATGAGGTTCTCTTTGACACCCCGGTGGGATCGTTTGTGATGGAACTTGCGGAAGATGCGGAAGTGCCTGTCAATGCCAGAAAGCTTGGTGTGACGGAAGAGAGCTATGCGTTCATCCGCGGGTTTGAAATCCTCTCCCTGCAGGAACTTCAGGAGATCTGGGAAGGAAAGCTCGAGCCGGTCTTCCCGTATCTGAAGGAACCGGAGGAAAAACAGATTCCCTCCTTCCGCTATCAGGCGGCGAAAGTGAAGCACGCATCCTATACCGTCGAACATCCCCGTGTTCTGATTCCGGTCTTCCCGGGAACCAACTGCGAATGGGATACGGCAAGGGCCTTTGAGCAGTATGGTGCGGAAGCCGAGATCTTCGTGATCCGCAACCGGACGCCGGAAGAGATCGAAGAGAGCGTGGAGAAATTTGCGGCGGCGATCGAACGCAGTCAGATCATCGCCATTCCGGGCGGATTCTCCGGCGGCGATGAGCCGGACGGATCGGGAAAATTCATCGTGAGCTTCTTCCGCAATCCCAAAATCACCCGGAAGGTTCACCAGCTGCTGGATGAAAGAGAAGGGCTGATGCTAGGTATCTGCAACGGCTTCCAGGCGCTGATCAAACTGGGCCTTGTCCCGTACGGTCACATCACGGAAACCGATGAACACTCGCCGACCCTGACCTTCAACTCGATCGGCCGCCACCAGTCGATGCTGGTGAGGACAAGGATTGCGACCGACAATTCTCCCTGGCTGAAATACTGCCGTCCCGGTGAGATTCACCATGTGGCGATCAGCCATGGCGAAGGAAGGTTTATCTGCGAACCGCAGCTCTTCGACAGGCTGGTGAAGAACGGTCAGATCCTCTCTCAGTATGTGGATCTCGATTCCCATCCGACCAGCGATATCCGCTTCAATCCGAACAACTCCTATATGGCGGTGGAAGGCATTCTTTCCGCCGACGGAAGAATTCTCGGAAAGATGGGACACAGCGAGCGCAGCGGCAAGGGTCTGTACAAAAACATTCCCGACCTGCATACCCAGGAACTCCTGTTCAAAGGCGCGGTGGAATACTTCCGCTGACAATTGTATGAAAAGCGATTTTCCAATCAGCCGGAAATTCGCTTTTTTTCTTACTTTGATGAGGGGCACCTGGTCTGACGGGATTGCCGGTAGGTTATAATTTTTTCATAAAACACTTCCGGTTCTTCGGAAGGGAAGAGTGTATGAGCGAGAATAAAACCGAAAATAAAACCGAAGAGAAAAGAAATTACACCATCACCCTGGCTTCCCTGGGACTTGGCAGTCTTATCATAGGTATGGGTGCCAGAGAGCTGATCACCGATATCATCGCCGGTCTCTTCATCATCTTCGAAGGGGATTTCCGGGTCGGTGATGTCATCGATATCGGTGGCTGTGTCGGCATGGTTCAGGAGATCGGACTGCGCACGACGAAGATCGCCGGCTGGAACAAAAACGTCAAAATCCTGAATAACCGCAATCTCACGAATGTGGTGAACATGACCAGGCAAAGCAGCTACGCCCTGATCTCCTTCATGGTTCCGGCATCCGTGGATATCGGATTTCTGAAAGAGATCTTCGTAGAGGAATTCAAAACCTACCCGGAGAAATATCCCGAACTGCTCGATGTGCCGAAGTTCATGGGCATCAAATCCTTCCAGGCAAACTCCTTCGAATGCCGTGTCATTGCCGAAGTGGATGAGATCAACCGGGGAAAACTGGAATATGAGCTTTCCGGAGCCATCAAGCAGATTCTGAAAAAGAACGGCATTCCGAATTTCTGAGGAAACCGCATGGAAGAAAAACTCAGGACAAAGAAAAGCAGATTCCTCTCGCTGATTCTGCGTCATCACCCCGAGAAGATCGGCATCACCCTGGATGAGCACGGATGGGCGGATGTGAAGGAACTGAGAGAAAAGATGAACCTAAGCTCTGACGACCTTGAGGAAATCGTCCGCCTCGATGCCAAGGGACGGTACCGGTTCGATGAAAGCAAACACCGGATCCGGGCCGTGCAGGGACACTCGATCCCCGTGGACGTCGGACTCAGGAAAGTATCTCCGCCTGCGGTGCTGTATCACGGCACCGGGGAGAAATCCGTGTCTTCGATCATGGCGGAAGGTCTGAAGCCGATGGGGCGGCTGTATGTCCACCTTTCCCCCGATCTTCCGACCGCACGGACCGTCGGGTCGCGTCATGGCTCTCCGGTCGTGTTTCTCGTGCTGAGCGAAGAGATGGAAAAGGATGGATATGCGTTTTACCGGGCGGAAAACGGCGTATGGCTTACCGAAGCCGTGCCGGTGAACTATCTCGTCAGGCTCTGATCTTTGAATACTGCGGCATATGATTCGCCATTCGGGAAGGTTCGTACTATGATGGAACACATGGAAGGGGAATCCACCGCACAGCTGCTGAAGGAAACGCTCCGGATGGCATGGCCTGCCGTTCTGGAGAGTTTTTTCATTTCGCTCGCCGGCATGATCGATACCCTGATGGTTTCACAGCTCGGCACCTATGCCGTGGCTGCGGTCGGACTTACGGTCCAGCCCAAATTCATCAGCCTGGCGCTGTTTCTTTCCGTCAATGTCGCGGTCTCGGCTCTTGTTGCCCGGCGGCGGGGACAGGAAAACCGCACGGAAGCCAACCGCACCCTGCTTACCGCGATCTGGTTTACCCTGGCCGCCTGCGTTGTGATCACCCTGGCCTCCGTGCTTTTTGCGGGGGCTATCATCAGCCTCTGCGGAAGCGGTCCCGATACCCACGATCCGGCGGTCACGTATTTCAATATCATTCAGGGCGGCATGGTCTTCAATGTGATCTCGCTGGTGATCAACGCCGCCCAGCGCGGCAGCGGGAACACCCGGATCGCGATGGTCACCAATGTGACTTCCTCGCTGATCAACGTCTTCTTCAACTACCTCCTGATCGGCGGTCATCTCGGCTTTCCCGCCCTTGGCTTACGGGGTGCGGCGATTGCGACGGTGCTGGGAACGGTGGTGGCGTGTGTGTTATCGGTGCGCTCTTTGTTCCGCGCAAACAGCTATGTAAGCATTCCCTATATCCTGGAACAGAAGATCCTGCCGGGACTGGAGGTGCTTTCGAGCATCGTCCGCTTTGCGATGAACCTGCTTGCCGAGAATGTTGCGATGCGGATCGGCTTTGTCTATACCGCCGTGATCGCGGCGGGTCTGGGCACTGATGCCTTTGCGGCCCACAATGTCGGCATGAATATCCTGGGATTGACGTTCTCCCTGGGGGACGGCATGCAGGCGGCAGCGGTGGCACTTACCGGCAGGAGCCTCGGTGAGAACAAACCCGAAAAAGCAAAGCGCTACGGCAGCCTCTGCCAGAAGACGGGGCTGGTGATCGCGGCGTCGGTTTCGGTGTTTCTCTTTCTGTTTGCCCGGCCGATCTTCTCCCTGTTTTTCACGGAGGAGCCGGTCATTGAGATGGGCGTACTGATCGCAGGATACATCATGATCATCGATTTCTTCCAGATTTCCCAGGTCATCTTTTCCGGCTGCCTGCGCGGGGCCGGCGATGTGAAATTCACGATGCGGGTGGCTCTGATCTCGGCGGCGGTGATCAGGACACTGGTGACATGGGTGTTTACTTCCGTGGTTCCGCTGGGGCTTTCCGGCATCTGGCTGGGCGTCTTTGCGGATCAGGTCAGCCGCTGCATCCTTTTTGCGATTCGCTTCCGCCGGGGGGATTGGGTAAGCCTCAAACTCTGAGCCGTTGCGTTTCTGGGAAATAGCAGTAAAATTTGATGGTAAATATCAAAAAGTGACAGGGAGATTTTTTAATATGAAAATCCTGATTGCGGGCGGCGGGAAAATAGGCTCGGCGCTGACGGAACAGCTCTCCGGCGAAGGCCATGAGCTGACGGTTATTGATTTTGATGCGGATGTACTGGAATTCATCCAGGAAAAATACGATGTGATCACCGTGTACGGCAATGCGGCGAGCATGGCGGTGTTGGAGATGGCGGATGTCGCTTCGGCAGATCTGCTGGTCGCGGCGACCGACCGCGATGAGGTGAACATGCTTGCCTGTCTCACGGCACACAGGATCAACCCGAATCTGACCACGATCGGCCGGATCCGCAATCCCGAATACCGCTATCAGGCTTACGAGATGAAGGATGTCTTCGGCTTGTCCCTGGTGGTCAACCCCGAGCAGAGAGCGGCGCATGAGATCGCCCGGCTTCTGAAATATCCCGGCTTTCTCAGCATCGATACCTTTGCCAAAGGCAATGCGGATATCGTCGAACTGAAAGTCGATGCCAAGAGCCCGCTGAAAAACAAATCCCTCTCGCAGCTGCCTTCGATCATCCATACCAAGGTTCTGGTCTGTGCGGTGCAGAGAGACGGCTCGATCATCATGCCGGACGGCAACTTCCGGATTCAGGAGAATGACCTGCTGTTCATCACCGCCGCGACCGAAAACCTGACCCATCTGCTTCGCAATCTCGGCATCATCGCGAAACAGGCGAAGCGGGTTCTGATCATGGGCGGCGGCAAGATCAGCTACTACCTGATTCAGGAACTCAAGGATACCGGCATGCACTGCACGGTCGTGGAACAGGACAGGGCGAGATGCGATGAGCTTGCCTCGCTTCTTCCCGAAGCGACGATTGTCGAAGGGGATGCGAGTTCTCAGGAATTCCTCGACAAGGAGGGTGTGGGACAAAGCGATGCGGTCGTGACGCTGACCGGGCTCGATGAGCTCAACATCGTCATTTCCCTCTATGCCCATACCCGCAATGTCTCCCAGGTCATCACCAAGCTCTCCCATGCGGAAAACAACAAGATTCTGAATTCGCTCGAGATCGGTTCGGTGATCTCTCCCAAAGAGCTGTCGAGTTATTCGATCGTTCGCTATGTCCGGGCGATGCAGAACCAGGAAGGCAGCGCCATCACGGTGCACCGGATCGCCGGCGGAAAGATCGAGGCGATCGAATTCGAAGTCAAGGAAGACACGAAATACATCGGCGAAACGCTGCGGAATATCAAAACCAGAAACGATGCCCTCATCTGCTGCATCATCTCGCACGGAAGAATCGAGATTCCTTCCGGAAGCTCGAAGTACGGGGTGGGCGATACCCTTGTCATCGTAACCAGCAGTTCCGGCAGGATCCGCCAGCTGAATGATGTCTTCGGAGAGTAACCATGCGGTACGCGATGAACTATAAGCTGATCGGACGCATCATCGCTTCTCTTCTGGTCCTCGAGGCGCTGTTTATGGTGCCGGCGTGGGGAATATCGATTCTTCACCATGAGACCAATGGGGCCTTTGCGTTTCTGAAAAGCCAGCTGATCATTCTGATCGCTGCGGCGGTGCTGTGGGTCATTACCCGCAATTACTCGCATAACTTCTATGCCAAGGAAGGCCTGGTCACCACCGGCTTTGCCTGGATCGCGCTCTCGCTTCTCGGCGCGCTTCCGTTCTATATCTCGCGGGAAATCCCGAGCTATATTGACGCATTGTTTGAAATGGTATCGGGCTTCACCACCACCGGATCCTCGATTCTGGCGCGGGTGGAGGATCTCGATTTCGGCATCCTGTACTGGCGCAGCTTCAGCCACTGGGTTGGCGGTATGGGCGTGCTCGTCTTCCTGCTTGCGGTCGTTCCGCTTTCGGGAAAAAACGAAGGCTTCACCCTGCACATTCTGCGGGCGGAGAGCCCCGGCCCCTCGGTGGGAAAACTGGTGCCGCGGATGCGGCAGACGGCGATGATTCTCTATCTCATCTACGTCGGCCTGACGGTGCTGGATATGCTCTTCCTGCTTTTGGGCGGAATGTCCGTGTTCGATGCGGTATGCACTGCCTTCGGCACCGCCGGAACCGGCGGCTTCGGCGTTCATTCCGATTCGCTGGCAGGTTACAGTCCGTATCTTCAGAATGTGACGACGGTATTCATGCTGTTATTCGGCATCAACTTCAGCTGTTACTATCTGCTTCTTCTGAGGCGGTTCAAAGAGGTGTTCTTCGATGAAGAACTGCGGCTCTATGTGATTATCGTTCTCAGCAGTATCGCCATCATCGCCTGGAATATCCGCGGCCTGTACGGATCGCTCGAAGAGGTCCTGCGCCATGCCGGCTTCCAGGTGGCGACCGTGATCTCCACCACCGGCTATGCGACGACGGACTTTGATCTCTGGCCTTCGCTCTCCAAGGCGATCCTGTTGTTTCTGATGCTGAGCGGAGCCTGTGCGGGATCGACCGGCGGCGGTATGAAGGTTGCCCGTCTTCTGCTTCTGATGAAGAGCCTGAGGCGCAACTTCCACGCCAATCTTCACCCTTCGGAAGTGCGCAAGGTCAGGATGAACGGCAGTGCGGTAGACGAGAAGGTCATCAACAACGTAAACGGATATCTCATCGCCTATGCGGCGATCGTTGTGGTTTCGTTTCTGGTCATCTCGATTGACGGCTTCTCCATGGAGACCAACTTCTCCGCTGTCATGGCAACGTTCAACAACATCGGCCCGGGCTTCAACGCCGTGGGACCGACCTGCAATTTCTCGGCATACAGCCCATTGTCAAAACTCGTGATGATTATTGACATGTTAGCGGGGCGGCTGGAGATCCTGCCGATTCTGGTTCTGTTCTCCCGCAGCACATGGATGAAAAACTGAAACACTGCCGGTTTTCCGGCAGTGTTTTGTTACAATAAAGGGCAGAAGGGACAGAGTACACATGAAGATCATTGAAAAGTATAATTCGACAAGCCTGGTTATCCGGATTATCACAGGGCTTGTGATCGGTTCCATCCTGGGCCTGGTCTGG
>JAFWCM010000219.1 GCA_017536885.1 Solobacterium sp.
AATAAATTCGTGAGCCTGGTCGAATACCGACTGCACCGGAATATCCGAGAGGATGTAGGAATAGATCTCATCCGCTTCGAAGGTGCAGCAGGGAAAGCCGTCGGTATGAACCTTGCCGTACGTTTTGCTTTCGGAGATATAGCTGTCAAATTCCCGGTTGGGCTGATTGACATACTGCTGTGTCGGAATATCGTATATCGCCCCCAGGGGAATGATATTGTCGAGACTGGCATCGATGATGTAGATGCAGTAGTCTTCTCCCGGCATCAGGATCACATAGGACAGCGCCGTTGAGGAAGTTCCGATCCGTACGTCATTGAGATGGAAGACAGTGTCCTGATATTCTTTGGAATTCTGCAGATCGGCAAAATGCTGGTAATAGGCTTCGGGATCGTTTTGAAACAGCTCCTTCGGATTCTCGATGGACTTGTAAATCGAGTAGGTTTCATGAGCGAGGTAATTCATGGCTTCGGGGTCGGCGGCACTGAGTGCGGCCGCGGTGACATTCCGGTCCATCTCTTCATAGATTTTGGAAGCGCTGGCGATGAAGTAGTGATAGGCAACCAGCAAAGATGCACATGTGAGTGTCAGCGAAAGAACCGCGATGATCGCGATTACCACCGGGGTGAGGCGAAATGCTTTTTTATCCATGTGCAGCTCCTCCTGATTCATATGAGTTTATTATAAGGGTTTCCTTGTCAGCGCGGAGAAAGAAAACCCGGTTGTATGAATTCATCCGGGGTCCGTTTCAAGAACGGGAGTGATGCCGTCTTTCTCAAACAGGCGCTTCATCTCCTGTTCCAGAGAACTGTCGCTTGTGTTTTCCGTAAGAGACAACACCGCGTTTTTGTTCCAGGCAGCCAGCGAGGCAAAGGCCGCCGCCGCATTGCCGCAGTACATATCGGTACGGATGAACTCCACCAGGGATTCCATGTCTTCGGGAAGAGTGAGCACGCCGAGGTTGGAGAAGAATGCCGAATAGGGAGAAAGACCGATGACGGGATAGATCAGCTGAATCAGGAACTGCTTGAGAAAGAGAGGAATCGGAGTGATCGCCCGTACCAGCAGGGCGGTATTGCCTGCCGCATGCAGGGTTTCCTCTTTTCCGGCACAGGATTCAAACTGCTGTTTGATGCGTTCATACATCTGTTGTCTGCCGTTGATTTCTGAAAGCGCAAGGGAAGGCGTGAAGAACATCGAAGCGTTGCGGACGGTGCGGGTATCGATATAGTTCCTGAGATTGACCGGAATCTGAACGGTGATGCGTCCGTTCTTTTTATTCGTACAGGCCTTCAGCGCCTGAAACAGACACCCGAGAACATAGATCGTCACCGTGGTATTGCGGGCCCTGGCTGCGGTTTTGAGTTCATCGGCATTCATATGAAAATACACGGACCGATCCGGCGTTGTTTCCGCGATGGCAAGGTTTGGCCGCAGGCTGAAAGGATGAAATTCCGAATGCGTGCGTCCCGGCTTCTGCCTTTGGAACACGTTTTCGAGTTCCTCTTCCTTCATCTCTTCATCCGCTGGAAGAGAATGTATGCCCAAAGATACCGGGATGCCAAGCAATCGGAAGTACTCCCGCAGCAGCGCATCGAAAAACAGCATCCCCCCATAACCGTCGGTCAGAACATGGGAAAACTCCGCCAGGATTTCCTTCTTCGAAAAGAACACCCGGAAATTGGTTTCCGGCATCAGTTTCATGTTTTGTTCACTGCATGGGTTTGCGCTCTTCTCTGCGACCGCAAAGTGACGGGGGTTCAGGTACAAAGAATGCCAGAACAGTCCGGGACGCAGTGAACCGGCAAAGGTCGGAAAGCGGCGGAGCACATAGAGCAATGCGATCTGAAGCAGTTCGGGGACCACTTCCTCATTGAGTCCTGCGGTAAGGCAGAAGACCGTGCGCAGTTTTCCGCTTCCGAGAAAGGGATAGATCCTTGCCGGATATTCGAGTGGAAAGAGGCGTGAATTCTCCTTTCGGTAAAAGGAATGAAGACGGTCTGGATCGAGCCGGCTGACTGCTTCTTCCACCGGTATGCCGTTCTTTTTGTAATACGCCATGGCACGATCAAAATCCGCCAGTATCCTGCTGGTATCTTCTTTTGAAAGAGAGAGTCTTTCGTTCAGTGCAGTGCGCCATGCCTGCAGGGCTTCAGTGTCACAGCTGTTCATATCCTGTCCGCATTCGATTGTATCACTCCGCGGCTTTTTGCATGCGTTCATAGACGGCTCATGCGGGAATGGATTATAAAATGAGGTGAGAGCAGGGGGAGAAAACAGAAAAAAACCTCAGGTCTGCTGAGGTCATCCGGTAAATATTTCCACTCATATGAGCAGAATTTCTTACCGTCAGCTGGGGTAGAGAGATTCGAACTCCCGAAATGACTGGTTCAGAGCCAGTTGCCTTACCGCTTGGCTATACCCCAATGCGCAATAACTATTATATCGATCCGGAAACGAAATGCAAGCCTGAATTTCATCGGATTTCATATTTTGGTAATTATTCACCGAAATGACAGGCAAAAGAAAAGGCAGGATAAAGGATCGCCTGATTTTCAGACTTCCTTATCTGCCTTCAATGATTTCCCGCATCTTTGATTTCAATGTTCTCTCCGGGGTATACCGTCACCCAGTATTCATGGGATTCAACCTGCCATTCATGCCATTTCCAGGATCCTCCGGGGTTAACCATGCGGTTTCTTTCATCGGTTTGAATCCAGCCGCTGCCGCCCCGGAACCGCTTCTCTTTGCTTTCTTCTGATTTCATGGATTTTCTGCCTAAGTACTTCCCTGTAATTGTTGAGTACTTCATTTGTCCATGTTCTGAATCTGTCGCCCTGTGCCTTTGACATTGCGTTCTTCCTCCTGTGCTTTTGTTGTTTTTCTCTTTGTTTCTCTTTCCATGTACATATATCACTCTGAACAGCACACAGATCAGGTTGGTTTTTTATCCTTTCTTTACCATGCCTGCATGGCTTAAGAGGTAAATAGAAAAGAGGAAGAAACCAGAGTGTGAAAATAACCATGATTTCTTCCTCGTTTTTCCATAATCCGCTGCTTTCGGCCGTCGGTGTTTTCCGTCATATGCGCTTAGGCAACTGCTTACTTCTTATAGTTTTTCACCATATTAACCATTTGCGTGTGCCAGTAATACCTGCCATTTCCATTGACATTGTATTCACGGTAATTGTTGGGCTTATTTCCTTCATTCAGCTCAAATTCGCCCATATTCATATTTCGGACAATGACTTCATAGACCAGTAAGCTGTCACTGCTTCCCGGATGCGTTTCTTCCATTTCCAGAAATTCACGTCTTAGATATGGGTTGGCTAAAATCGCATTCTTAAGTTCCTGAATTTCCCGATTTGATGCACCGTTTATCTGTCCAAGGAGCTCTTCATTCAATATCTGTTTTGACATTTTTCACAACCTTCTTTTCTCTCTGTTTTTGTGCTCAGCTTTATCTTATGATATTGCAGGAGAATGGTCCATGGATGAATTAAACTCAGCTGCGCCGGAACATTTGTGGGAATATCGGTATGGATGGCCAAGCTCTAACCCTTCCTGTGCACCCTGTGCAGTCAACTTCTGTTTACTTTCCGATCTATGTTTTTTCAAAAAACACAAATATATAAAAGTAACCCAATGTATGATCGAAAGAAGTATTGGTCTTTTGATCTTTATCCTGCCTTTTCCTGTGCTTGTCATTTCGATGAATAGTTACATATTTTTACTGATACAATGGGGTGTGGGCAATGCCCGGAGGTGAATTATGAGAAAAATTCTTGTTGTGGTTGATATGCAGAAAGACTTCGTCGACGGCAGTCTCGGAACCCCGGAGGCAGTAAATATTCTTTCCAATGTCAGAGAGAAAATCCTCTCTTATCCGATTGAAAATGTCTATGCGACACTGGATACACATCAGGAAAACTACCTGGAAACCCAGGAGGGAAAAAATCTTCCGGTGAAGCACTGCATTGAGGGAACCGAAGGCTGGATGATTCACGAATCGATCCGCGATCTTCTCCGCGGCGCCAGCATTTTCACCAAGCCGGGATTCGGCAGTGTGAACCTCGTCGAACATCTTGTTTCGGAAAACGAAAAGGAACCGCTCGACATCGAAATGATCGGACTCTGCACGGATATCTGCGTAATTACCAACGCCCTGATGTTAAAGGGTGCCATGCCCGAAACCCCGATCTCCGTGGATGCGGACTGCTGTGCCGGGGTGACACCCGCCAAGCACGAAGCAGCCCTGGAAACCATGCGCTCCTGTCAGATTCATGTGACAGCTGCCTGAGAATTTCCGAAGACCTGGAAAAATCTCAGGTCTTCTTTCTGTCTGGAGGAACCATGCAGTATGATTTGCCGGACTTCCTTGCCGAAGTCAGCCAGGCCCCTTCATTGCGGCGGCTGGATCACATCGATATGAACTGCGGACTGATCTACACCTCGCTTCCGCTGTTTTCTCATCTTTTGCCATACAGCCGGTATGCCCACAGCCTTGGCGTCGCTTCTCTTGCCTGGCGCTTTTCCGGCGAGAAACGGATCGCCCTGGCGGGGCTGTTCCATGATATCGCGACCCCGGTATTCTCGCATGTCGTCGATTTCATGCACGGCGATCACGAGAACCAGGAATACACCGAATCCCGCACGGAAACCCTGATCAGAAGCGATGAGTTCATCCTCCATTGTCTTAAGGAACAGGGGATCACGGCGGATGAGGTAACGGATTACCATCGCTATCCGATCGCCGACAACGACAGCCCGAAACTCTCGTGCGACCGGCTCGAATATACCCTGCAGAACATGGTGCGGTATGGTCTTGAACCTGAGGCGTTTCAAAGTGAGGTGATCGATGATCTCTCTGTTTCATGGAATGAAGAGGGAGAAGAGGAACTGGTATTTGAACACTTTGAAACGGCCGAGCGGTTCGCGTTGGCGTCTCTGTCCTGCGGGAGAATCTATTCGGGAAAGGAAGACCGGTATGCCATGGAGAAACTGGCGCGCCTTCTGAATAAAGCAGTAAGTCCTGGCATCCTCAGCGAAGACATGCTTTACACACGGGAGATGGATGTGATCCGGGTGCTCGATCACAGTGAACTGAGCAAAGAGTGGAGAAAATACCGCCGCCTGTCAGAAGTGAATGTCAGTTGTGAAGAGGAAGGCGAAGATGTCTTCGCCGTGAATGCCAAGAAGCGCTTTATCGATCCCTTTGTGAAGGGAGCGGGAAGGATTTCTCTTCTTTCTGCGAAGGTGAAGGAAGAGATCACAGCGTTTCTCGGGGAGGATTACAGTGTGAAACTGAAAGGAGAATTTCATGGATAAAACTATCGTTGTCGCAAGCACAAATGAAGGAAAGCTCCGGGAATTCCGGCAGATGCTGGAACCGGAAGGCTATCGGGTTCTGTCGCTTGCGGATCTCGATCATCCGTTCGAAATCGAAGAGAACGGAACGACATTTCAGGAAAACGCCGTGATCAAGGCGCAGTCTGTAGTGGATGAATTTCACATCCCGGCGATCGCCGATGACAGCGGTCTCTGCATCAAATGTCTGAATGATGAACCGGGCGTGCACAGCGCCAGGTGGCTTGGCCATGATACAAGCTACGACATCAAGAATCAGAAGGTGCTGGAGCTTGTCAAAGACGCCAAAGACCGGTCCTGTTACTATGCCTGCGCGATTGCCTGGTGCGCCCCGGATCAGGAACCGGCGGTCTTCTACGATACCTGGGAAGGGGAAATCGCGAAAGAGCCGCGGGGAACCAATGGCTTCGGATATGATCCGATCATCTATATTCCCTCTTACGGCAAGACCGCAGCCGAGATGAGCAGGGAAGAGAAAAACGCCGTGAGCCACCGTGCCAAAGCGCTCAGAAAACTGGAGGACTGGCTTCGTGAAACACATTAAGATTCTTTCCGCCCTGTCCTGTTTTCTGCTTTCAGCGGCGATGCTCATGACTGTGATCGATTTCTGCAGTTTTGATCTCGGGTTTTATGAAAAGGAGTACAAAGCCAACAACACAGAAAGCTGGACCGGCATGTCCATGGAAGACAATCTGCGCGCCACCGAATGCCTGCTGGATTACCTGAAGGACAAGCGGGATGACATCCGCGTAACCGCGATGGTAAACGGAGTGGAACGGGAAGTTTTCAACGAGAGGGAAACGCTCCATATGGTCGATGTCAAGGCACTCTATCAGAATGCCTTTCTGGTGCGCAACATCATGGCAGTGATCGGCTTTGCCATTATGGCCTGGATGATCTTCAGGGAGAAGATGAGCCTGCGGGCGTTCCTGCAGGCAGGATTTAAGGAAGGGGTTCTTGCGACCTTCTTTCTGATCGCCTTTGTAGCCGTCTGGGCATTGGCCGATTTCAATGCCTTCTGGACGCAGTTCCACCTGTTCTTTTTCGACAATGATCTCTGGCTTCTCGATCCCAATACGTCGATCATGATCAATCTGTTTCCTTCTTCCTTCTTCTTCCATCTGGTGCTTCGGATTATCCTCATCAGCCTTGTGATACTGATCGCCATAGCCCTCTATGCCTATCAGCCCTGGCGGAAGGAAAAGGCATGATTCACGCGGTGCTCTATGAACCGGAGATCCCGCAGAATACCGGAACATCATGCGGACCTGTGCCGCTTTCGGCGTGAAACTGCATCTGATCGAGCCCCTGGGCTTCTATCTCGATGAAAAACATCTGCGGCGGGCGGGCATGGATTACCGGGACAGGATCGAATGGACCATCTATCCCGACTGGAATGCGTTTGTAAATGCCAATCCCGGCGAATACTACTTCCTGACCCGCTATGGAACTACGCCGCCGGATGGCTTTGATTACCGTGAGGAAAAAGAGCTGTACTTTATCTTCGGAAAGGAATCGACCGGTATTCCGAAGGAGCTTC
>JAFWCM010000032.1 GCA_017536885.1 Solobacterium sp.
CAATGAAACACAGACGTAACAAACTTCGCTTTTTGGGAAACCGGATGCCGAGACAGAGAAGAACAACCATGATGAAAAAGATCACCAGCACGGCAATCTGCGCTTCCAGTGTCAGTCCCGCGATGATATCCGCAATATATACAACAATGCTCAAAAGCATCGATACCGTTACGGCAAGAAAAAAGATGCGGTCATCGAGGTTCTCAAAAGAATCCCATATCTTTCTGATCCATTTCATACTGTAATTTAAGAATACACCTGATTCCTCTCTTCGCTGTGTCTTTCGGAAAAAAGGGCAGCTGCCGGAAGCGAGATCTTACACACCGCGGCAGAGTACCTGTTCACACGGGATCACTGCAGAATACAGACAGGCAAAAAGCTCCCTCAGATGCGGGAGTTATCATCACTGTGATCAAGAAGGGGTGCGAGTTTCTTCGGCCGCAGAAGTATCAGAGTCATCCCGACAAACACCGCAATTCCTATGAGCGCCGAAGCCAGGTTGAGGGAGCCGGCGTTGATGGTATCGCTTACCGAGCCGCCGGTGTAGATATCCCGCATGACGACGAAGTCGTTGAAGCCGTGAAGGATGATGCTGAACCAGAGGTTCTTTCCGGTCCGGTAGTAGATTGCCGAAAGATACATTCCCACCACCATCGCGGTGATTGCCTGCCGCAGGGCGGCGGAAAAGATCACATCCGGGCGGAAGGCATTGAAGATATGCATGAACCCGAACAGGAAGGAACTGCAGATGATGGCGGCAAGTACGCTTCTGGGATTCTTCTCGGTGAAGAGGTCATGAAACGCATTCTGCAGCAATCCCCGGAAATTGACTTCCTCGGCATAGCCGATCATCATGCAGAATACCAGCGTAAGCAGAACCTCTGTGATTCTGAGGTTCCCCTCAGCCGCCAATACGCTGAAAAACCCTGCCGTCAGAAAGAAGTTGATGAGGATTATGCCGATCATGAGGAGGGCACAGGTCCAGTTCTTTTTCAGAATGGAGGGATCGGAATAATAGATCGACTGCTTTTTTAACAGAATGACAGCGATCATCGTCGGAATGACATAGAACAGCTCCGTGACAATGCATTCGATAAAGTAATTGGCAAATCTGCCCCGCACCAGAGCGCCTCCGATCTTGTAGATGGAATATGTGATGATTACGGCAAGCAGTGCGGCAAGCACTGTTCTGATATGTTCTTTTCTGATTTCCATGCAGATCATCCTCCCCGGTTCTGCTGTCCATTATAAGAGAAAGTAATGCTTGGATACTTATTGCATGCATGTGAACCCGGAAGAATCGGTTCCGTCAGTGCAAAATCCAGCCGGTTCTTCTCCATGGGAAAGAAGGCATGCATTTCCTGCGGCGCGTCTGGATTGTCGATTGCGGACAGAATCCGATACAATGAACCATGTACCTTCAGAGGAAAAGAAAGATATGGAAAACAACAGTCAGAAAAAGATATGCCGCATCCTTGTGAAAGACGAAGCGGGCACACCGGTCAAAGGAGCGAGAGTGCAGTTCTGCTCCGACTTTGCGTGCGAGATGAAAGAGACGGATGGTGAAGGAATTGCGGTCTTTGACTGCGGTGCGGGCAATTACAGTGCGCACATCTTTTCCCTGCCGGAGGGATATGTGAAAGAGGAGATCGAATATCCGCTTCCGGAAACGGGAGAGATATCGATCACGGTAAGAAAAGGAGAACAGAAATGAAACTGGGATTAGGATTACTGGCGGCCTTTGCGGCCGGAGTCGCAGTGCTGGGCTTTATGGTCCGCAAGCGCCTGGAAAAGATGAAAGATGCGAGATTTACCGATACCATGGGCGGACAGGAGGCACCGAACTTTGAGGTGACGCTTACCGACGGCACCACGGTAACGAAAGAAAGCCTTCTGAAAGATAAAGACCTGCTGGCCGTAGTGCTCTTTGCGACCTGGTGCAAACCCTGTGAAAAGGAATTTCCCGAGATGGATGAGGTCTATAAGAAATATCAGGACAGGATGGCTATGGTCGCAATCGATGTCGATTCCATGGATGATGAAAAGTCGGTGAAGGAATATGCCGAAAAGCATGGGTTCTTTTTCCCGGTCGCCATGGGAAATGAAAGCCTGGGGGATATTAAGACAACCAGGTATCCCACAACTCTGATCATCGACCGCAATGGAAAGATCGGTCTCTGGAGAGTGGGTTCGATCCCGAACGGCGAAATGTTTGAAAAGATCGTTACGACATTTATGGGGGATGACTATCAGGGAAGACAGCTCGGCTACTACACCTTCATGGCATTTTCCGGGAAAGGTCCGGCTGCGGGTGTGGAATTCACCGTCACTTCCTCGAAAGGAACAGAGACTTACACCACCGGAGAAAACGGCCAGTGCGATGTGTTCACCGACGGACCGGAAGATCTGAAGGTCAAAGTCCTCCGGGTGCCGGAAGGGTATACGATTGAAGGAGACGGTGAGATCATGAGCGGTACGGGATCCACGTATGTGGTTCTTCCGATCAAGTTATAACGGACAATATCTGACCTCTTTCGGGAGGGGATGAGAATGTCCCTTTAAACTCCATTTGCACAGAGAACAGCTTCGGCTGTTCTTTTTTGTGGGACTGAATGCAATGCATGCCTTGTGTGAGAAAACAGCGGGAAAGAATAAATGGACTTAAGCAGACCGCTTAAATGTTAGTTTGTTCTGGTTTCACCGGCAGGAATGTTGCCTTCCCGCGATGTCTGCGTATGGAGTTTACGGATCATTGTCTTATGAGAATCGCTGGTTTTTTATGTAAGACGAATGCACCGAACCCGAAGATGCGGTACAATCCATACATATGTAAAAGGAGACTTTCCGAATGAAATATATTACCGCAAGCAATTACTTCCACCTCGGCAGCAACTCCGAGAATTCAACGACGCTTGTGATCCGGACGGTGATGAAGGAACCCGTCCGAAGAGATGAACTGATCTCTGCGGCTGAACAGGCGGTCCGGCGTTTTCCGTGGTTTGCGGTGCGCCTGTGTGAAGGAGAAAACGGACTGGAATACCGGGAGAATGATTCTCCGCTTCCCGTATTTCCGCTGGAAAAAGGAAAGCAGTATCATCTCGGCAGTGAGGAAACCAACGGATATCTGTTTCGGATTTCCTATGGAGGAAATGCGATTGTTCTTTCCCAGCATCATATGGTCACGGATGGGAAGGGAATGAGTGAGTTTCTGAAAACCCTGCTGTATTACTACCTGAAGGAAACCGGCATCACCGCTGATCCGGAAGGTATGGTTCGTCTGAATGAGATTCCGTATGATGCGGAAGCGGAACAGGAGATGGCAGCGGAGAAATACTGTGATCTCACCATTCCCGAAGCCGTTCCCGGCGTTCCGGAGGGTCTTTATCCCTTTGCCCTTCCCGAAACCTACTGGGATGAGGCGGGAAATTTCGAATGCAGAAGATATGTGTTTGCCTGTCCTTCAGCGGAAGTAAAAGCGGCCGCAGAGAAAAGCGGCACCACCGTCAGCGCCTGGCTGTTGGCTGTGCTGGAACGGGCGTATGAGAAAACCTATGCCATTGAAGAAAACCGGACAATCATCGCAGCCCTGACGGCAGACAAGCGGCCGGCATTCCAGACAGATACCATGTTGAATTTTTCCGGGTATATGATTCTGGCGGTTCCTCCCCAGCTGCGTTCGGCGCCCTTTGCGATCGAAGCACAGCAGATCAAGGCGCAGATCGAGGCAAACAACACAAAAGACGCATGGCTCCGTCAGACCAATACCAGAGTCCGGCAGACGGAGAAATTCAGAAAGATGCCGGTATCCGAACTGTTTGACTCCAAAGAGCGGAAGAGCCGGGATAAGGCCGGAACCCGGCAGGCACTTTCCATCATGCTTACCAATGTCGGTATGGCCCGGTTTCCAAAGGACATGCTTGCGCATATGGAATCGGTAGATCTGGATATCCCTTCCTTTGAGAGCACCGTGAATTACGCTGTCTTGACGGTCGGTGACCGAATGACGATCGGGATGACGATGTGCTTTGATCATCCTGCTCTTGCCGAATCCATCCGGAACACCTTGGCAGAACTTGGTGTGTCCTGCACCCTCGAAGACTGCGGCAAAGAGAAATATGATGTGCTGAACAGCGATGCCGTACAGAACGCCTGAACCGCCCGGCTGTTTTTGACACGGGAAAGAATCCTGAAGAATCAATGCAAAGAGATCTGCCGGTACCGGATCTCTTTTCATGTCTTCCGGCCAGAAACGGGAAGCTGTCAGTCTGTCTCATTTCAAAGTCTTCGGAAGAAAAAGAAACGCCAGAAAATGCGTTTCTTCTTTTCCTGACGGGTTCTTTCGTCACCCTTTGAGAGATTGTCCGGCCTGCATTCCGATGCGTCCGCAGGCTGATTTTGTTTTGATGAAGCTGCCGCGGTTAGTCCTTTTTTTCCGTGAAGCCGATCACTTTGATTCTGTTCTGGATGGATTTGTATTTCTCCGGTATGACACCGCCGAGAGTCTGCTCGATGTATTCCGCGATGATACTGTATTCCACCTTCTGCGTATAGCGCAGAATCTCCGCATCCTTCATCATCGAGAAGCCGTCGCCGCACTCCTGAAGAAAGGTAGGCATCGCGACAGCGTATTCCTTATTCAGATCGAGAGGTTCTCCGTTGATCAGAACATCCTTTACACGATACGGTCCGTCAATCGAGATGAAGGTGCCGTTGCTATCTTCCTTCACGGAAGAGGGAACGGAGAGATCGGCGGTATATTCGATTCCCCTGCTGTGAATCAGTCCGTTGTTGGGCAGCGGAAGTTTTCTGGCACCGAATTCGAGTACGTCAAGAATCAGCTGTCCCTTCATTTTCATGACCAGAATATCATTGCCGTAAGGGAAGGCATCCAGGCAGTCGGAATACAGAATATCCCCTTTCATGAATCCTTCGCGGATCCCGCCGCCGTTGTACATTGAGACATCACTCTCGCTGAGTTCGCACAGGGCATCCGTATACAGATTCATCAGCCCGGTTTCATGTGATTTCGCAAGGGAATCCTCTTCTTCGCTGCTGACAGGAAGATCAAACGAAGTCTCGCCGATCTTTCGATTCAAAAGACCCTCATATTCGGAAGTGTATTCTGCGATTTTCCTGTTGATGCCGGGATCCACCCAGTATTCCTTTTTTCCGCGGGTAACCGGTTTTGCGTCGATTCCTTCCGGCTGCGGGATTTCATCCACAAATTCCGTAGTAATGGTGTTGTCAGGGTGAATCAGAATCTTTCCGATCGATCTGAGCTTTGTGCCGGCCTGTGTATACTTCACCGGTCTGCCTTCCCCATCTTTCAGTTCAAAGGCGGCTTTGGCATGTTCATGCGCGTCAATCAAGAGATCGATCCCATGCAATTTCGACATCACCGTTTCCGAACGGAAGCGGGGATCGTCTTTTTCCGAATTGCCGAGATGCGCCATCAGGATCACAATGTCAGCCCCTTTTCCCCGGACTTCATCCACATACTTCTGGATGCATTGCGCCAGTCTGTCACCGGTCTCATCCGCCATGAAGTCGTACATGGGAATGCCGGCATCGTCAACGATGGTATGGATTTTCGATTTTGTAAACGTAGACGGCGTATCGGCTCCGATCATGGCAATCTTCTTACCGGCCAGTTCAAAGATGCGGTAAGGCGCAAACACCGGTTCCCCGTCCGACGTGCAGAAATTCGCACAGATATATCCGCACTTCAGTTCCTCGGAAAGATCGTCGAGCACCTCAAAGCCGTAGTCAAACTCATGGTTTCCGATCGTTGCGCAGTCATAGCCAACGTCATTCATCAGATCAATGATGATCTTCCCGTTCGAAAGAGTTCCATAGATTCCGCCCTGAATCGCGTCCCCCGCATCCACAAGCAGAACGTTCTCATACTCCTGTTTCATCTCCTCTTTATAGAGATAAAGACCGTCATACCCGATCCTGTTGTCCAGGCCGCAGTGAACATCATTCGTATGGAGGATCACAATCGTTTCTTTGTCTTTCTCCTTTGTCTTTTCATGTGCCGGTGGTTCAGTTGTCTCCGTATTCTGAGACTCTGCCGGAAGAGCAGGGGCAGGTGTGCCTTCCGAGACATCCTGACATCCCGAAAGAAACAGAAACATCACCGCAAAAAGCATTAACAGTTTTTTTGTCATGATATTTGTACCTTTCATATCTTCGTAAAATCCGTTTTAACAAAGCCAGCCGGCTTTCTGAGTATCTGTTCATTTCGGATTTTATCTTTAAACCAGATTTTTCTCAACGGTTTTGTGATTGTTCAATGCCGGCAGGAAGAACAGAAGAAGCGAAGAGTTTCATCTCAATGCCTCTGTCCTTTCAGATGGCCAGTTCCGGATCACTGGGAAAAGCAGCGAAGCCAGAAGGAAAGATAACATGGAACATTTTTTCTGACAGAAGAACTGGTAGTATTTGGGTACAGAGGGAAACGGGCAGAGAAACCCTGCAGCTGTCAATGACAGAAAGAAGGAAGGAATATGTTTGACAATAACATGGAATATGACGACGAGGAGATCGAACAGGTCAGAGATGCTCTGAAAGATTATTACGGAACCGCTGCGTTCAGCGGCTTTCCCATGGCGGTCATGGATGTTGTAAAAGTGGAACAGATGGATGATGAAGAAGTGATCCGAAAGGCAAGAGAAGCAGGAATTCTATGAAGGGGAGGAAGCTATGAAACTGATTCACCTGTCCGATCTTCATATCGGAAAGCGCGTGAATGAATACTCCATGCTGGAAGACCAGGAGTACATTCTGAAAAAAATACTGAATATCCTCGATGAGGAACATCCGGATGCGGTGATGATCGCCGGCGATGTGTATGACAAGGCGGTGCCTTCCGCCGAGGCGGTTGAGCTGTTTGATGAGTTTCTGGTCTCTTTGGCAAGACGCAGATTTCAGGTACTGATCATCAGCGGAAACCACGATTCCCCGGAACGGCTGGCGTTCGGAAACCGTCTGATCGATGCCAGCGGTATTCATATCTCACCGGTCTACAACGGCGAAGTGAAGCCGCTGGTTCTGGAAGATGAATACGGCCCGGTGAACTTTTACTGTCTGCCGTTTATCAAGCCGGTCCATGTGCGCAGATTCTTCCCGGAGGAAGAGATCACTTCCTATACGGATGCGCTGCGCATCGCGGTAAACCATATGAACATCAATCCTTTGGAGAGGAATGTGCTGATCACCCACCAGTTTGTGACCGGGGCGGCGCGTTCGGATTCGGAAGAGATTTCGGTCGGAGGAAGCGACAATGTGGATGCGTCGGTCTTCGAAGCCTTTGACTATGTTGCCCTGGGTCATATCCACGGCCCGCAGAATATCGGAAGCGAGAGGATCCGCTACTGCGGCACCCCTTTGAAGTATTCCTTCTCGGAGGCGAACCATCACAAATCCGTCACGGTCGTCGGGCTGAAGGAAAAGGGCATCGTTGAAGTAAGCACGATACCTCTGTTGCCGAAGCGGGATCTTGTTGAGCTGCGGGGCACCTATGAAGAAGTCACCGCAAAGCAGTTTTATGAGAACACGAACTGGCAGGAGGACTATACCCATATCACCCTGACCGACGAAGAGGATATCCCGGATGCGATGTCCCAGCTGCGGGTCATCTATCACAATCTGATGAAACTCGATTATGATAACCGGCGCACAAGAAGTGAGGCACATCTGGAAGGGACGGCGGATGTGGAAAACAAATCGCCGATTGAACTCTTCGGAGAACTGTATGAAATGCAGAACGGCACCGAGCTCAGTGCCGTGCAGTCAGAGTATCTGCAGAAGATGATTGAAGAAATCTGGGGGCAGGAGTCATGAGACCGATCACATTAACCATGTCCGCATTCGGACCGTATGCCGGAAAAACCACACTGAATCTCGATCAGCTGGGAAGAAAGGGTCTGTATCTGATCACGGGAGATACCGGGGCGGGTAAGACCACGATCTTCGATGCGGTCATGTTTGCCCTCTACGGGGAAGCCAGCGGTTCCAGCCGCAGCGCGGATATGCTGAGATCCAAGTATGCGGATCCCTCAACCCCGACAGAGGTCGATCTGACCTTTGAATACGGCGGAAAGAACTACCGCGTCCGGAGAAATCCGGAATACCTGAGGCCTAAGACCAAAGGGACGGGGTTTACGAGTGAAAAGGCAAATGCGGAGCTTCATTATCCCGACGGCCGCGTCATCACAAAACTGAAGGAAGTAAACAAGGCAATCGAAGAGATCATCGGGGTTGACCGGGGACAGTTCTCTCAGATTGCGATGATCGCCCAGGGGGATTTTCTGAAGCTTCTGCTTGCCTCTACCGAAGACAGAAAGAAGATCCTGCAGAAGCTCTTTCATACACGAATGTACAGCGAACTTCAGGATCGTCTGAAAAAGGATGCCCTGGATCTGCAGAAGGAAAACGAACGGGCGGAGCTGAGCCTGCGCCAGTACATCAACGGCATCGCCGCCGAAGAAGACGATGTGCTTTCCCTGGAAGTGAAGAAGGCAAAGAACAATGAGCTGACCATGGAAGAAAAGGTGAATCTGATTCAACGCCTGATCGATCAGGATCAGAAAACTGCGGCGGTTCAGGAAGAAAGCATCCGGGCACTGGACAAAAAGATCAGTGACTGTGCGGGCCTTCTTGCCAAAGCGGAAGAGCAGAAGAAAATCGAGGAATCAAGACGCCAGGCTCTCTCCGGGCTGGAGAGGGAAGAGAAAGCGCTGCTTCCGTTAGAGACCGCAATGAAAGAACAGGAAAAGAAGCGACCGGAAAGCAAGCGCAGGAATGATCAGGCGGCACAGTTGAGTGCCGAATTGAATGAATATGCTGAGCTCGATGAAAAGCGCAGAGAGCAGAAACTGCTGGAACTTGAGATGGAGAAACTCCGTCAGGAGCGCACCGAAAACAAAACGGCCGCAGAAAAAGATATTGCAATGCTGAGTAAGATGAAAGAAGAGCAGAAACGCCTTTCCTCTGCCGAAGCGGAACAGACGGAACTCAGAATGGCATCGGATCAGCTGAAGGCGGAATGCGGCAATATCCGGACGCTGAAGAATGAGGTCATCGAAATCCTCCGCCTGGAAAAACAACTGAAGACCCTGCAGGAAGACTATCGCCAAAAGATCACCGCAGCGGCACAGCTGAAGAAGGACTATGAGGAAAAGCATACGGCCTATCTCAACGAGCAGGCGGGGATCCTGGCGGAAACGCTGGTCGAAGGCGAGGCCTGCCCGGTCTGCGGCAATGTACATCATCCCTGCCCCGCTCATAAATCCGCTTCCGCTCCTTCAAGAAGCGAGCTGTCTTCCTTGAAGCAGAAGAGTGAGAAGGCAGACCGCGAGGCGACGGATGCGAGCAATCAGGCAGGAGAAGCCAGAAGCAGGGTGGAAGAGAAGAAGGCTGCCTGTGTGCGCACCGGCAGTGCGATGCTTGAGATCCATGCCTATGATGAGATTCCTTCCGCTATGGAGAAAAGAGAACAGCAGCTTCAGAAGACCATCGATGAGATGCGTGGGAAGATCAAGGAGGTGAATGAGAAGATCGCGGAAAAGAACCGCCTGGACCGCGAGATTCCCGAAAAGGAACAGAAGATCGAAGCGCGGAAAAACAGAGAGAATGAACTGGTCCGTCTGCTTGCGAAAAAAGAAGCGGACAGAACGCATGCCGGTGAAAGAGCAAAACAGCTGGAGAAGAAACTGCAGTGCGGCTCGAGAGCGGAAGCGGAGGCACTGATCCGGAAACTGCGCGGCGAAGCGAAGAAGATCGAAGAGGAGATTGAGCGGGCAGCGAAGGAGTTCAACGACTGCCGGATTCGGATCGCCGAACTGAAATCGGCGGCCGCCGAAGCGGAAAAGGCATTGAAGGACAGGCTGGAGATCGACCCCGAAGAGCTGAAGGCAAACCACAGCCTCCTGGTAAACGAAAGAACGGAAAAGACGAAGGAAAAGGAAAAAGTCGCCGCAAGGATCACGATCAACCGGGGAATCCTTGACAATATCGCTTCCAAGATCACGGAAAAAAGCGCGATCGAATCCCGCCTGAAGTGGGTGAAGGCACTCTCCGACACCGCCAACGGCACCGTATCCGGCAAGGAGAAGCTCATGCTGGAGACGTACATTCAAACCGCCTATTTCGACCGCATCATCGCCAGGGCAAACATCCGGCTTCTGGTCATGACGGGCGGCCAGTATGAACTGGTCAGAAGAAAGACCGCCGACAACAACCGGAGTCAGAGTGGTCTGGATCTCGATGTCATCGATCATTACAACAACAGCACAAGAAGCGTCAGCTCTCTCTCCGGCGGCGAATCATTTAAGGCATCGCTGTCTCTCGCCCTGGGGTTATCCGATGAGATCCAGTCATCGGCCGGGGGAATCCGCCTTGATTCGATGTTTGTGGATGAAGGCTTCGGGTCACTTGACGAAGAGTCATTGCAGCAGGCGATGAAGGCTCTGCAGGGGCTGACGGAAGGAAACAAGCTGGTCGGAATCATCTCTCATGTCAGTGAACTGAAGAACAGAATCGACAATCAGATTGTCGTGCGCAAGGAGAAATCCGGCGGCAGTACGGCAGAGATCATACCTGCATAATCCGAAAACAGATGCGGTTGCTTTCACGGAACTGCGATAACATAGTAGGTACAACAGCTTATGCGGGGAAGACCCCGGCAGAAGAATAACGGAGGATAAACCATGCAGGAACAGGTAATCATTGATTTCTTTCAAGAGATGGCAGATGCGGTCAAGAACAGTGACATCAGTTCGTTTTCATCGGAAGCCGATGACGGAGCCAAACTGGCGCGGGTGTATCAGAAGAAACGTAATCCCGAAATCGAAACCGCATTCGGAAGAGTGTTCTTCCGGGAAGATGAGGAAGATGACCGGATCCTTGTGGAACAGGGAAACGGGACTGAGATCGGACATCTTCTGAAGGTATCCGGGATGCTGGAGGAAGCGGCAAGCATCGCTTCCAAGGTGATGGACTCCCATTCTCCGGAAACCCTCGGTATTGAAGCGGTTGATGATCAGAGATTCCGGTGTGAAGAGTATGATCCCGCGCTTCTTTCCGAATGGGTCAGGACGATTGAATCCAATCTGATCTATCTCGATTCCGTAAAGCAGATGGTGTTCAAGGATCTTGCGGATTATGTGGCGGGACTGCGTCTTGGAAAACTGAGCCTCTATGTATTTGAGGGCCTTGCGGAAACCGAACTGGAAAAGATCGCGGAGAAACGGGCACAGCTGTTTGAACAGATCGTCAAGGTCTGGAACCATGCCGAAAGCCGGGTCAGGGAGGAAGA
This sequence comes from Solobacterium sp., assembly GCA_017536885.1. Lineage (GTDB taxonomy): Bacteria > Bacillota_I > Bacilli_A > Erysipelotrichales > Erysipelotrichaceae > Bulleidia. The sequence continues at coordinate 11,321 of JAFWCM010000032.1, forward strand.
CATTGCCCGCAATCTCTCCGGATTTGTCAATGATCTGAAGGCGAAGAAGGAAGAAGAACTGTTCATCAATGACGGCAGAGTGAGAATCTCTGTTCCGATTCCTTTTTCCGCAGACTGAGAAGACTTACGGAATTGGCCGCGGCAATGGAAGAATAAAACAGATAATGCTGGACGCGGGATTTCCGAATGAGCTATAAATATATTAACAGGAGGAATTATCATGGCAGGAATCAATAATGCAAACAAAGCCGGAATGCCTTCCAACATTCCGCCGGTAACCGGACAGAAGGTCGGACCTTCCACCAAACCGCTCCGCGTTGTCGCACAGGAAGTCATCCGCGGGGAATGGGGCAATGGCCAGGAGCGCATTGAAAAGCTCAAGGCGGCCGGCTACGATCCCGCAAAGGTTCAGGATGAAGTAAACAAGCAGATGAAATAATCAGAGAAAAGGTGTTGAGCGATCAATGCCTTTTTTCTTCTGTCCGCGGGTCAGTTGGTTCATATTCCCGGATCAGCGTCAGCCTCTCATCAATGTACCATCACCATATGAGAGTACAGGGGGTTAAAGCAGAAGGCTCTTCGGCGGATTATGGGTTTAAAACAGCAGGAAGTAAATGATATAAATATATTCATGAGAAACCTGCGACATATAAAAGTAAGACTGATCATTCTGTGTTTCCTGTCATTTTTTCTGATGACCGCAAACGCATTGTCCATTCGGGCGGAAGAACTGCCAAAGACGGAAGAAACCGCAGAGACCGCAGAGACGGAAGAGAAAGAATCCCTGCCGGAGGAGAGTGAAACTGATCCCGAAAGCGAAACCGAAGAACTTCCCGAACCATCGGCCGAACCGGAAGAGAAAGCCGAAGAAGAAGCGGTTCCGGAAGCGGAAGCGCTGCAGGAAGAAGAGATCATTGAACCGGCTGAAGCGGAAGAATCCCTGGCAGAGGAAGCAGGGCTGAACCCGGAAGAGAAGGCGGAGAGGACCATTCTTTTCTATATCTGCGGATCGGATCTTGAATCTGTGCAGCAAATGGCAAGCAATAATCTTCGTCAGATCATCCAGACGGAATTCAGCGCCGAGGGCAAAGTGAGAATGCTCGTATTTGCCGGCGGTTCTTCCGAATGGCATCTGGAGCCTTCCTGTCTGTACGGAGTCAGTTCCATCGATGTGAAACACAATCAGATTTTTGAAGCGTACGGAAAGGACTATCCGGACGAAAACAAGCGGGGAAAGCTTGTCCATCTGCGCTCCGGAATCACAAATGAGGAGGGAAGCGATCCCCTGCCCATCGAAAAGGAATCCGCTTCCGATCCCGGAACACTGAAGGCATTCATCAACTACGGTTATCGGACAGCACCGGCAAAACGGTATGATCTCATTCTCTGGGACCATGGCAGCGGGCCGAAAGGCGGATTCGCAATCGATGATTTTACCGACAACAGCGAGATGAAGATCGAGCAGATCAGAGATGCCCTCGGCGACAATGATGTGATCCGGAATCAGAAAACATTTGACTTCGTGAATTTTGACACCTGTCTTATGGGCAGTGCGGAAGTGCTTCTCTGCTTTGCGGACTATATGGATTATTATATTTCCTCCCCGGAGATCATCCCTTCTCTGGGACAGAATTATGAATGGCTGAATGATCTCGGCCGCGCGCCCGCAATGGATACGTATCAGCTGGGCAAAAAGATTGTCGATTACTTCATTTCCTTCTATCAGCCGGACATGGAGAAATTGGAGAAACAGAAGGCAACCCTGGCGGTGTTTGATGTGAAGAAGATCCTGGCATCGCAGTTTACAGAATGTCTGATCGAGCTGAACGAAGTACTGCATAGCGAACTGCGTCAGAAACAGTCGGGAGAATATCTGTTCTATGATGAACTGCTCACAGCCGCCAATTCGATTCAATATGGGGAAAAAGAATATCGCGATCTCGGTAATATTGCGGCGATGATCGGAGTCGCACAGAAAGAAGTCTCAGCTGTCAATGCGTCTTCGGCGGAGATCAGTACGGAAAACAGATATACCCGTGTTGTTCTGCCGCTGATCACGATTCTTTCCGATCCCTCCCTGATCTATGCAAGAGGAACAAAAAGCGTGCGAACGGACAATGTGTTCCGGCTTGACGGGCAGGGACAACTGAATTACGACGAACTTCCGACCAGCGGACTGTATGTGTTCTTTCCGGATTCGAAGAGTCCCGGAGCCATTCTTGAATACGCAAAGCATGTGCAGAAGACCGCGGAACAGCTGCCGGATACTGACAGCAGAAAGGAATTCCTGCTGTCATACATTCAGACACTGTCGGATCTCACCCTTCTGGAACAGTGCGGATATGCCGTTTCCTCTCTGAGCTTTCAGGGAGTACCGAAAAGCGATATCGATTATGAAAGAGTCAGGAAACACTGGGTTGAAAATGAGAACTGGAGTGAGGTCATTGAGAAGATCTTTGAATTCCGTAATGAGAAAGAAGCAGAGACAAGACCGTGGCTTGAGGAACTGATCACCCAGCAGAAAAAGGAGGTGCTTGCCGTTTCCAATCTGGAATCCTGGAATGTCAGAGACAGAGAAGGAACGGGATATCAGATCCATATTTCCGATGTCAGAAAACGGGTTATTGAACTTACCGACATACAGGTGGGCGCAAGGATTGCGGCGGCGGTAAAGTATTTCAATGAACATGACGAAATAGAGAAAGCTGCCAGGAATGCCGGAATCACCGAAATCATACAGATTGGTACGAAAGAGGGAACCCGGGATTTCATGTTTGTCCAGGGGGAGATGAGTGAAGAGCGGCTCAGAGAATATATTGAGTGGCTGAACATGCCGGAAGATGACTGGAATATTGAAGGATTCCCGGAAAAGTGGTATGCCTTGCAGGATGAAGACGGAGGTCTTCATGCGGCCGCAATTGTGCCCAATGAGGATCGTGTATTTGAAGTGACTGCCGCCTATACGGAAGAGGACAGACTGAAGCGGGTTCATCTGCTCTTCTCGGAAGAGGACGGAACGCTCAGAGAAATTCGCTTCATGCTGGAAAACGGGTATACATCGTTAAAACCCGAAGATCTGAAGAATGAGCTGGTTCTGACAACCGCCAGGGATTTTCAGCTGTTCGGGCTGAATTATTACGTTTTTCCGATCAGTGAGACAACATTCCGGCTGAACAGTGCCAATGCGTCTTCTCTGAGACTCATCTATACCGATGCGGCTAATATCCATGACATCCGCCGTGAAGATGAAACACCTGGATTTACGCTAAAGGCGTCAATCAGAGATATTTACGGGTATGAATACAATGTGAGCGAACAGGTAGTTGAGAAGCCCAAAGGCACCCGGACAAGCGTAAGTTTGGCAGAACTGGTACCGGTTGTTTATAACGGAAAGACGCAGGGGCCGATCGTAAAATTCAAAGACCGGATCCTTCGCGAGGGCATCGATTATCTCCTTCAGAAAACGGAAGGGGAGGTCACCGCAGATGTCGGAAAATACAATGTGTCACTGAAAGGGATCGGCGAATTTGCCTCAACCATCCTGACGGAGTTTGAGATCATTCCGGAAGAGATGAGAAACACTTCGATTTCCGGGGTGAAAGACCAGTGGTATACCGGTAAAGAGATCAGACCATTGCCGGTGGTGAAACTCGGAGATACGGTGCTTGAGGAAGGAAAGGATTATCTGCTTTCCTATCACGATAATATCAACGTCGGAACCGCGGTGATCGTGATTGAAGGCATCGGCAATCTCAAAGACAAAGCAGTCATAACGTTCCGCATCAGAGAGAAAAAAAGCGGACCTGATGATCCGAAAGAAAGCTCGTC
>JAFWCM010000220.1 GCA_017536885.1 Solobacterium sp.
AGCGAAAGCTGGCCGGGATTGTACAGCCCGGCAGTGTTCTTCAGAGTCTCCGCATAATAGGATAGTTTTTCCGTCGCCTTCAGCGCGTCCTGCTCCGTGACGGATTTCACGGCGATGATCATTTCGGGACTGCCGTTTCTGCCAAGGGCGGCAGAAGCGCTTTCCACAGTCCCGGAATCCAGCTGAAGCAGCTGGATCAGAGCTTCTTTGGAAAGGGTATCGTACTCCGGCATCACCGAAGAAAACAGCCCGGCGGCGGTTTCCGGGGAAAAAGAAGGCTCTGACAAAGATACGGAGGTTTCTCTGGCACACGCACACAACAGAACGGCAATCAGGGTGGATATCAGTTTTCTTCCCATCATCGGCACCTCCCTGTCTCAGAATGGTTTATAGTATTATATATGTTCATTTTCGGATGGAAAATGAGAGATTAAAGGGGGAGTTATGGCAAAACGTAAAAGCCGGGGCATCCATCCCCTCGTGGTTGTGCTTCTGATCCTGGTTGCGGGCGGCGCTGCTGCGGCAGTGAGCTACGCTTCCTATGTGAAGACAAAATACGAGGGAAATCATCCCTATTGGAGCAAACAGACCTATCGGGCGCTTGATCAGAATTCTCTGGAATACAAGGCGGCGCAGAAACTGCTCAAACCGGAGACAATCACTTTTTTCAATCAGGAAAAGGCGGCTTCTTCCGTGTCCGGACCCGCACTTGCGGACGGGACAGCCGCTGCGGAAGAAAAGGAAGAGGGTATTCATATCGAGCATGTCAGTGCCGGCACCTATGAGGGATTCATGATCGTGGTTCCCGATCCCAAGGATGTGGCGATTGTGATCAATCCGGGCTATGACGCCGGGGCTCCGGGACCGGAACTCGACTGGTATGTGGATCATTTCAGTGCCCTTGCCGGAATCAACGGCGGCGGCTTTGAGGATGCCGGAGGAAGGGGAGACGGCAGTATCCCGCAGGGACTGGTCATCCAGAACGGAAAGATCATCCACGGAAACGGCGGCGGCCGCTCATCGATTGTCGGTCTCGATAAGGACGGCAATCTCATCACCGCAAAGCTGACCGGCGAAGAGGCGCTGAGACGCGGTGTTGTCGATGCGATCACCTTCGGACCGACCTTTATCGAAGACGGAAAAGTGGTCTATACCTCTGCCGATGCCGGCACGCTGAACATGCTGAATCCGCGCACGGCGATGGGACAGAAGAAAGACGGAACAATGCTTCTGCTGGTGGTGGACGGAAGAGGGCCGACGAGCTTCGGTGCTCAGTATGAGGATATCATCAAGGTCTTCAAAGACTACGATGCGGTGAATGCGGGCAATCTCGACGGCGGAAACTCTTCGGTCATGATCTATGACGGAGCCTATGCCAACTATCCGGTAAGCATGTACAATTCAAGGAATCTGCCTTCGGTGGTCCTTGTGAAAGGAGAACACTGAGATGGCAAAGGGAATCAAGATCCTGCCGGCACTTCTGATCCCGGCAGTCATCGCCGGCGGTGTATGGTTTGCGGGAAGCCGGTATGTAAAACAGGAAGAAGAGAAGTTCGCTTCCTATGAAGCATCGATGCCGGAAGTGGAACTGAAGGAAGTGCTCACAAAGCTGAACCAGAAGGATTACAGCGGGATGTATGAAGCGTCTATGAAGCTGTCTCCATCTCTCGACAGTGAAGCTTCCTATCTGAAGCGGCTGGAGGAAATCTTCGCCGACCGGGATGTGATGGCGATGACCTGCGATCCCGTCAGTGAAAGCGGTGATCAGAGGGAATACCGTCTGATCGACGGGGATACGCTTCTCGGCAATCTCGTGATTGTAAAGCAGGGAGATACCTGGCAGCCGGCCATGGTATTAAAAGGCAATGAGAGCTACACGGTGGAAGTACCTTCACGCATGGAGCTTAAAATCATGGATCAGCCGATCGGAAGTGAATATCTGGTGGAGTCCGGGAAGGAAGCGGCGAACTTCTTTCAGGTGACGGATCCCTCCGTGATCCCGTTTGTGGATATCTATCAGTTTGACAATCTGCTGGGAAAGCCGGCGCTCAATGAAGCGGAAGGATATTCGATGATTCAGGATGTTCTTTCAAAACACTGGCTGCTCGGAAAAACCGTGACGGATGAAGATCTGAAAAAGAAGCTGATCAATGCGGCAGAGCTCATCGCCGAGTATCCGGCGATGGATACCAGCCTTGCCAGTGTCACCGCGGTCAGCGATACCACTTCTGCATGGTATAAGAAATACGTGACCCTGCAGAACTACTGGTTTACGGCACATAACAAGATGGAAATATCCAATGAACACTGTGATGCCGTGCAGCAGAGCGATGATACGATTGTGTCTCATATTTACTTTGACTACTTTGCGGACAACGGGGAGGTTAACCGTACCTGGCATGTCGGCTATCAGCTGACGTTCCGCAATATCGGCGGAGAATGGAAGGTGTGCGGCACCGAACTCTGTTCTCTGATCAATCCCGAACAGCCGCATTAACAGGATCAAACCTGAACCACATTAAAATCATGCATGCAGTACAGGCCGGTGATGACCGGCCTGTACTGGATATGGGAGGATGGGAAATGAAAGCGTATTATCTCGATCACGGAAAAGAGAATGCGGTTGTAAAAAAAGAAGAAGACGGAAGTCTTTTAAAACTGAAGTTCCTGCCTTTCTCCTGGGAAAATTATGAAGGTCTCAGCGAAGAGGCGGAGCCGATCGGGGAAACAGACGTACAGAGAATCATCGATACCTTTGAGACGGCAGAGAAAGCCCATGCAGGACAGACAGATAAAGCGGGCAAACCGTATATCCATCATCCCCTGCGGGTATCCCAGCTGGTAAAAGGCGGTGTGGATGAGATCCTCACCGCACTGCTTCATGATGTGGCGGAGGATACGGAGATGACATTGGATGATCTTCGGACTCTGGGATATTCCGATTCCGTGGTGAATGCCGTGGACTGCATGAGCCGGCGTAATGGGGAGGCAAGAAAGGACTATCTGAACCGCCTGAAACCCAACGAAACCGCCCGGCGGGTAAAACTGGCTGATCTCGCGCACAACAGCGATATCTCCCGGATTAAGGATCCGCAGGAGAAGGATTTCCGAAGGGTGGAAAACTATAAAAGGGAGATGGAATTCCTCAGCAGGGAAGACTGAACGGCATCTTTGCAGAAAAGGCGGTGCGCGCAGTTGCTATAATTGAATTCAAAGCAAGGAATAAGGAGACGATCATGCCATTTTCAAAGGATTTTTTATGGGGCGGCGCGACCGCTGCCAATCAGATCGAAGGTGCCTGGAATGTTGACGGAAGAGGCCCTGCGCTTACAGATGTTACTACCGGCGGAACCGCCACGGAAGCAAGAAAGATCACCTATATTGACAAAGACGGAAACCACGGAACCCTGACAAGACTTCAGAAGCTGCCGGAAGGGGCGCATTATGCCGTACTGGATGAGTATCTTTACCCGAACCATGACGGCATTGATTTCTATCATCGCTATAAGGAAGACATCGCATTGTTTGCCGAGATGGGATTCAAGGTATTCCGGATGTCGATCAGCTGGAGCCGGCTGTATCCGACAGGTCTTGAAGAAGAACCGAATCCGAAGGGGATTGCATTCTACCGAAGTGTATTTGAGGAACTGCGGAAGTATGGGATCGAACCGCTGGTGACGATCTGGCATTTTGATACGCCGCTGTATCTCGAAGAGACGCTCGGAGACTGGAAGAACCGGCAGCTGATTGATCTTTTCGTGAAGTTTGCGAGAACCTGCTTCACTGAATTCAAAGGCCTCGTAAAGTACTGGCTGACCTTCAATGAGATCAACAATACGATCAACTTCCTGCCGGATGACATGCCGGACAGTTACTTCCAGGAGGCCTACCAGCATCTTCACAATCAGTTTGTCGCCTCCGCAAAGGCGGTGAAGATCGGTCATGAAATCGATCCGGAAAACAGGATCGGCTGTATGATCTGCGGCATTACCTACTACCCGCATACCGATGATCCGAAGGATATTCTCTACAACCGCTATCGCTGGGAGAAAGGAATTTTCTATTGCGGTGATGTGCAGTGCTTCGGGTATTATCCGACCTATGCGGCGAAGCTCTGGAAAGAACACAATGTCAAACTGGAGATCACAGAGGAAGATCTGAAGGATCTGCGGGAAGGCACCGTTGACATGTATACCTTCTCGTACTACATGTCGATGTCGGTTACCACGCATCGGGGAGATGCGGAAGCGTCGGGAAACATGGTGCGCGGCACCCGCAATGAATATCTGACATACTCCGACTGGGGCTGGTCATATGATCCGGATGGCCTGCAGTATTATCTTGAGATGATCTACAACCGCTATGAGCGTCCGCTGATGGTGGTGGAAAACGGCATCGGTGCCTATGACACCGTGAAAGAAGACGGATCGATTCATGACGACTACCGGATCGACTACTTCCGCAGACATATTGCGGCAATGAAAAGAGCCGTTGAAAACGGCGTGGATCTTCGCGCCTACACGACCTGGGGACCGATCGATCTTGTCTCGGCCGGCACCGGGGAAATGCGCAAGCGCTATGGGTTTATCTATGTGGACAAGCACGATGACGGAACGGGAACGATGAAACGTTCCAGAAAGGATTCGTTTTACTGGTATCAGAAAGTCATCCGCTCCAACGGCGAAGACCTCAGCTGAGTCATCTCTGAACTCTTCAAGCGGTAAGCAGATACTTCATCCGTCCGCCTTTCACGGGTTCTTCAAACACCGCGGCAAAGGAGTCGGAAAAAAGAATCACCGCATCGGGACAGTGCAGCGCTTCCTGAACCGCTTCCGGGAGCGGCAGGATGATTTCATCCGGAAAAGTGTACGGGGAAAGCAGATAACAAAGCTCTTTCTGATGGGCTTTGATAAAGCGTTCGAATTCCGGCTCGGTTTCGATCCCGGTTCCTCTCATCACTGTCTTCGCCGGATCAAGCAGTTCCTCTGCCTGATGGCAGAAACGGCTGATGCCGCGGTATCGCTTTGACGGTGTGCTGAGTTCATGAAGCAGACGATCTCTCCGGTTTTTTCGGATAAAGGTCTGTACAAATGCTTTCTCTTTCTGTTCATCCATAGGGGTTCCTCAGAAATCAATGTACTGCCCGGGAGGAAATTTCTCAACCGGATTCTCGCTCTGACATTGCATGCATGTCGCATTCATTCCGAACTCTCAGGGTGTTTCCGGGAACAGGACAATCCAGATCGGCATCATGTCCGCGGACATGAAAGAGGATCAGAAAAGAAGAGCACCGGTTCGGCAGGGACCGGTGCTTTCATACGTCAATCGGTATTACTCAAGATAGTAGTCGCGCAGGGAATTGAGATCATCTTCCGTCAGGCTGTATTCCTCCAGGAGGAAGTTATTGTAATTATCGTATCGCTGCTGGATTTCGGCGAGAATCATATGGATGGCTTCGGGAAGGACGCCCTCTTTTGCAAGGATTGCGGTCTTTACGTTATCGCTGAGCTTATG
>JAFWCM010000221.1 GCA_017536885.1 Solobacterium sp.
GCACTCTGTCAAAAAGGAAGGCGTTTGTATTACAATGATTCGTGTTTGTTCAGCGAGGAAGAATATGAAACAGAAAAAGATCAGAACATTGCTCGCGTCACTTGCCCTGCTTGTTAACGGGCTGCTTGGCGCGTGTTCACAGCAGAACAGCGTTCCGGAACAGATCCGGAATATTACCAGGGCAGGGGTGATCCAGATCGGCACGGCCGGTGATTATCAGCCGATGTCCTATCTGGATCCCGCAAGCAATACCTATGTCGGATATGATGCGGCGCTGGCGGAAGATCTCGCCAGAAGCCTTGGCGTGAAGATCGAGTATGTGCCGACCTCCTGGCCGACACTGATGGAAGATACCAAAGCGGGAAAGTTTGATCTGGCCCTGTGCGGTATTACGATCACCGATGCAAGAAAAGAAGAGGCTCTGATGTCCGACGGCTATCTCGGCAACGGAAAGACCGTGCTCTGCCGCAGGGAAGACGCAGAGAAATACACGAGCCTCGACGCCATAAACAAACCGGAAGTACGGGTGATGGAAAATCCGGGCGGACTCAATGAAAAGTTCGCCAGGGAAAACCTGCCGAACGCAGAGATCATCATTCATGATGTCAACCAGGAGATACCGGGCCTGATTGCACAGGGGGAAGCGGATGTCATGATCACCGAGATCATGGAAGCGGGGTTCTATTGTTCCAAAGACCCCCGGCTTGCATCACCGCTGATCCATGATCCCTTTACCAGAGGGCAGCTCGGGGCATTGATGCCGAAGGGAAGTGAAGCACTGCTGGAATATGTCAATGCGTTTCTTGAAGAAGAGCGCAGGTCGGGCCGGCTCAAAGAGCTGGAGAATATCTATATTTACAGTGGTAATGATCCAAAGACGCAGGAAACCCCGGCCCCTGACCTCGTACCGGCACTGCAGTAAAGGCAGTTTAAGACAGGTCAGCCGACCTGTTTTTTGCTGCGAAGGAAAGGCCGATGAACCTGAAGTCTCGTTCCTGCGGATGGGCGAAAGCCGATGGAATCTCAGTCAGCAGGCAAGACGTCATTCCCGGCAGCGAGAAGATGAGTCATGCAATGCGGACCAGAAGGTTTCTGAACGGTTACGCTTTGGAATCTCTGATATAGTTCATAATCGCATCCGCGGCCGCCTTTGCCCCGCCCAGAGATTTCATATCATCCCTGAATTCCTCTGCCTTCCTGCGGTAAGAGGGATCTTTTAAAATTCTCACAATCGCGGCTTTCAGATCATCGGCGGTGAGCTTGTTTTTCTCCGGAAAGGAGATCCCGAGTCCGTTCTGTTCAATCAGCCCGGCAGTGAGCACCTGCTCTTCCATCTGGGGGAGCGCAATCATCGGTACGCCATAGTAAATCGCTTCGCCGACACTGCCCATGCCGGCATGGGTGATGAATACGGATGTCCGGGAAAGAATATCGAGCTGAGAAACCATCGGGACAAGTTCCGTGTTTTTCGGGATGTCACTGAGGGATGCGGGATCTACTTCACCCAGGGAGGCAACCACATGAAGATCAAGATCTCTTACGGCTTCGAACAGTATCGGATAATACTCCGGCCAGTTGGTAAAGGTGGTCCCGAAGGAGGAGTAGACCAGGGGTCTGTCATCTTCCTTTGCCTTCCAGGAACCAAACGACGGCCGTTCTCCGATCTGGGCACCGGTGAAGACATAGGTGTTGTCAAAGCGATCCGCTTCCGGTAAAAACCGCTTCTGAATCAGGACCACATTGAATTCCCCGTGCCCGTCGAATATTTCCCTGACCGTCAGTTTCCGGCATCCGTATTTTTCCACATAGAGATCTGCGAGCTGGTCAGCCGCCTGAATCATCGGGTGGTCCTTTATACGGTCTTCAAAATACCCGGCGATCGAAAAGGAGTCATTGGAGGGATAGGTCGGAAATATCATGATGTTGACAAGATTCAGCGCATCGGCTGCGATCGTGCCGGCGAGTGCCGCGAAGTCATGAATTACCGCATCCGGGCGGTCCTCATTCAGAAGGGGCAGAATGGTATCCAGATATGCGCCGGCCTCCTGAAGAAAGAGAAACGGAACCGTCTCTGCGACATTTGCCTTATCTTCCTGAGACATCTCCTTCTCTGGCGGATGTTCTTTCATCATTGATCGGACGGGAATAAACTCTGCCCCGGTCGGTTCAATGAGCTTTCGGAAGGCTTCTGTTGTAAAAATACGTCACCCTTACTCCGCGGTCTGTCAGTTCCCTGACAAAGGGAAGGGTGGGAAGGATATGCCCTAAGGCACCGATGGAAACAACCGCAATATGCACGGGACCTCCTCTGAGGAGTTTTTCAAAACTCCAGCTGTCTGTATCATCCCGGCAACTGCAGGGAATGATAATGCGTAAATTCATCATACCGCGGCCGCAGTCTTCCGTTTTTAAGAAAAAAATGGTGGATAATGAAAAGTAAGAGGATGATGCCATGAATGAAAAGGAAAAGATACTCGTCATCGACGATGATAAGATGAGCCTTCGTCTGCTTGAGCGGGTATTTCAGAAAGCAGGGATGGAAGGTGTATTCTGCCAGAGCGGTGATCAGGCATTTCAGGTTCTCGATGAGGGGTATCTTCCCGATATCATCCTGCTGGATGTGCATATGCCGGATGTCAGCGGTTTTGATATTCTTAAATGCCTCAGGGTGGAAAAGAACACCCGCAATGTGCCGGTAGTGTTTCTGACCGGGGATGAAGATGTTAAAACGGAGTCACTGGGACTCAGCGAAGGGGCGGCGGATTTTATCCGCAAGCCGTTTGCGAGTGAAGTTCTGATCAGGCGGCTGCGGAATATCATTGAGCTCAACCGCCTTCACAATGACATGGAGAAGGAGATCCGCACCAAGACGGAAAAGCTGAAACATGCCTATATCCAGATCGTCGAAGCCCTGGCAGCCTCCGTTGACGCAAAGGACCGCTATACCCATGGCCATTCCAGCCGGGTCGCCGCCTATGCAAGAGAAATCGCCAGACGGGCGGGCTTCAGTCAAAGCAGGCAGGACAGTATTTACATGATGGGCTTACTGCATGATGTGGGAAAGATCGGCATTCAGGATGCGATCATCAATAAAAACGGAAAGCTGAATGACGAGGAATACGCCCAGATCAAAACGCATCCCATGGTCGGATACAACATTCTGAAGAAGATCACCGATTACCCCGAGCTCATGATCGGAGCCCGCTATCACCATGAGCGCTATGACGGCAGAGGATATCCCGACGGGCTTGCGGGAGAGGCGATCCCCGAAGTCGCAAGAATCATCGCGGTGGCAGATACCTACGATGCCATGACAAGCAACCGCAGCTACCGAAGCCAGATGCCCCAGGAGAAGGTGCGGGCGGAGATCGAACGCTGCCGGGGCAGCCAGTTTGACCCGGTCTTTGCGGATATCATGCTTGCGATGATCGATGAAGACAAAGACTACCATATGAAAGAGGAATAAGCGATGAGCCAGATGGAACAGTTAAAGGAACTCGGCATCGATACGGAATACGGGCTTTCCTGCTGCGGGGAAGAAGAAGACTTCTACCTCGAGATGATCGAAGAATATGTAAGGGAAGGAACAGAGCGTCTGGAGAAACTTTCGGATTGTTATTCGAGAGGGGACTGGAAGAACTATTCGATCCATGCGCATTCCCTGAAGAGCACCTCGCGGATGATCGGAGCCAAGGCCCTGGGAGAACAGGCAAAGGATCTCGAGCTCGCCGCGAAGCACAGCGAAGAAGAAAAAATCCGCGCATCTCATGAGGAACTCATGAACCAGTACCGAACCCTGCTCAATGATCTGAAAGGAATCGTTTCATGAAAGAGCGCCTGGATGAACTGCTGGCGCATATTCTGAACCCGGAGATCGAATTAAGGCGGCGGCTCTTTCAGCTGCTTTCGGTGATCGCGCTGGCAGAGTTTCTGTTTGTCAGTCTGTACACCGTTCTTTCCTCCGAAAATACCGGTCATAAGATCCTGATGATCGCGGGGACGGTATTGTTTGCCCTGACGGTGGCGATGACCTTCAAAACCGGAAAGATGCGTCTTGGCTCCTGCATCGCGGGACTGCTGTATTTTATGATGTATCCCCTGACGTTTTTCTCCTCCGGCGGGATGTACGGCGGGGCCCCGGTTGTATTCTCCTTTGCGATGGTCTATGTGTTTCTGATCACGCAGAGCTGGGAGAGGGTGCTGACCCTGGCGGTCTGTATTCTGATGAGCTTTGCCTGCTATTATCTCGCTTATACCAGACCCGAAATGGTGATACGGCATACGGTGCTTGTCGAACATGTGGAATCCTTTCTGTCGATTCTCTTGGTAGTGCTTCTGTTCTGTACCTTGTTTGCTTTTGCCCAGGAAGTCTACCGGACCGAGAACACGATTGTGCAGAAACAGAAGAAGGAGATCGAGGAACTCCACCAGGCTCAGAAGCGTTTCTTCTCCAGCATGTCCCATGAGATCCGCACCCCGGTCAATGCGGTGATCGGACTCAATGAGATGAATCTTCGAATCTCTGACCAGAAAGAAGTGAAGGAAAACTGCCGGAATATCGAAGCGGCCGGGCGGGGATTATTACAGACGGTCAATGAAATCCTGGATATCTCGAAACTGGAAACGGGCGGGATGGAAATCCTGCCGCAGGAATATCAGACCATTGCCATGTTGTCGGAGATTGTAACCATCATCGCCATTCAGGCAAAGGAGAAGGGGCTTGCCTTTACGATTGATGCGGAAAAGAGCCTGCCGTCCGTTCTCTGCGGTGATGCGGTGAGAATCCGGCAGATATTGCTCAACGTGATCTCCAATGGCGTCAAATATACCAGAGAGGGAAGCGTATCTCTTGCCGTAAGCGGGGAGAAGAAAGACGATGGGCAGATTATCATGATCTATGAGGTCAGGGATACCGGCATCGGTATCCGCCGGGAGAGCATTCCTTATCTCTTCGATGCGTTTCAGCGCGTGGATGCGGAGGCTACCCATAAGATTGAAGGCACGGGCCTGGGTCTTTCGATTGTGAAGCAGCTGTTGGATCTGATGAACGGAAGCGTAAGGGTCAGCAGTGAATACGGGAAGGGATCGCTGTTTCATATTGAAATCCCGCAGAAGATCGTCGATGACACCCCGATCGGCACAGTGGATTTCACCCGCATTGAACAAGGCGAAGAACCGGTGTATGAAGCGATCTTCAATGGTGAAAACATCCGCATCCTTGCGGTCGATGATACGCCGATGAACCTTCTGGTCGTAAAGAAACTGCTGCGGGATACCAAAGCGATTGTGGATACCGCTTCCTCCGGAAAAGAGGCATTGGAAAAAACCGCACAGAACCGATACGATGTGATCCTGATGGATCATCAGATGCCGGAGATGGACGGGATCGAATGTCTGAAACACCTCCGCACGCAGGAAAACGGCAAGTGCAGAGACAGCCGTGTGATCTGCCTGACCGCCAATGGCGGAGCGGAGATGGAAGCGATGTACCTGCGGGAGGGATTTGATGCCTTCCTGATCAAACCCATCCGCGGCAAGGTGCTGGAAACCGCCATCCGCGATGTGCTGCAGTAGACGAATGAAAAAAGAAGCGGTTCTCTTATAAGAGTATCGCTTCTTCTGTTTTTTACTGTGCGGGTTTTTCCGCTGCGGCTGCCTGTTCGGCCTGTTCTTCCGCCTGTTTCCAGAGATCGATCGGCTTAAGGTTCCTCTTTCTGATATCGAGAACGAAGAGTCCGATGCATAAGAGAAGAACCAGGCAGGCCCCCGGGGAACCTTCAATTCCAAAGCCGGGATCGAAGAAGAAACCGGAGCTTGCGGCATCGAGATGGAAGATGGAATACGGAGAAACAATTCCGCTGTTGGGAAGACCGAGGATGATATTCTGGCTGTAGTTCCACAGGGTGTGAACGAATACCGCACCCCAGAAGGAGTTGTAATACATCACCATCAGAGAAAGCATGACGCCGATGATCATCGTCTGGGCGGCTCCCCAGAAATTGACGCCATCGTTGGTGAAGTGGAGAAGTCCGAATAATACAGCGTTGCCGATGATAGCGACATAGGGGCTTTTGTAGCGGCGGGCAAGCTTCTCGAGAAGATAGCACCGGGTCATCAGTTCTTCCGCCCCGGACTGCACGGCGACGCAGAGCAGGATGATGATCAGCCGAATGGGTTCAAAGCAGGAAAAGCTGAGACCGATGTCCTTGAAGAGAAGGGAGAGGATCGCGCAGAGTACGTTGGTTCCAAGTCCGATCCCCGAACCGATCAGAATCCATTTCCAGGTATTGCCGGTATCGTTGGGCATAAGCACTGCTTTCATCGGCTCGTTGTCCCTGCGGTATATAAACAGCAATCCGATAATCCAGATTCCGATAAAGCTGAAATACTTCAGAGCGATGTTCAGCCAGGGAACCTGTCCTTCTGCCATATTCAGAAGCGGCAATGAAATCAACTGTCCCAACAGGATCAATCCAAAGGTAATCAAATAGGCCAACGGCAGGATATCTGATGTCCTACCGCATTTTCTGATGTATTTATTCATTTTCCAACCTCCTGATGTATACGTATAGTTTATATGCCTGATGGGACATTTTGAAGGGTCTGAACCGTTCTTTTCTCTGCGGCCGGATGAAAAAATCTGCGGGATTTCCGCAGATTCACAGATCATAGACTGGCCTTGATCTTTTCGATCATCTCTTCGTATTCCGCATCACTCAGATAGCGCTGATCAGGGTTCATCGCAAATACGCCGCCCCATTCGAATTCGTCCTTGTACTTGGGCACGAGATGCATGTGGAGATGGCAGCCGGTATCGCCATAGGCACCGTAATTGATCTTGTCGGGATGGAATGCCTTGTGGATCGCTTTGGCAGCCCGGTTGACATCGCTGAAGAAGGCATTGCGCTCCTCGTCGGAGATGTTTACGATTTCGCTGACATGGTCTTTGTAGGCTACGATGCAGCGGCCGGGATGGCTCTGTTCCTTGAACAGAATCAGGGTACTGACGCTGAGGTCGCAGATGTAAATGCCGAATTTTGCGAGCAGTTCGCCCCGCATGCAGTAACCGCAGTTTTCGTCTTTGATCATTGTAGTTTTTCCTTTCGTCTTTCCTGTTAATACCATATCACAACCGGGGAAAAGATAGCCGTTCCGAAGCGAAAAAATCGCCGTTGCTCTGCAAGGGCGGGGATTGCCGGGAATGACGGGTGTGCCTTACATCATGTTTCCTTTGGCATCACATGATAAACACTGTATAAAAGAAGCGCAGATCACCGATAAAGACAGGGAAACGGAAGCTGTCCGGCGCATCGGCAGCGCAAACTTCGGAAACGAACGGGTGATCCTTGCAGGTATAATGAATTCAGGAATCAGACCGGATCGGCCGGGGGGTTGTGCCGGCGGCCGGCTCAGGGAAAACGGGAACGGAGTAACGGATATGAATGAGCGCTATTGTTTCAAATGCGGCACAGAGCTGGTGGAAAAGGAACTGAAGAACGAAGGGAGAATTCCCTGGTGTCCCTCCTGTGAGGAATATCGCTTTTTGATGTTCAATACCGCCGTCAGTATGATCGTGATCAACGAGGAAACCCGGAAGATCCTTCTGATCAAACAGTACGGAAGAGATGCCTATATTCTGGTGGCAGGATATGTGAACCGCACGGAAGATCTTGAGACCGCGGTGCGGCGGGAGATCCGGGAAGAAACCGGCATGCAGGTATCCTCGCTTCGCTTCAACCGCTCTTCCTACTTTGCCCCAAGCAATACCCTGATGGTTAACTTCACCGCCTGGGTCAAAGATGACAGGGAGTTTAACCCCAATGAGGAGATCGACTCCTCTGAGTGGTTCACTTTTGAGGAAGCACGGAAAAACATCAAGCCCGAAAGCCTTGCGGCAAGGTTTCTGAACGCCTTCCTCGATGAGCAGGAAGAAACGAAGACCCTTGCCTATTATGAAACCAACGCTGACCGCTTTGTACAGACGACGCAGAATGTCGGGTTTTCAGAGATCCGCGATCGCTTTCTCTCCTGTCTGAAACAGGGAGATCATATTCTGGAGTTTGGCTGCGGGTCGGGAAGAGATGCGAAGGCATTTCTCGAAGCCGGGTATCGCGTCACTGCCATAGACGGATCGAAACAGATGTGTGAGATCGCTTCCTCCTATATCGGGCAGAAGGTTCGATGCATGCGGTTTGAGGAACTCGATGAGAAGGAATGCTATGAGGGCATCTTCGCCTGCGCTTCGATTCTGCATGCAAGAAAAAAAGATCTTCCGGAACTCATGAGGAAGATGTGCGATGCCCTGAAGCCCGGCGGGGTGATGTATGTGAGTTTCCGGTACGGAGACTTTGAGGGAACAAGAGAGGGAAGGTATTTCTCCGACTTTACGGAGGAGTCCTTCCGTGAACTGATCGGTAAGATT
Organism: Solobacterium sp.; assembly: GCA_017536885.1. GTDB lineage: Bacteria > Bacillota_I > Bacilli_A > Erysipelotrichales > Erysipelotrichaceae > Bulleidia. Next base: position 8,423 of record JAFWCM010000221.1, read on the forward strand.
GCGGAGCTGTCAGAAGAAGAGCTCTGGATCTCACAGGATGTCAGAAAGGAGAAGGAAGGAACGCTCTGGCTGAATGCCATATTGCGAAAGAAACCTTCCGGGTATGAATGATGAAGAGAGAATTGACACGGATCCTGAGCCTGATGGCAGTTTCGTTTTCTGTGATCGTGCAGAGCGGATGCGCAAAACCACAACAGCCCGTCAATGAAGATGGCCCCTATGCGGAGAAGATCGGGTTTTCGGAGGTTCAGGCCAATGACCGCTTGATCATCGTTGCGGAAGAGTACGGCCGGACGATTTCGGAACGCCCCCGTACCTATGGAGTGGATTCGGACGTGGTCCGGGGCGGGACACAGCAGGAAAAGCAGGTGATCAATTATATCGCCGATACTGCCCAGATCTTCACTGCTGAACCAACCGGCCAGGGTCTTCTGCTTCAGGATGACAAAGGATATCTCTGCGTGAATTCGGAAGAACAGGTTCTCGGTTATCTGCCTGAAAAGGCCACGGGCTGTTACTGGAATCCGGAACAGGAAACCTATATGAAGACGGAGAGCGTCAACGCGGAAGGCAGTCCGGCGACCGTTTATCTCGGGTATCGGACAAAAAACGGACTCTTCTCCTACTTCTTCACGAAGAAAAACGGAGACCTTCCCGATACCGGAACGATTTCCCTTTACCGCATCAATGATTCCTATGACAAACGGGAAAAATATGAACACGGGTATAACCTGAAAGTTCTTCAGACGTCGGATATCCACGGCTTCATCGCCTTTGACGACGGTACGGACTGGCAGCAGCGGTTCGCAAGAAACGCCTTTACGATCAATCAGGCAAGAAGCACCACCGGACAGAAGAGAAATGAAACGGTGGTCCTGCTGGACGGCGGCGATGTATTTCAGGGAAGTCTTCTCACCTCATTGCTCGGATGGCAGCCTTTGTCGGCGGAGTTCGATGCCCTGGACTACGATGCCGTGGCAATCGGAAACCATGAGTTTGACAAAGGGCTGAGATATGTCATGGACGCGGACGGGACGATGATGGACTATACCCTAAACGGTGAAAGCTATGTCAATACCATTCCCTATGTGACCTGCAATCTCTATCTGAACGGAAAGAAGGTCGAGGGTCTGAGGGACTATGTCATCCTCGACAAAGTCGCCATAAGGGAAACCGGGGAAGAACTGCCGGTAAAGATCGGTGTGATCGGGTTTGCGGAGAATTACGGAAGCGCCGTCATGGCGGAATTCTTCAACAAAGCCGGTTATGAGATCAGAGAAGACTACGCCTATGCCGAGTCTCTGGCAAAGCAGCTGAAAGAGGAAGGCTGCAATGCGGTGATCCTGCTGTGCCATGGCGACAGCGGAGAGATCGCGAACCATCTCAGCGAAGGCTGCGATATTGATCTTGTGCTCGGAGGACATCTTCATGTTCTTCAGCACGGCGAAACACCCTGGGGTCTCAAATACGCCTCGCCCGGAAACAAATCGGATTCAATTAACAACGCGGATTTCGTCTTTGATCAGGAAAACGGAAAAACGGTGCTGAAGGCGGTGAAGAACGTCTATCCCGACTACATCACCCAATCCCCGAAGGCTCTGTATGACACGCCCGAGAATATGAAGACGATGGACCGGCAGGCTTATGTCATCGGAAACGACTATCTGTTATTGCTGAGGGATATGCTCGCAACCCGCATCGGCTATATCACGAGATCCGCAGGCCGGTATGATTATCTGCCGGACGGGGGAAATATGTCGACCAGCGGCGGAAACTGGCAGGCTTCGATGATTCAGAGAATCGGCGGCGGTGATATCGGCATCACCAACAGCGGCGGAATCCGGGAAGACTATGATGTGCCGGAGGATACCGGCCGCCGGTATATCAAGGCCGGCGACGTGTATACGATGTTTCCGTTTGATGATCCGGTCATCACCTTTGAACTCACGTATGAGGAACTTCTCTCCGCCTTTGAATACTCCTTCACGAGCGGCGGCCATGGTCTGCTTTCGCGGATGGTGGGGATCGATGTGTACTATGATCTCGATCAGGAAATCTATCACCGGGTTCTCGCGATCGTCACCTATGACGGGGAGGCAATCTATGACCACGGGGTCTGGAAAGAGGGTTGGAAAGACCGCAAGGTGAAACTGGCGACGAGAGGATTCTGCGCCGAGAGTGACCGGACGCAGGAAGCGGATGAACATAACCCGCTGACTGCCTGGAGAGAAACTTCCCGGGTGGTTTCCGACGGCCTCGATATTGCGGACGGGGCATTGAATGTACTCGGCGAAGAAGCCAAGGCAAATAACGGGGAACTGTATGTCGACACCAGAGCCCATTTCATAAATAAGGATTACATTCCTTCAAATACGGCAGGTGAAAAACAATGAAGCGGATTCTGGCAGGAGTGCTGGCGGCGCTGTTTCTCTTCTCCTGCGGCGGGGCTGAAAAGCCCGGGTATATTCAGATTTCGGCAGCGGAAGCGAAGAAGAGAATGGAAGCGGATGACGGGCATATCATCGTGGATGTAAGAACCACGGAGGAATACCGCGAGGGTCATATTCCCGAAGCGGTGTGTATTCCCTTGGATGAGATCGGCGGACAGATGCCGGCTGAACTGCCCGACAAAAATCAGACGATCCTGATCTACTGCCGCAGCGGCAATCGCTCCAGACAGGCCGCAGAGAAGCTTGCGGCACTCGGCTATACGCGCATCTTTGAATTCGGCGGCATCAACGACTGGCCGTACGGAACCGTGAAGGAAGAGGAAAGCGAGCCGCTTCATTTCTCCTCCTTCGGAGGCGGTCCGCAGTTTTATGCAAAGATCGCCGATCCCGAAATCGCGGAAGTCAGCGGTACGGTCAAAGAAGAAGAAAGCGAAGAACCGATTGACGGCGGTGCGGTGGACTATTACTTCACCGTGACCGGGAAGATGCCGGGGTCGACCAGGCTGACGATCGAAGAGCGCTCCGGCAGTACAGAAAACATGGACCACATCTATGAAGTCGTTGTCGGCGAGAGCGGCAGTGTTCTCGTGCGGAAACTGACGACGGAAAACCTCGAGGCGATGACCGATGTCTCGGCGGCCCTCACAGCAGAGATCGGCGGTACAGTATTTTACGGAACGCTCGAGGAGAACGAGAGCGCAGGGCTTTTTTCCGAGAAGCTGAGCCGGGAGATGATCGTCCTTTCACCCCTGAGCGATGAAGGGAACTATCTGGATGCGAAGCTTCCCTGGCAGCTGCCGATTGAAATCAGTGAAGTCAGCGCCGAACCCGGGGATCTGATCCTTACGGAAGGGGACAGGATTGCGGTTGTCAAAGAGGCAGGAAATCTCAGCGGCGTCCGGCTTGCGAACCTCTCTGACCGGGCTGGAAATTCCATCAGAGATGCATTGAATCAGGGCCCGGAGGAAATCGAGCTCTGGCTGGAGTGGGATGAGTAATGCATTGTTTCCCGAAGGGGATATGATTTAATATAACAGTAAGGAAAAGAAGGAGACTGACTATGAAATACAACTACTGCCCGATCTGCGGAGAGAAGCTTCCGCCGCATCATCTGGGTAAATTATGCAAAAACTGTTCGAAGGAGCAGCTGAAGAAAAAGATTGTCGGCACAGTGGTTCTGACCGGGGTAGCCGCAGCGGCAGGCATCGGTGCGTACTACTATGTGAAAAACCACAAGAAAGAGGTAAAGGAAGGCGCCGAAAAACTTGCGGGTCTCGCCCTTGCCTATCAGTTCAAACGTCTCAATAATGAGAAGGACGCACTGATCGAAGTCGCAAAACAGGCGGGAAAACTCCTGTCCAGGTAAACCACAGCCCTGTCATTGACAGGGTTTTGATTGAATTCGGAGGTTTTTGTATGAAGCTCAGTGATCTTGGATTCCGAAAGACAGCGGGACAGCTGTTTCTTCTGGATCTTGAAAAAAACAGGCACCTCAGTCTGGATCTGTCATTGAATCCTCTGGCTGAGGCGGTGCTTCTGTACGGCAGTCTCAGCCATGACACCGGTCTCTTTTTCAAAGGGATCGCAATCGGCAGAAAAGATGAATCAGGGAAGTTTGAAGTTCTCGAAGACTGTGAGGATCTCTGTATTCCCGCAAGAGATCTTGCGGAAGGGGATCTGGAACTCTATGCCGGGGACTGGCCGGACGGTACAGCGATGGACGGGCAGGAAGAAGAGAATGAGGAAGTGCTCCGGACCCGGACCATGGAATTTCTCGACAGCGCCCGGGATCTCGGTCATCCGGATCTCATCACGGTAACCCTTCTCAAAAACGGACTGACGCCGGAGGAGAATCAGGTGATGATCGAAGGACTCGATCCCAGCATGATCATCGGCACCCTCATGCATGAGCCGAAACAGAATTTCGGTTATCATAAGGGCGAAACAGTTGCTTTTTTCGTTCAGCAGACGGAAGATAACGGGTACCGGTGCCTGTGCAATATGAATCCCAGCAGGCCGCTTTCAAGAAAAGACCTCGAGGACGGCAGACTTCTCAAGGATGCCATCAGCGAGTTTGACCGGGATCACTCCAACGACAGCTTTATCGAAATCCTCGAATGCCTGCGGGACAGTGAGATTCTGATCCCCTGTCACATGTCAGTCAGGGAGGAAGACACGGATAAAGCAATGAGCGAAGTGGTGCGGATGGTTCCCGAAATCCTCCGCAACCGCGAACATGCATTCCTGCCAGTGTTCTCTTCGAAGGAAGAGATGAAGGACTTTCCGGAGAATGTATCGATTGTCTCCGACAGCTTCCTGCATGCTCTGACGCTGGCGGAAAACAGCGATGAAGAGCTTTTCGGCATCGTGATCAACGCCTTTACCGAACCGTTTGTGCTCGAGAAGGAATTGTTTGGTCTTGTCGCAAAGCTGAAAAGCCGCCTGATGGAAGAAGACAGTGAACAGCAGAACGACAGCGGGCAGGCATAAAGAGTAAAAGACAGGAAGGAGACGATATGAAAAAGATAACAACAGCGATTGCCGCATTGGTGCTTCTTGCCTCCGCAACCACTGCCCGGGCAGATGGTTCGGTGGGCGATGCCGGCGTCGTCATGGACTTCAACCGCGACGGCGTCACGGATTCCAGAGACTGGGATGCGATGCATGACTGGGTCGTGAATTACAAGATGAATGAAGACAAGGAAACCAACTATGCAAACCAGGAGGTTCCGGCTTCGATTAACCTTCTGATTGACCGGGATTTCGCCACAACGGCTAAGCCGGCGGATGTTGCGGACCTCTCTTCCGTTCCGCAGTATTATCTTCCCACGCTGGGAGATACGACACCGATCAAGGACCAGGCGCCGTTCGGCACCTGCTGGGCGTTCGGCTCCATTGCGACCCTGGAAAGCAACCTGCTTCACAAGCGCCACGGCAACAGCGGTGTGGTGAATCCGGCCGGATTCGAAATGAATTTCGACAATGTATCCAAGGATCTGGACCTCAGCGAGCTCTACCATGCATACATGAATGCGGAACCGGTTGCGGACGGAACTCAGGCCGGAGAAGGAAACCGGCCGCTGGATCCCAACGCGGACAATGCGAATTTTTCCATGGGCGGATTCACTTCCTCCACTCAGAATCTCTTCACTTCCTGGATCAGCCCTTTAGCGGAGTCGCAGGAGCCCTATACTCCGATCAGTGCCAAAAACGGCGGTTCCGTGAATATCTACGGACTCAGGAATCCGGAAGAGGACAAGACGAGCCCGAGAATGGCGCATGTGCAGGAGCTGCTCTATATCGATTCCCCGAGCGCTTATCATATCGATCTCGACCGGAAGAAATATGTCTTTGACAACATCCGTGAAGATGCCGTAAACAACATGAAGCAGGCGATGATCCAATACGGCGCTCTGATGATTGCCTATCAGGCAGATACTTCCCTTCCGGGAGAAACCGGCAACGGTGATTACATGAACTATGAACACTGGTGCCAGTATGATGACAGTACGGATCTCTCCATGAACCACATGGTCACCGTGGTCGGATGGGATGACAACTTCCCGAAGGAGAATTTCAAAACCGGCAAGGGAGGCATGCCGTCACAGAACGGTGCCTTTCTGATCAAAAACAGCTGGAGCAACTATGATACCAACGTAGAGCGCTATGGCGATGCGTATCTCGATGTGTTCAACATGTTAAACAGTACGGAAAGCGGAAAGGGTGCCATGAGTTCGCTCAACTACGGCATCCCGGATGAAAACGGTCACGGCAGCGGATATTCATGGGTCAGCTATGAGGATCATTCCGTGCTTTCCGTATCAGCGATTGATGCGGATGACGCGGTTGACGGATTCGAACACGACTACATTTATCAGTATGACTTCACCAATCCGATATCGTTCATGCAGATAGCGATGCCGACCAACAACGCAGAGACAAAGATCGCCAACATCTTTACGAGTGAAAGAGATGAAACTCTGATGGCGGTTTCGGCGTATGCGCCGGAGAACAACACCACAGCAGAGATCGAAATCTACAGGGTAGGCGCTGATGTCGGCGACCCGACTACGGGAGAACTGCTCGGTGCGACGACCGCATTCTTCGATTACCGGGGCTTCCACACCGTCCGGCTCGACAGCCCGGCGGAACTGAAAAAAGGAGACCGCTTTGCGGTAGTGGAGCGCATCCTCACCGAAAAGGACGGGAACCAGGTTTCCTGGCTGAACCTCGAAGAGACGATTCGCAAGGATCTTCAGACGAAGGACAATATCAACACCGAGATTACCAGTGTTCTGGCAAACGAGGGGGAAACCCTGATCTATGTAAACAACGGCAGTGAATACGTCTGGGCGGATGCGACTGAAATGGCAAATACCGATGCCGCAAAGGTGATGTCCTTCGGCAATGCCTACATCAAGGCATTTACCGTAACTCCCGAGCATGCACCTCTGCCGAATGCGGATCCCAGCTATCAGGGGGTATATCCCGGTGATCCGGCGACGATCTCTCAGCTTAAGC
>JAFWCM010000222.1 GCA_017536885.1 Solobacterium sp.
ATGTAAAGCAGATATCAAAATGCCGGTGCCAGTTCCAGGCATAGGCAATGGTGAGCAGAAGCGAAAGGATAAAGGAAATGAGATAAAACAGGTTGATCATATGATGAAATTATAAGGAAAAGACTGTTCTGCGGCAATCCGGTCCGTTAATCAGATCTCTTCCGGCATTGCTTTGCACAAAAAAAGAATCCGGTGAAATGAAAATCGGAAAAACGATCGTATAAAATGATGGAAAAGAGTACTTAGCCGGAAGGGAGGAAACAGAAATCATGGCAGAACAGGAAATCAGGAATGCAGAGAAAGACCTGCTGGAGTTTGAAGATCTCGAGAATGTATCGGGAGGCCGTACGATCTACGAAGACGGTTTAAATTGTGAGCACATGGCGACATTATTAATAAGAAGCACGGAAAAAGGGACGAAAGAATTCAGAGAAGCCAAATGTGTGACCTGCGGTCATAAAGTATATTCGATGACGAATGCCAAAGGAACCACTCTGTATATGACCGAAAAACAATACAGAAATATGATGAATTATAATTAATAAGTGAAATGACCGCATTCCCGTTCGTTCAGCTGCTCTCAGCATGCAAAGGGACTGCGGTTTTTATGTCAGAGAGACAGCGTCTTTGACTCATATGCGGCGCACACCCCTTCTAAAGCCGAAAGGCTTAGGAGGAGTCAGCCGCACCCTGATTCCGGATATAATGCCTGATCATCTCTTCTGTTCTGTCAGATACCGTACAAATGAAGTAACTGTTGTTCCGGAAATATGGCTTCCGGTAATAGCGGCTCACTTCACCCGGAAGACTGCGCCAGGTCATTCAAGATCAACCTCTCCAATAAGAATAGGAAGCGGGATGATATCCGCCGCCTTCTGAAATACTGACAATTTATACCTGTACCGGATATGCCATCAGTACGCCAGAGAGACAAAACCTGAGTTATAAGGAAAAGTCTGTTCTGCGGTAATCCGGTCCGTTATGCACGTTTCCTCCCGGCATCGCTTTGCGCAGAAAAAAGAATCCGGTGAAATGAAAATCGAAAGGGCGATCGTATAAAATTAGGATGAAGAGTACTTAGCCAGAAGGGAGGAGACAAAAATCATGGCAGAACAGAAAATCAGGAATGCAGGGAAGGACCTGCTGGAGTTTGATGATCTCGAGAATGTGTCGGGAGGCCGAATTGTTTACAATGACGGCTTAAATTGTGAGCACAGGAGCGGATTCTTTGTAAAAACCACGGAAAAAGGGTTGAAAGTATTCAGGGAATTCACTTGTATGAACTGTGACAAAAAAGTATATTCGGTTACGAATGCCAAAGGAACCACGATGTATATTCCCGAACGAACTTACAGAAATATGATTCAATATAATTAACAGGTGAAATAAATGACCGCATTCCTGCTTGTTCAGCTGCTCTCAGCACGCAAAGGGATTGCGTTTTTTTTGTGCCGGACAAAGATCAGAAGAACTGCGGGGCTTTGTGAACCGTGAGGTTCCCCTCAGGCTCTCCCGGTTTCTCTCGGAAATCGCAGCGGGAGGGATGACTCTTACCCTCGGGAAAAAAATCAAAGCAGAAAAACAGCGCTGTCATTGGACAGCGCCGCTGCCTGTCAGCCCGGCGGAGGCAAGAGCGTAACCGAGGAGAATCGGAAACAGAGGTATCAGAAGAGAGACGAGAATCGTGAAGACAAACAGGATGGCAAAGCCGATTCCGGCTTTCTTTTCCCCGTGCACGATTTTGTCGAGCCTTGAGAGGGTCAGAGTAATAAACGGCATTCCGAGAAGAGGGAACGGTGATGTCAGGATGTTGTTCAGCCAGACGCCGATGATCGGCGGGTTCAGCACGATGGCGATGATCATGCCTACACACAGGAGGAGGTAGATCACCTGCAGAATTTTCATGGACTGCGCAGAGCTTCTCACCGCATCGGCTTTCTTGCACTGAAGGATCAGGGAGATGCCGTTGATGAGAACCAGAACTGTGACCGTTACCTTGGCAAAGTTCATTCCCATCACAATGGGACTGTAGGAAGCAGGATAGACATTGGTCATGAAGTAGATGAAGTTTGCATACACGCTGGATCTCAGATGGAGGAGAAGGGTGAAGAGGGAGGAGAAGACCATTGCGCAGCCGAGAATGACGGTCCTCACCACTTCGGGATTGGCCAGGGTTTCATCAGACTTTGCAAGATATCTGTCCGCGAAGTCCTTTCCGGCAATATGCCAGGTGGTATCCAGTGCCCCGGTGGGACAGGCGCTGACGCAGTTGAGACAGCGAATGCATTCGGTACTGTTGGGAGTTTCAAAGGTTCTGATATCCATCCCGCAGGCTCTCTGACAGCCGCCGCACTTTACGCATTTGGTCTGATCCACCTTGATGCGGAAGGTACTGACGGGATTGAATACCCCATAGAGAGCGCCCAGGGGGCAGAGGTATTTGCAGAAAGGGCGGTAGTATACGACGGAGAGGAAGAGAAGGATCAGAAGAATGGCGAGCTTCCACCAGAAGTGAAAGCCGATCGCCGTCCGGAAGCCGGGGTTGAGGATCACCAGGGGAATTCCCGCAAACAGGGCTCCGCTCGGACAGATCCATTCACAGAACCAGGGTGCCGCCATGCCGGTGACATCCTTTACCAGCGAGGAGAGCAGAACAACGAAGAGAATCAGGATCACATAGCGAAGCTTGCTCAGAATCTTATGGTTTGGAAGGTTTTTTCTCTTTGGTCCGAAAGGGATCTTGTAGAGAAGATCCTGCACCAGGCCGAACGGGCACAGAAAGCCGCAGACCAGCCGCCCCATCACGGCGCCGAACAGCGAGATGACTCCGAATACATATAAGGAGACGCGGTAGGTGTTGGAGCCGAACACCGCCTGCAGAGAGCCGATCGGACAGGCACCCAGTGCCCCGGGGCAGGAATAGCAGTTGAGTCCCGGGAAACAGAGCACCTTGGTGTTGCCGGTGTAGATCTTGCCGGAGGTGTAGCCGCGCAGATACCCATTGGTAAGGGCGAACCAGGCTGCCTGAATCCAGTGCCTGTATTTATGGAAGAACCGTTCTTTCTTCATAAACTCACCCGATTCCCATGCACTGCATGCATACCTTGACGGCTTTGTTGAGAACCACGCCGACTTCCCCGCGCCAGACGCCGATGATGACCAGAAGGATGCTCGCGAAGATGAGAATCCGGTTGATGAGTATGATTTTCTTTTCGTCGGTCATGTCAGTTCCCTCCCAGATGCTCGCCGATCAGCGATTTCAGCACACTGATCGGTTTTCCGCCGATCATGGTTTCGATTACGTTTCCTTCCTGATCAAGCAGGAACGTTGTCGGAGTGCCAATGACGGAGGCTTTGATGAAGTCTTCCATCTCCGCATCGGGTATGAGGTTGGTGAAGGTGACGCCGGTCACAGAAATAATGCGTCTCGCTTCTGCGAGACGAGTCTCAAAGGTAGACTTGCCGGCGGGATCGACATCTCTCGGAATGCCGATGACCCGCAGATCCTTCGGGTCGTACTCATTGCTTAATGCGGCGAGCTCCGGAAGCTCTTTGATGCAGGGCGGGCAGTCGGTTCCCCAGATATTGACGACCACGAGCCTGCTGTTTCTCAGTTCGGAGGCGTTCATCTTTCCCCCGTCAAGCGTATCCAGTTCAAAAGTTCTGAACGTGCGCAAACGATGCGCAGTAGGTAAAGACCACGATTGCGGCCGCAAGGATCAGGGCAGCGAGGAGTTTTAAAAGGGAATTCAGTTCCAGCTTTCGTTTGCCGGGTATGTTCATGCTTGTCATGGGTTTTCCTCTTCTTCTGTGCTTCAGCTTTTATAAGTCACGGGAGTGTCATCCCGGATATGGTCGAGGAGGTATTCCTCCGCAAAATCATAATCCTCGACCGCAAACAGCAGACGGTATCGGTTATTGCGGCCGCGGATTTCCATTGTATGGCTGTCGCTGTCGAGAATCACCTGGTCGATCTCATCGTAAGGAAGGCTGACTTCCCTGTTGTTGGATTCGGTGCGGCGGATGCCGATGCTGTTCATCTCATAGCTGTCAAACGAGCGGTCAAAGGTATGGGCAACGCCAAGAATCAATGCGGGCAGTCCGATCAGAATCATACCCAGGCCGATGATCGGAAGAAAGAGTGCGGCAGGCTCAAACCGGCGGGACAGGATCA
>JAFWCM010000033.1 GCA_017536885.1 Solobacterium sp.
CTCAATGTCCGGCAGTTTCTGAAGGATATTTCGGAACCGGCAATGATTGCATTTACCACCTGCAGCAGCACCCTGGCCATGTCAAAGCAGTTTGACACCGCGAAAAACGTTCTGAAAAAAGATCCCAGATTCGTTGATTTCTGGGTTCCCCTCTCGCATGCGATGTTCGCCCCGGCGGCGGTTCCGGCTCTGGTATCAGCTGCCTTCTTTGCCGGAAGATACAGCGGTATGCCGCTGTCACTCACCCAGATTGTGATCCTGTATATTCTCGTCTCCCAGCTCAGCATCGCTTCCCCCAAGGTACCCGGCGGAATCATGGCAACTTTCTCTATCCTCCTGTCACAGCTCTGGCTTCCGGCGGATATCGTAGGTCTCATCATGATTGCGAATGTGTTTGTAGTCAATGCCGAAACAGGCCTTGCCATGATCATCCGCTCAGCGGAACTCGAAGAGTTCTCACATGTGCTTGAAGATGAAAATCTGACCCTCCCATCGAAAGAGGCAAAGGCCTGAGATCCCTTCCTTTGCGGGGCAGACCATGGCATTCCTTGTCCGTCTTCTGTCCCTGATCCATCAGGAGGCAAATGAAAAGACAGAAAAAACAGCTGAGACAGGTATTCCTCAGAGAACCCCCTGCCGCAGCTGTTTCTGTTTTTCTGATCATTGGGATGGCCTCTGTTTCCCTGCGTGAATATACTCAGAAGTTCTGACAGGGCATCCTCTTTTGGAGAACCGGATTCCCGCCTTTTATTCACCGCCCGGCTCAGGAAGAAGCCCCTGGCAGGAGAAAGTATAGCAGTAATCCATGCCGTACTCCTTTCCGATCATATAGCGCGAGCTGGCGGATTCATTTGCGATCACCAGCCTTCCGCTGACGATATCAAGTTCTTCATTCATCGGCGGAAACACCCGGGATGCGGTCAATACGGAATCATCCAGACCGTAAACGGGAATGTTCTTTCCGGCGGTTTTGAGAACTGCGCATTCCTTCAGTTTTGTTTCATCGAAGGCGTAGACATGACTTTGGAAAAGACCCATCGCACAGGAGACCACAATCCGGTTGTCCGCAAAAAGGATTCCCTGGGCACTGTCCGGAATGGCATACATTGCCAAAGGCTCACCATTCACACCCAATGGCTTGCTTTCATCCAGGGGAAAAGTGATCGCCAGAGCATTTCTCTGTACGCCGTCCGCGGTTTTATAGCGGTGGTTTTTCGGTTTATCCAGGATAAGTGGCATGCGGAATTCCCCGATCGTCATCTGATCGTCATGAATTCCGAGGAAAGAGGCAGTCACATGGATTTCATTGATTTCGATCGGAAAATGACCCAGTGCTCTGACCGTTTTGCCCTCCCCTGCCTGAAGGAGTTCCGTTCGGTCGAATACATATACCCCGTCATTGGTAGCCGCGGCATAGACATAATCATGCCAGACCCCGACGCCGCCGCAGTGCGCCCTGAGCTCACTTCCGTCTTCCTTCTGCAGTAACGCATGGGCTATCATTTTCCCGTCACTTCGCCGCATGACATAGATCGAAGAGGGAGCCGGCAGCCCCATATAGCCGGAAAGAAAATAGGCATCGATCGTCTCATCATAGTCTATGCCCTGAGGAATAAATCCCGTATTGAGATCCGGGTAGGCAAAAGCCGCCTCTGCGTCTTTATACTCCCGGCTTACAACCTCCCTGGAATCGAGGAGGATAAAAACAATTCCCAGCAGAAGCACGGCCGGTATGAGCGAAAGAAAAAGATATCTTATTTTTCTCTTCCCGGGTGTACTCACCTGTTTCTTTTCTTCCATACCATCGCTCTTTCCCTTCCATGATAATCCCGTAAATCTTTTCTGCACGAAAAGGAAAAAAGGGCAGGCAAAAGATCTCTGCACAGCACTTCTTTCTGCCGAATGTCTCAGTGTTTTTTTTCAGAAGGGTCTTCAAAGAGAGAATAAGGGTCCTCCCGGAATACTTCCTCATGTTCATTTTCTTTTTTTCAAATATGAATCACCTCCTCAGGAAACAGCGCATAAGCGACAGTTAAACGGGTTTCATCGGCATGTATTCAGGCCTTCGGCCAGCCGTTTCGGTCTTTCTTCAGAGGAAGGTTCAGACAGGCAATGAGGGATCTGCGCCGCAGGATAAGCACCTGTTATGGACCGGCAAAAAAAGAAAAGATCAGAACAGGTCTGATCCAATCCGGTGATATTCCTGAACAAACAGCCTCTTTACCACTGAAAGCTGAAGGCTTTACAAGCGTAATGTCTGACTGTTTTTTAATTGCCCTGATCTGATCCGACCCCAGGTATTCCAGATTCCCAGAACCGCATCTGCGGCATTTCACCGGTCTCTTTCCTGCCGAAACACGGCTGCCGCCTTTCTCCCTGCCGCCGGTTGCGCAGACGCATCATCAATCCTGCGTTGATCCTTCACCAGGCGTTATCCAAAGATGCCGGTTTTGCCTCGGATCAGCGATTAGCAGAAATATTCATGCCAGAAATATTTGCCGCACTTACGGCACTTATACTCTCTCCATACCTGTGTAAATCCGAAATTTCTCTGGGTGCTGCCGGGATATACCTGGGTGCTTCCGCAGTACGGGCAGACCTTTTCCGAAGTTACCCCATAATCCTCTTCCTTCATCGTACCGCCGGAAACGGTATTCAACTCATCGGCGGAAAGCATGCTTGCCTCTGCTTTGTTTGTCTTAGCGTCCATTTTTGTCATAGGTTTCTTCCTTTCTGACCTTTCGGCATTTTGTCACGTCTTCTATGAATCATATGACTCAGCAATTAAATATACGAAACAGATTGAAACATCCAGTGATTATCCGGATTGATTTATGAAGAGCTGAACTGCAGCACTCCCATTGCGCTGAATCTCACAAATCACAGATTGACTCTTTGCCGCGATCAGCCTTCCGCGAAAGAACAGCCGCAGAGTCTGCGTGTATGCCTGTGTTGAATCACTCCGCGGATTCTGAATTCAATTTGTTCTCAGGCACACGGCATGAAAAAA
>JAFWCM010000223.1 GCA_017536885.1 Solobacterium sp.
CGGATTCTCAGAATTTCCCGGATCGCAGAAATCCAGAACGCCGCCAGCGCGATCAGACAGATCACACGGATCCATCCGCCCATAAGAGAGAACAGGCCGAGAATCACCGCACTCAGAATCATCCCGATCACCGGTGCCGTATAGTTTCCTTTCCCTTGTTTCAGGTGTTCCGCATATTCATTGATACAGTTGTCACAGAGCACGCAGTGTTTTATCTCTGTCATCGAAGTCGTAGTTTTCACGAGTTTAGCACCGTTGGAACTGTAATCGACCATACCCGATCCGCATTGAAACCGATTGCCGCGGTTGGAGGTCGGAGCTCCGCACTTATCGCATCTTCCGTCTGCCATGAATATATCCCCTTTCATCCTTCTATGTCTCTATTGCCCGAGGCTGTTCAGATAGTTTTCCACCGAATTCATCCCGAGCACATTGACTCCGTTTTCATTCTGCTTCAGCCTCTGGCTGAACTTCACTTCATCGATCAGTGCCCAGTCTTCCTTTCGGATCACATAAAGCTTTACATTCTGAACCCGGGCATCCGATACTTTCTCCCCGGTTGCGGAATCCACCCATATCCCGTTTTTACTGACCGACTCATCATAGGCAACAACCACATTCACCTGGTTTGGGTCATCGGTTCCCAGTCTGTACCGCGAGGAAGGAACGCTGAAGGATCCGTTGTGATAGAACACAAACCGCGGATTCTCCGGAAGCTTCACATCTTCCGCGGAGTAATCCTCTTTCACATAGGGTTTCAATGCCCGGCTCAGCTGTCCGTTTTTCCAGAGATGCGGAAAGGTCAGCCCCATCTGAATCACAAGAAGCACCGCGACAACGCCGAGAATGATCGGCACTGCTTTGGGAATCTTCACGCCCTTCTCAGAAGCGTCCTTTCTCCAGGCAAGAAGACCCCGGATTCCTAAAAACAGAAACAGCGCAGAAAACAGCAGGAGAATCAGAAGCCGCCAGAGCGGGAGATCCCCTCCCATGGAGCCGAGCAGAATGATGAACGCTCCAAGCCAGACAATTCCCACCAGAAGGCTGAGTCCCGACAGCACCAGTTTTATTACGCTTCCGTTCTTCTTCATTCTCTGTCTCCTTTTCAGGTTCTCCCTGATTTCAACGTACCAAAATGATGGTTCTCTTTGCTGGACTGGCTGTCCACTGGCGCACATAGAAACTGCAGACATTCCGGACATTGCGCAGAACATATCTCACTTTGGCTCAGCTGCTTCAAACACCCGGTCCGTATTGGCTAATATCAGGGCCAGTTCTCCTAACGGTATGTCTCCGGGATGATTTGCGCCTCTCAGGATGCCGTTTTTTTCGGCAAACGCCTCGGCCACCCGCACGCCGGGATAATATCCGTTGTCATCTTTGAGACTCGACCAGTCCGCGACAATCGAAGGATCATGGACTTTGACAGCCGCATATACCGCAATACCGCGGCTCAGCGTCTGGCCGTCATCCCAGCCCCAGGGCAGAAAGTACGCATCATTTTCCTGCGGCATGTCTTCATTGATTCCATAGACATAATCCCGGTTCAGGCCATAGAGATCAGTCAATGCCCTGCGCAGATCACCGACCGTTGAGACGCGGTCGGATTCATCAAACATGGAGGTATGGTATTTCTCCTTCATATAGAGAACCGCATCCTTTACGCGTTCCTCATCCGAGGTGAATCCCGGAATCGCATCTTCGCTAAACGGCGTGTAGGTCAGAGTACGATACAGCTGTATTCCTCCATAGGTCAGAAGCGAGATGCAGAGAACTGCACAGAAGATCCGCAGAAAGATATGAACCGCCTGGGATTTCGGGTTTGCGTTCTGCAATGCCTTCTTTACCTCATCGACATCCCCATACCGGTCTTTCGGTGCAAAGGCCGTACACTTTCGAATGATGCGGTCCAGCGGCGGATAGATACTGACATTCTTATTCTCTCTGGTACTGCCGGTGAGAAGCCAGCGCAATACGATCCCGAGGGAATAGATATCCGTCCGGGCATCGGTCTGAGAGAATCCGTACTGTTCCGGCGGCGCATAGGCAAGCGTACCGAAAAACACCGTATCCGTATCATTGCCGCTGCGGTACACGCGGGCAATATCAAAATCGATCAGATGAACGCTTCCGTCTTTTGCGATGATGATGTTCTGCGGTTTGACATCCCGGTGAATGATCGGTTCTTCCCGATGGTGAAGCACTGCGAGAATATCACACAGCCCGATGCAGATGCGGATGATCTCATCCCGCGACAGTTCCTTTTCCATCGCATACCGGCTCAGTGGTTCCCCCTCCACATATTCCCGGACCAGAACCAGCATCCTGTCGTTTTCAAAGGAAGCGATGTGTTTCGGCAGTCCCTGATGATCGAGAGCGCTGAGAATCGGGCTGTTATCCGCAATGGTCCAGAGCGAGCGGTCATAGCATTTGGCGATACGATCGTTTCCCTCATGGTCCTGAACAAGAAATGTCGTGATTCCCTGATGTTCCGAAAGACACTCCATGATGTCATACCCGGAAGTGAATTCGGGCGGATATCCTTCCGTCATGTCGGATTCCAGAATGCTCTTCAGCAATTCATCGTTTTCCATTGTGGTTTCCTCCGATCAGAGGCAGATGATTTTCATAGAGCAGCTGCTGTGTTTCCATAAAGGACTTATGAAACTGAAGGCAATAGGCAATCACCGCATCCCGTTTTACCCGGGGATGAAGCGCAGTGGCACGGGCTACCTTCAGAAGCTTCTGTGTTTCATCCGCATCCATCGCAAAACCGAATGCCAGCTGCAGCACGGTATCCCTGGACGGTTTTCTCGTACCGGAAAACAGCTTATGGCCAAAGGAGGATTCAATTCCTCCTCTTCCGATGACCGTCTCCGGCTTCTCCCCTTTTTCCTCTGCCAGCGCTTTGATGTAATCGGAAAAAACAGGCAGTTCCGGGATCTCATTGCGATCGGAAAGATACTGGTCAAGCGAAGAGGATTTAAATAATTTCGCCCAGAGTTCCAGGGTAGACAACCCTCTCTTGTTTTCGTTTTTCTCATCCATACCTTAGAGATTCCTTTCTTAACCATGCCTGGCACAGCGAAGAAGATGCCGGGTTCCTGTATCAGATGACCCTGTACCCCCGCGCAATGACAATTCACCCGAAACAGACCGCCGGGCTTTTCATGAAATCAATTATACAATTGGTATCATCCAATGCCTGCAGGCTTTTCCGGCACAGAGAATGCCTTGAACACTGACAGTACTCATCAGTCTTTGATTCATCATTGCCGCAGCCAGATCAGTACCCGGTTCTCATTCCCAGAACTTTGAAAGAATCTGCCATGGCATTACCTATTTCCGGAATGCCAGATGCAGTGATAAGATCCAGTGCTTCATGATCGGCGCTAAAGCAATCAGGAGAAATCAGTTATGGTAATTCATTCTGACGGCCTCAATGATCATCAGATTCGGAAATATTGAATATTTCTTCAGAATTGCTATCATAAAACTGTAAAAGGACCACCGATGACGGTTATCCTGGCAATTCTTAACGAAAACGATCGTCAATCTTTGCGGGAAGGGCGATCGTTTTCTGTATGATGATTTGACGCAATCTGCATCCCGAGGGCAATACAGGATATCACCAGCGAGATTAAACCGATCAAAGTATCAACGTCCATATGCATACCTCCTTTCAGTGAGTGAAACTCACCGGAGAAGGCTTCAATACCTTCCCCTGAAGTTCTCACTGCAGATCGAAGGATAACCGCCACCGTTATGGTGATCCATTACAGGTTTTACCATGTGGAAAGAGTATCGCTCTCTTCAAGACTGGTTCTTTGTTCATTCCCAGTTCCGAGAACACATTTTTCAAGATCAATGGTTTAGACCAGGGGGGTTTCATATCCTTATCTCAATAGTTCCTAAATGGTTTTACAGCACAATTAAAACATCTGAATTATATTCGGTTTTTACATCGTTTACCTGACTGTCATTCCGACTGCCATTGACTGCCTGAACGTTAAAAGTGGTATAAAATCCCATGGTTTCAGTGATTCCCGGAAAAACAAAAAAAGTGCCGGAAACGCTTTATTTAAGCCATTTCAAGCACTTTTTCCATGGTGGTCCCAGCCAGAATTGAACTGGCGACACACGGATTTTCAGTCCGTTGCTCTACCGACTGAGCTACAGGACCATGGTTGCGAGGGAAGGATTTGAACCAACGACCTCCGGGTTATGGGCCCGACGAGCTACCAGGCTGCTCTACCTCGCGATAAGTTAGGGATTACACACAACCGGTGAATCAATGGCGGAGGAACAGGGATTCGAACCCTGGCGCCACTTTCATGACCTGCCGGTTTTCAAGACCGGTCCCTTCAACCACTTGGGTATTCCTCCGGAATCAAGTGGACCCTGTAGGACTCGAACCTACGACCAGTCGGTTATGGGCCGACAGCTCTGACCAACTGAGCTAAGGGTCCAATTTGTGCACTCCAGATTTGAGAATGGTAGCGAGAGTGGGATTCGAACCCACGACCTTCCGGGTATGAACCGAGCGCTCTAGCCAACTGAGCTACCTCGCCATATAAGATCGGGATGGCAGGATTTGAACCTGTGACCCCTTGATCCCAAATCAAGTGCACTACCAAGCTGTGCTACATCCCGTTAATGGCGCGCCGAGCAGGAGTCGAACCCGCAACCTTTTGATTCGTAGTCAAATACTCTGTCCAGTTGAGCTATCGGCGCACAACACATCCAAATGAGTGCTCACATATAATATCAAAGCGGATTCCACTTTGCAAGGATTATTTTCAATATTTTTTCCAATAATTTCGGTTTTCCCCTTCCGTCTGTCCATGGGTTTCAAGAGATCTCCGCACAGCTTCCGTTAACGGATATAATGTAAGCGTTATGCTCAGAAAACGTAAGGAACTGTAAAATAATAACCTAAGCAACTTGTTGAAATGCATATCACAAATTTGATATAATATTATTTACTGAATTTTTGAACTTTTCCAATCATTTGACACCGCCATTTCTCTTCCGTTTTAATATCATTATGAAC
>JAFWCM010000224.1 GCA_017536885.1 Solobacterium sp.
AGCTTCGACTGTCACCTGATCATCGGTTTCATCCCGGTGCTCGAGACCGAGGTCATAGTATTCCGTGTTGAGATCGATGTACGGAAGAAGAAGTTCCTCTTTGATCATCTTCCATAGGATCCGGGTCATCTCATCTCCGTCGATCTCGACCAGCGGTGTTTTCATCTGTATTTTTGCCATGAGAGTTTTCTCCTGTCTGCCTGTTACTTTACCACAGGTATCCGCCTGTTTTCCATGGCGAAACACCATGGACTGCTTCTCTCTGGCTTTTTACTGCGGCGATTGCCCGCGGATCAGGGGATTTTCTCAAAGATCAGCGCCGTTCTCCCTGAAGTATTCATGCATGCCCGCGGCGCTGTGCATGCATGTTTTGCTGCGGCGGGGTTCAGGGTTTTGAAAAAACTAAAGAAAATGTGCACTGCACATCTTCTTAACTGTGATAATTGAAGCTTTGTTTTACTCGAAGCTGCCGTACTTCTTCACGGCGTCATCGATTGTGATCTCCCCTTTTCCGACCTGATAGGAAGCGATGCGGATCTGAACGGTAAGGGGATCGGTAATGCCGAGCACCTCTGGCGAGATCGTGCGCTCCGCGGGAACCTGGCCAAACGGGGCATAGACCGGATCGAGAGAGAAATCCGTGGTCGGTGTGACCAGACGCTTCATGCTTGCCATCTGATTGAGCTCTTCGCTGGTGATCAGGAAGCGCATGAATTCATTGGTCATATCCAGGTTGTCGCAGTCCTTGTTTACGGAGAACTGCACGGAAGGACTGTCGATGAAATATCCGCCCTGATCACTCAGAGGGATCGGGTGGAAGGTGTATTTGAACGGAGATGCGGTGAATGCCTCGGACTGGCTCTCCCGCTTTTTGGTTCCCGAGACGGTATCGCCGGTGCAGATCATCATCGGCACATCGCCTTCAAAGAAGCGCAGGATCACCTGGGTGTAGTTGTCTTCGATCTTGTCGCATTCCGCAAGGTCGATACAGCCGCTTTCGATCAGCCGCTCTACCGCGCCAAGCGCCGGACGCATGGATTCTCCCGCCGCGGGATCGAGAGCATTGGCCTTGGCAAGGGCATCCGGGTCTTTGGCAAGCGTCGCCGTAAACTGCGGATAGGCAACCGTGTTCATGAAGCAGCCGGAAGATTTCTGGGTGTATCCCATCATCGGGCTCTTAATCCCCTTTGCCTTGAAGGCATCACATACCTTGATCATCTCATCAAAGGAAGTCGGAATTTTCTGGCCTTCCTTTTCAAAGAGATCGTTGTTTACAAGCATTCCGTAGGTTCTGGAGAATACCGGAACAAGCATGACCTTCCCGTCGGCGTCATGATTGAGAAGACCGGGACGGATACAGGAAAGATTCAGGCCGAGAGCAGTGTCCGAGAGTTCTTCCATATGGGCGACAACCGGCTTGTACTGATCATTTCCGATCATCCAGGTGTAGGAAAAGAAGATGTTCGGTCTGTCATTTCCTTCCAGCACCGTGGCAAGCACGTTGTTGTAGTCATCGAGCTTGACATAGTTCAGCTGGACGTTGGGATAGAACTTGTTGAAGCGGTCGAATTCCGCCTCCAGCGCCTCGAAGTTGTCATAGCTTCCGGCAACCGTGATCTTGCATTTTTCCTCGGTGCTGAGTTTCGGCGCAAAGCCGGCCGCTGCCTCTTCCTTCGGTTTGGGGGCAGTGCCGCAGGCACAAAGTGTAATCAGCGGTAAGACGAATAACATCGTGCAGAGCAGTCGTTTCATGATTTCTTCTCCTTGATTCTGCGAATTTCCTTGACGACAAGCTTAATGTCGATCGGTTTTGCGATATGGCCGTTCATGCCGGCATTCAGGCACTCGGTGACATTTTCCGAGAAGGCGTCCGCCGTCATCGCGATGATCGGGATCGATGACGCCCACGGATCTTCCAGCTTTCTGATATTGCGGGTCGCTTCAAGACCGTTCATCTCCGGCATCTGGATATCCATGAAGATGAGATCATAACTACCCTTCTTCGCCTCTTTCATCTTCTCGACGCAGATGCGTCCGTTCTCGGCACGCTCCGAGGTGATGCCGAACATTTCGAGCATGGCGGAGATGATCTCCCAGTTGATATCGTTGTCCTCCGCAATCAGGATATTCATTCCCTGCAGATCGGAGTAGTCATTCTCCGGCTCGACGGACTTGACCTCCTTGCCCAGGAGTGCATTGATCTTATCATACAGCTTGGAGCGGAACAGCGGCTTGCTTACAAAGCCGCTGGCACCGGCTTCTTTCGCCAGTTCCTCCATGTCCGCCCAGTCATAGGCGGATATCAGCAGGATGGGAAGCTCTGTTCCGATTTCCTTCCGGATCCGGCGGGTCGTTTCGATGCCGTCAAGCCCCGGCATCTTCCAGTCCAGGATCACGATGTCATAGTCCTTTCCGCTCTCATGGCGGGCTTTGATCAGTTCCAGCGCTTCCTGGCCGCTTCGTGCCGGGAAGGCCGTTACGCCCAGGGACTGCAGGGCATCGACGACGGTATCGAGAAGGATCTGATCATCATCGGCGACCAGCACATCCATCGGATCCAGTTCCATATCTTCCCGCTGCCGCTCGGCAATCGGAAGATCGAGGACCACGGTGAATGTCGTTCCCTTGCCCTGCTCACTCTGGCAGTCAATGATGCCGCCCATGAGATCGACCATCTGCTTGGTGATCGCAAGACCGAGACCTGTTCCCTGAATGCTGTTGACGCGGCTGTCGGTCTGGCGCGAGAACGGCTGATACATGGTTTCCATGAATTCGGGACTCATTCCGATGCCGGTGTCACTGACCCGGTAGGTCAGCTTCACGCATCCCGGCTTCTCACTTTCTTCTTCATAGATATCGACACTGACCCTGCCGCCGGGCTCGGTGTATTTGATCGCGTTGGACAGGATGTTGATATAGATCTGGTTCAGCCGCAGCTGGTCGGCATAGAGATACTCCATATCCATCTTCCCGACGCGGAAATTGAATTCGATGTTCTTTTCCTTGACCATCGGCTGCGAGAGGTTCACGAGGTTCTCGACCGTCTCGACGATGGAGAAGGTCAGCGGGCTGAGGCTCAGCTTGCCGCTTTCGACCTTGGAGATGTCGAGAATATC
Organism: Solobacterium sp.; assembly: GCA_017536885.1. Classification (GTDB taxonomy): domain Bacteria; phylum Bacillota_I; class Bacilli_A; order Erysipelotrichales; family Erysipelotrichaceae; genus Bulleidia. The sequence continues at coordinate 3,117 of JAFWCM010000224.1, forward strand.
ATTGATCAGCGTGAGCAGATGATTGCTCGCCATCGAGATCTTCTGCAGGTGCTCCCCGACTGCGGCAGGATCGTTGAGATTCTTTTCCGCGATGGTGGTTAAGCCGATGATCGCATTCATCGGGGTGCGGATATCATGCGACATCGTAGACAGGAAGTCGGTCTTTGCCTTGTTTGCGGCTGCGGCTTCCCGGGCTGCCACCTGAAGCTGTTTATTGATGCCGAGGATGACCGAGAGATCAAATACGAACAGGATCAGAAGGCCGGCGGAAACAAACCCGATTAACATCCAGTTCTCGTTGTTTACGATGAGATCCTTCATCGGCATCATGTTGAGCAGTGTCCAGCCCCCGGCCGCGGCAATCGGGGTGTAGGCGAGAATGCATTCCTCCCCGCGGGAGTTCTGCATCGTAAAGTAACCGGTCGACGAAGACAGCTTCTGTTCGAGCTCCTGCATGAAGGCAGGATCCGCCTGATTGTAGGAGCGGTAGAATTCAAAGAAGCTCGAATTCTTGAAGGAATGTCCCTTGATGATATAGTCGCCGTCATCGTCGATCATGGAGAGCTCGGCGTTTGAGAATTCCTCCTGGGGGAAGACCCACTTCTCTTCCAGTTCCGATAACGGAAGCACTCTGAGCAGGATCGCTTTTTTCGGTTCCCCGGTTTCTTCATCGTGAAGCGTAACGGCATTGCAGAAAGCGATGGACTGTTCGCCGTTGACCGGGTTGGTATAGGCCCGGGAGATATTGATGGATTCGCCGATCGCTTTAATCCAGCTCACATCATTCAGAAGACCTATCCTTGCATAGGAGACCGAATAATCCTCTGAGCCTTCGCTTTTTGCCCGGGTGGAAAGACCCGACAGCGTATCTTCATATACGATATGCGCCGAGGCATTGGGCAGAACATGGGAAATGCGGATGAAGGAAATCGCATCCTCCATCGTCATCTCCTTGGAGTTGATATAGCGCGCCCACACGTCGCAGATGCGCTGTTCGCCCTCGAGATAATTCTCGGTGACATGTTCCATTGTGATGGTGGTGTTTTCAAAATGCTCGATCTGCCTCTGAGTCGTATTCCTGCTCGTTTGGTTGGAATAAATCACGACGAAGGAAAGCATTGCAAGCATGATGATCACATTGACGAAAATGATCCAGTATTTTTTCATATCGCTTTCCGCTCCCTCCGCTGATTCTTTTCCATACGGGCAGGCCAATGCGTGGCTGGAGTATCCATCGTTATTCAGAATTATACCATACCAGGCCAAAGGCTCTCTTTCGAGAGAGAGGTTTGACAGGATAAAGGGTCAATTTTCTTTCGGCACTGCCCCTTTCAGACGCAGGCCCGGCAGAAAGCGAAAAAAAGAAGATGTACTTTGCCTGTACATCCTCTTCTTCCGTTTCCTGAAAATTCTCAGCCGTAGACGGCGTAGAGGGTCAGATCGTTGCCGGTGTTCTTAATGGAAGCGCCCGGTTTCCATCTGACATATCCTGTGCCTTCCGCATAGTCCCAGCCGATCAGCTTTGTGCCGGCAGGGCACCAGGACACGGTGGTCGGAGCCTTCCAGTACTGGCCGACATAGACGGTTGTGCTGCGGCCGTCAGCGGTCATCGTGTTGGTACGGCTGTAGTCAACGCCGGAATTCGGATTGGCGTCTCCGCCCTGTCCGCCCGGGTTCACACTGCCGCTGCCCTTTTTGACCATGTGCGGCGTTCCGTCGCTGCCGAACCACCAGAAGTTTCCGTAGTCATCGGTGTAGATGTAGTAACCGTCATTGCTTCTGTAGGAGAAGTAGTATGTGTAGTTGTGTACATCTGTTCTCCAGTAGCTGCCGTTCTGATATCCGTAGGTCCACCGGTTGGGAATTCCGCCGGCCGCAAACCACCAGGTGTTGCCGTGGTCATCGGTGTAGATGTTGTATCCCTGCGGAGACGTGTAGGAATAGTAGAAGGTGTAGTTGCCCACACTCGGAGTGGGCTGCGGCTTCGGCTGCGGGGTATTGCCGCCGTTGACGAGTGTCAGCTGGCCGCTGTCGCTTACGGTGTAGAGCTTGCCGTCCGGATTGGTGTAGACAGTCATGCCGTTGTAGTTGCCGTAATAGGTCAGCTTGTACTGCGTGATGGTCTTTGCGGCTGATGCGGTAACACCATAGAGCTGGTTTCCGTAGGAATCGAGATAGGTTCTGTGTCCATAGTCATCATAGATCCAGGAATAGCCATTCTGAGAATAGATCGTCCATCCTTTTCCGTTGATTTCCCATGTATAGTAACCGTCGATATCCCCGTACGGACCACCGCCGTTTACCTGGGCCTGGACGGGTGCTGCGAACAGCGTTACGGCAATGACTGCCGCCGCTGACGCAAGGAATCGGTTCAGATATTTCTTCATCATTTTCCTCCTTTTCTGAACACCATTCTAATGAGTTTCAAACTCATTTAAAACCTGAATCAAAGTAAATCCTGTGGCTCTGCTCTTCTGAATCCGCTTACAAAGCGGCGTTCAGACGTTGTATGCAAGCCGGTTCATCTTTTCGCGCAGGATAATCACGCCTTTTTCGATCTGGCTCATCGATTTGATGCCCCTTAATTCCAGAATCTTTTTCATCACCTCTTCGTACTCCATGGCGTGATACTCGGGGTACATGGCCCTCAGGGCCGTAGCGGAAAGCTCGGTGTAGATCTTTCTGCTCGGCAGTTCATAACAATACGCCCAGTAGCGGTACAGCTCGCCGATCCATCTCAGCTCTTCTCTCGAATAAATGGAAGAGCCATAGGGTTTCATTCCGTACTGCCGGCTGACATCATCGATCATTGTCGATACCGTGTCGCTTTCGGCGCCGACAGAACAGGAATCAAACCGCTTTGCCGTTTCGGAATACATGAACCGGCGGATAAATACGGCTGAGCCGGATGCGCAGTGCTGCGCGGACTGTTCAAACAGAGACCCTTGAAGGTCACAGAGGTATTTTCCCATTTCATCCCATCTTCTCATGACAGCAGCTGATCTATGGTCCTCCCCTCTTCTTTTCGCTTGTTTTGCGTGAATGTATTTTCTTCACTTCTCCCCTTTCTCATATCCTCCTTTTCTTTTTCCGCAAGATAACAGCGCGTCAGAAGACTTACATGCTTCAGCGCCCGTTCGGAAAGAAACACATACTCATTTCCGAGATTCCTGCGGGCGATTGCCTCACAGCACTGCCGGTCGGTAATCCTTCCTTCGGCAAACGCATCCAGAAGCATAAACATCCGATTGTCTGCGGCGGGAGCGATGACATAGTCATACCTCTTCAGTTCCTTCCGCAGTTCTTCGAGTTTCGGATGGTCCGCATATCGTTCCAGCCGCCCCCGGCACAGGGCCACCGTCAAAATCCAGTCGAGGTCGCAGAGATACTGTTTCATCTTCAGATCGCGGCTCTTTTCAAAGCGCACGATATACACCGATGCGTGCGGATATCCGCAGACAAACATCGAAGACTGCCGGAAAGTATCACCGCAGTAAAACCCTCTGCCGAAATCATTGATCCGTCTGGATTTCTCGATCGTGATCTCCCCTTCCACGGCATTTCTTGCGCCATGGAAGAGAATCACATGGTTCTCGTCCTGATAGTCCTCGGTAAACAGCCGCTCCTTGATCCGGTTGAGACGGATCCCCGACTGATAGGCAAAGGAATAGAACTGGTTCAGATTCTGGACGGAGATCTGCTGGGGGCGAAGACGCCATCTTGAAAGCGTCATCGGTGTAACCCCGATGCCCGAGGCAAGATCTGCTTCATTCAGGTTCAGAAGTTCTTTAACCGTATCGAGATCTTCAACATAACGAAACTGCATGAAAAGAACCTCCTCCCCCAAACAAACTTGCTTATATCATATGTTATAGGCAAGTTTTTGTGAAGAAGAAAAAAAAAGAATTGATTGATGAAGATGAAATCCGCAGAGCCGTAAAAAAACCGGGGCTTCATTTGAGAAGATACCCGGTTCCGTTGGAGAGATAGTTGCGAACTTCGACGACGTTGTTGTCGCGGTGGCTGATCAGAATCAGAGTTGCCCCCGCATAGTCGTCGATTGCGGCCGGATACCACTGATCCTTCAGTCTCAGGGCAGTGGTTCCGTCTTCGTTGTTTACAATGGCGATCGTGTCATCCTTTCCGTCATTCTCATTGAAGGAAGCGCCATGCAGTACCTCCGAGCGCAGGAAGATGTGTTTCCGGTTCATCATCGTCCCGGTATCCTTTGCGCCGGCTTTTGCGGCGAGCGCTTTATCTTCGCTGATCAGTACCGCCGAGAATTCCTTTCCCGTGATGCTCTGACAGAGAAGATCGGGCTCTTTCATAAGTTTGAGATATTCGAGCTGTCCGATCACGGTGTCATCGCTCAGCGGCTCTTTGGAGAAATCATTCGGGAAAGCGGATTTCAGCAGGGCTGAGAATGCCCAGGAGCCGTAGATATTTAAGTGTTCCCAGTCCAGGAAATACCGGTTGTCCATGGTATCAACGGCACTGACATAGGTGACATTTTCATAGGTTTCCTCAAGGCCGCGATAGTAGCCGTCCCTGCTGTTTCGGAAGGAATTCTTCAGGAGAGAATTGCCGGTTTTGGGAAGCGAGACGATCCGCACCTGAATCCCCTTCTCTTTGCAGAGATCGAGAATCTTATGGTAATAGCGGTCATAGAGCGGATTGACGGGATAGCTGTCGTAGATGTTCGGATCGGTGTCCATGTACATCTGGCTGGTTAATCCGATATAGGCGCCGCGGTGGAAATCGACGGCCTTGTAAGTCTCTTCGTTCTGACTCTTACGCTGGCTGAAGCCGGCGTTGAGCAGAGCGGGAAGATAGAGACGCGGGGAATAGAGATGATATTCCACGAGTTTCTCTTCCGCATCACTCACGGCGATATTCTCATCCAGGCATTCCCTGGCTTCGGCGAGGATTTCCCTTTCCTGGCTGTCCCGCAGGCGATGGCTGTAGACCGTGCGCTCATAGAACATGTTGTCATAGATCAGGTGATAATCCATAAAGGAAAGATAGACCACCCGGGGATTGGCATGCATGCTCAGCCAGTCCTGAAGCACATAGTAGTTTTCCACCGGCGTCGTTCCCCCCAGGGAAAGATTGATCGTATCCTCGGAAAGCACCTCGGGAAGATAGGCCGCATTGGCAGCGGAATCGCCGAGGATCACTGTGCTGTATTCCTTCTTCGACGGCGTCAGGGAGATGTCCCGGTTCCAGAAGTAATACGGCGTTTCGCCGTCGAAATAATGCATCGGAAAGAACGCGATATATCCCCAGACAAGAACCACAGGCAAAACCACGGCAGGCATTGCCGCAAGGATCTTCACCAGTTCTCTCATCGTATTGCTTTTCTTACTCATGATTCTCCCTGTTAAAACTGCATGTAGATAAACTCAGTGCCGGAAAGATTCAGCGAGAACAGCACCAGAAGCACCAGTCCCCAGACCAGGATCAGCTGAAGGGGCCGGGAAAGAGAGAGAAACCACTCCTTCACGGAACTGCTGGCATACTCCTTCGCATCGATTGCGGTGATGATCAGAAGGCCGATCACAAGAAAGCACCAGTTGCGGGCATCGAGTCCCCAGGAACTGATCATCGGGGTGAAGATGTCGCCATAGTGTTCAATGGACAGGCACCGCAGAAGAACGGAAAGCGCACCGCTGACACTGTCGCTCTGAAAGAATACCCAGGCGATACTGACCAGCACAAAGGTCAGAACTGCTGCGCCGAAGGACCAGGAGGGTTTTGTCTTTTTCTTAGAAGCGATCACATCCTCAACGATCTGAAACAGGGCATGCAGGAGGCCCCAGACAAGAAACGTGAGGCCCCGCCCGTGCCAGAAGCCGGAGACGAGAAAGGTGATGATGAGATTCCGGTATTTGAAGAGCCGGCTGCCATGGCTTCCCCCGCAGGGAATATACACATAATCCCGCAGCCAGGAGGACAGCGAGATATGCCATCTCCGCCAGAATTCCTTAATCGAAGAAGAGAAGTACGGCTGGCGGAAGTTATCGGGGATCTCGAAGCCAAGCGCTTTGGCAAGCCCCTTTGCGATCAGTGAATAGCCGGCAAAGTCGGTATAGATCTCCAGACTGTAGAAGATCACCGCAAGCACGACCGGAAATCCCCGCAGCGCTTCGTTTCCATAGACTGCTGAGACAAGCAGCGCACACCGGCCGGCAATCACCAGCTTCATGACATAGCCGACAAGCAATGTCAGAAATCCGTCCCGCACCGCTTCGTAGGAAAGCGGCTTCTCCTTTCTCATCTCTTCCGCAAACTCCCCTGCCCGTAAGAGCGGGCCCGAGGTCACAGTCGGAAAAAAGGAAAGAAAGAGCGCGGTTTCGACAAAGGAAAGCCGGTGCTCGATTTTCCCGCCGCAGAGATCGCTGAGATAGCTTAAGGCATTCAGGGTGTAAAACGAAAGGCCGATCGCCTTGGCCAGAGAAACCGGAAGCGGCAGATGAAACAGCGTATTGGTGAGCGGATCCGCAAGCCGGTAGATCACCAGCACCGCGCCGATCAGAATCCAGGCCAGGATCAGAACCGGCTTTGATTTCTTCTTCTCAAGGATCAGAGAGAATCCATAGGTTAAGGCGATGAAGCCGGCAAGCACCAGCACGGCGGTTTTCGTGAAGGTATAACAGAATAACAGAGAAAGCAAAAGGAAAAACCAGTTCCTGAACTTTCCGGGAACCAGATACGAAACGAGAACGACGGCCGGTGCCGTCAGGAAGAAATAAAAACTGTCAAACTGCATAGATTCCTAAATATTGTCCCTGCCGAAGACATGGAAAAACCAGGTCAGGAAGCCGATGTTCCAGTCATATACCATGGAGAAATAGCGGTTTTTCATTCCCCCGAGCGACTTGAGATACGGGTTTTTATGCCAGTCGGGAAACTCTCTGTTCAGAAGCTCCCATCCCAGCATCACGGTATTCTTACGGTCAGCCGGATCAGAGATCTTGCACGATCTCAGAAAGCTGTTTCCCAGGAATGCCTTGATGTGAATATACTCCAGGGCATCCCGGTATTCGTCATAGAGACCGTGCGATTTATAGTAGTCGAGAATGATCTCAAAGACATGGATCATGTTCTTGACCTGTTCGTTGTTGTTGTGGGTGATGGAGTTCTCCTGCTGCACATAGCGCACATATCCCCTGCCCAGGGTAAAGCCGATCTTCGAAAGATGGGGCACCATGCAGTACAGATAGCAGTCATCCTCATAGCGGTAGCCTTTGGGAAAGCGGATATCGAGAGAGCGGATGAAATCGGTGCGGTAGAGCTTGTTCCAGAGCACCGCAAACAGTTTCACCATCATATCCTGCCCGCAGGCATAGGGACCTTCATTCTGAAGTCTCTCCCCTTTCGAATTCACCCAGTAGAAATCCGAGATCACAAGTTCAAGTTCTTCTTCCTCCGCCTTCTCCGAGAGGTCCCGATACATTCCGGGTGCGGTGTAGTCATCGCTGTCGAGAAAGCCGAAGTATTTGCCGCTCACCCTGGCGACACCGAAATTGCGCGTTTCGGCGATTCCCTCATTCTCCTTGGAGTAGATCACGATGTTGACATCGGGATGATCGTCTTTCCAATGGTTCAGCACATCGAGGGTATGATCGGTGCTGCCGTCGTTGACCGCGACGATCTCAAGGTCTCTCAGGGTCTGTGCCGCCAGGGAATCCAGCGTTCTTGTCACGGTTTTTTCCGCATTGAAGCAGGGAACGATCACCGATACCAAAGGCCTCTCACTCATGTTCCGCCTCCTTTGCGCGGTTCAGAAGAATCGCGATGATAAATGCCGTGGGGATCATGGTCAGAAACTGATCGAGATAATGGCCGGACAGCCAGGCACTGCCGAACCCCGCCCCAAGAGCGATGAAGAGACATACGTTTTCCAATGTGATCATCTTCTTCCAGTACCGGATCACCATATAAGCGCCATAGAGAAGAATTCCGATCCACGGCAATAACAGAATCACAAAGCCGGCATAGCCCAGGGTATAGACCTGCTGGGCGAAGTCCTTTTCGAGAACAATCGATCCGTTCATGAAGGTGCTGTACCCCATGCCGAGAAACTTCTCCGCCGGGGTCAGATTTTCGTATTTGTAGTTGAAGAAGATGGTTTCGATCTGCCGGCCGTTGACGCGGTCAAACACCGGGATGTCATAGCAGACATGAAACCAGAACCAGGGATCGTGCTGATAGCTGTAATATTCCGTGTAGTACATCGAAGGCACCGACTGGATGTATCTTGCGTTGATGCCGTAAGTCTCGAAGGCATAGACATAGAAGTTGATCCACTCCTCACTGCCGGGAACGAGATCCTCCGCATTCTTGAGATCATCCGCCGCAAACTGGATGGCGCCGTTGTGAAGCAGTGCCACATCGTTTTTGGCATCGACCTTCTGGTTCTGAATCGCCGGCGTCCAGTTGAGCACGGCGCCGAAGCACGCCGCCGTCAGCACGCAGAAAATACAGATGTTCTTTTTAATCTCATCCTTTTTGAGAATCAGGGTGTTGATGAGATAGAGCACCAGGAACAGGGTCGGAACCACAACCGCGCCATAGGTCGCAACCCGGGTTGAAAGCATCATCATCGCCAGGCTCTGCACGATGATCAAAGCACCGATCATCTTTTTTTCCTTTGCGGTTTTCGCCGCCGCAAAGAAGCCGTAGAGCACCGGCAGGATCATGAACAGAAGAATGCCTACGGTGTTGCCTTCGTTGAAGAAGAACTTCGAGGCAAGGGTGCGGGGATGGTACCAGTCATAGATGCCGGAGAACCAGGAGAAGAAGTTTCCGACGGTATCGCCGTAATAGGTGGAGCGGCCGAAGACATAGAGATCGCCGAGCACCACCGGAATCGAGATCAGAGCGGACAATGCCAGAATCACATTGCGCAGTTCCTTCTGACTGAAGTGTTCATGAAAGCCAAGGTAGACCATCGCATAGGGAAAGATCAGCGTCAGAACATAGGTCAGCTCCTGCCAGGTGCTGAATCTGAAGTTGTCCGTCAGCCATAACCGCTCAACCAGCGCTTCTGCCTGGCGCACATGGAGGACAAAATAGATGATGAATATAATGCCATAGGCAAGGGCCAGAAAGAAGGTCTGCTTTTTCTTCGGCTCCCGCAGGACAAAGGACAGAAGCACCAATCCGGGAAGCACGAGAAAACGGACAATCGTCGCAAGGCGCGGCAGACCGATTGCCTGAAACTGCTCATAGAACAGATAATCCATATCGATCACTGGCTGAATGACCACCAACAGCAGGACCAGCCAGTGAAGTGCTTTTTTCAATCGTTCGACAGTGTTTTCCATCCGTTACAAAACTTCCATAAACTGGTTCAGAATCTCTTCGTTGGGATAGCGGTAATCCCGCTTCAGAAAGTACTTCATATCCTTGAGGTCCCCGATCGAACAGAGGGCGGTCTTCATTCCTTCGGTAAGACCCTGCTGGGTGTTTTCCACGACCCAGCCGTGATCCTTTTCCGTAATCTGTTCGCGGGCGCCGCTGACTTCCGTCGCAAGCACCGGAGTGCCGACGATCAGGCTTTCCGAGATCACCGTCGCAAATCCCTCATAGAGAGAACTCGAGACATAGAGGTCGGCCTTTGCCATATCCGCATAGGGATTCTGGCGGTAGCCGAGGAAGACGACGTTGTTCATGTTCATCTCTTTGACCATCGTCCGCAGTTTTTCTTCCTCTTCTCCCCCGCCGATGAGATACAGCGTGTGATGGTTTCCCGAGAGATAGGTTTCATGGCTTGCGATCAGCAGGCGGTCGATGCTCTTCTGGGGATGAAAGCGGGCAACGGTGATCACATTGGGACCGTCGGTCCCATTGATCTCACTGCCGTCATCTTCCTGCAGGCAGCGCTCAATCCGCCCGGTATCCATCAGATTGTGGATCGTGACGCCGTTGCTTACGCCGAACACCGTTTCATAGGCAGTGAGTGCCTGCTCGCTGTCGGCGATGTTGAGATCGATGTGACTCAGCGCCTTCTGCACCAGAGGCATGTGGTTGCGGGAATAGTTGCATACGCTGTAATCCGTCAGGACCCAGTTGATCTTGCGCCTGCTGTTTCCGCAGGCGGTGAAGATCGTGCAGAACCCCTCCTTGGCAGCGACTTCCACATCGTATCGCTTTTTTAACAGCTTTTTGCGTTCCTTCTGGATCTTCTTCCAGATCAGCCCCGTCTTCATGTAGGCAAGAAGCCGGAGCTTGCCGGCCATGCCGGCGATGTCCTTTTCCTTCCAGAGAAGTTCGAGGCTCTGATCGACCGCTCTGAAAAACGGGGTTCCTTCGATGACATGAACCTTTTCCGGGATTTCCTTCAGAAGCATCCCTTCCCGATGCAGGACAAGAAGATCGATCTCATATCTGTCCTCGGGCAGTGCGGCCATCAGGGTATTCAGCACCCGGGCTACCCCTCCCATCTGCATCTCATCATTTACAAACAGTATCTTTCTCTTATCGGTCATATATCCTCAGCACAGCGTCATACATCCCCAGTCCGAGAAGCGTGTAGATGATCTTCTTCCGGAGCGGGGCTTCCTTCATAAACGGATCTTTTTTATAGTCCGGATAGGCGGCTTTCAGCAGTGCCATGTTTTGCTTGAGAAACGGCACCCTCACTTCCCTGTCGTCCATATCCTTGATTTTCAGGGTTACGATATCGAGCCCGTAGATCAGATACATGCGGTTGATCTCATCAAGGATCTCCGGCTCGTTTCCGTGACAAATCACATAACTCTTCAGGCGGTCAACCGCATCATAGATATGAAAGATCCTCTCATCCGCCTTATGCTGGATGCTGCCCTCTCTCTGCCGGTAGAAATACAGCGGCTCATTCACCTTGGCTACCGAAGAACTGCGGTAGATCTGAATCGGCACCGTCGCAAGGTCCTCGTAGAGCTTTCCCTTCGGAAAGCGAATCTCTTCAAAGAGAGAAGTGCGGTAGAGCTTGTTGCAGGCGGAGTTGTTGATGCGGATCAGTGAAGGCATGGTCTTTGCACTGGCCTGGGTGAACGCACCGCCGCTGCTGTACTCTCTTCTTCCGTCTTCATAGACATATTCCATATCGCAGACGCTGATGTCCGCATCCTGAATCGCGTCATGGAGATGTTCGATAAAAGCCGGGGCGATCGTGTCATCGCCGTCGATAAAGCAGATGTATCTGCCCTTTGCCTCTGCGATGCCGAAGTTTCGCGCATCCGAGAGGCCGCCGTTTTCCTTGTCGAGAATGCGCAGGCGGTTGTCCTTTTCGCTCAGGCGCTCGAGAATGGTGCGGCTCTTATCGGTGCTGCCATCATTGACCGCCAGGATCTCAATGTTCTCATAGGTCTGCGCGAAAAGGCTCTCGACGCATTCCCGGAGATACTGCTCTACGTTGTATACCGGAATCACCGCGGTAATCAGTTCGTTTTTCATGCTTAATCAGTATATCACGCCGTCTCAGCCGCAATTCCAGCCGTCACAGCCGTTTTTCCAGAACCAGCGGGACGAATAATCGATGCCCAGGGGATTGATCCAGGAGAACTCATCATCGAGAAACACGATCTGCAGTTCGCCCGGGGTGCCGACCGAGGCGTTTTCGACTTTGATGTCATCTTCGCTCAGGGTGATCTTATGATCCGAAAGGGTCATCTCAAACGGCTCATTCCCGTCTTTGAGAAGTTCTCCGTCCTTTACGACTGCGTAGTAGTCCTCCTCCTTGTGATTCAGGAAATCGTGATGGAGGCCGAGGTCATTGAGCGCCTGGTTTTCATATTCGCCGATCGAGCTTTTCTCCTCATTGCCCTTATAGCGGAAGAGAATCGTGCACGGGTATTTCGCCCCTTCTTCCATCAGCCGGTAGATGTTGATGTTGCTTTTGCTGAGAAGGTCGCGGGCGCTTTTCTGCATGCCGGTCTTCATCAGCAGCTCCATCATCTCCTCTTCCTTATGCTCTTTCAGCCAGCCGTTGTTCTTCAGCACTTCGGCAAGATGACGGGTTACAATCTCGGCACCCCAGGTATTGTTGTGCCAGGTATCGCCGTCCATATCCATGAACCACTCCAGCTCGGCGGCCCTGGCGATGAAGTCGATGTAGGGATAGCCTTTCTCATCGAGATACTTCCAGATGGCATCGAGCTTGTTGGCATCTTCCTGGTTTTCAAGATACGGAGTCTTGAGATAGAGAAGATGGATTTCGTTTTCTCTGCAGAGGTCTGCGATCCGGTCGATCCACAGCTTCTCCTCTTCGCTGAGCGTCACGGTCTCTGTCACGGCAAAGGTGGTGAGCGGGGTATACTGCAGGATCGTGGGCTGTTCTCTGACATAGCCCATATCCCAGGAATATCCTTCTTTGGCAAGTGCGGTATTCAGAATGCTCTGCGGGTCGGCGAAGTTCATCCGCTTCCAGTTGCCGTGGTTCATATAGAGATCGAGCGTATAGCTGAGCTTCGTGTCGAAGTCCATGTCTTTCGGCAGGCCGCCTGCGGCTTCCGTGCGCACCGGCTCGCTCATCATGTCCATCGCAAGATAATACGTTCCGTCCGCATAGCACACCTGGCTCTGCGGCAGAAGCGTGAATACATCAAGCAGCACCACCGAGGGATGCTGGGTTTTCAGCGCCTCTTTCAGCATGTAATAACTCTCTGAAAACGGCTGGCAGGAAGACCCCAGAACATAGCTGTAATAGCCGGTTTCGGCAAAGAAGTTCGCGGGGTTGAAGGCATACTGAATATGTGAGGAACCCAAAGCGATCACATCCACGGTGTGCTCCGGAAGGTTGCGGAAATAGTCTCCGTCATAGGTGCGGTCAAGCCGGAAATACGGAGTCAGAACCACCCATAGCGCTACCGTGATCACAAGGGCAAGAATCCCCTTGCAGAAAATGACGAGACCTGTCCATACCGCTTTCCTGATCCGCAGTCTCTTCGGTGCGGATTCCGCATGCATCGGTGCTCTGTCCTCAGAAAGTGACATAGATAAAATCCTCCGGATGGTAGCCGGGGCCATAGACCCCGAAGATGATCGCAATCGCGATGAGCACTGCGTAGAACCCCCAGCGCAGAAGGATGAACCGGCCGGCCAGCACCTCAATCATGTCCCACCGGTAACGCAGAATATCCGTGATCACAAGCACCAGCACGATCGCCAGGCACAGGTACCATTCATTTATGACAAGGCCGGCAGCGGCCGGATCAAAGGAAGCGAGGTTTACAGGGGAAAGCCGCGAGAACACGGAAACGGTGTCCGCCATCGAAGCGCTCTGAAACGGCACCCAAAGCAATGCGGCAAGGGCAAAATTGATGATCACAAGCAGCGGCTTCAGAACCCTGACCCAGGACTGCCCCCGGAAGAAAGAAGCGATGATGTTTTCGATGATATTCAGGATGCCGTGGCCAAGACCCCAGAGGAGAAACATCATCGTATTGCCATGCCACATACCGCTCACCAGGAATACGATCAGAATATTCAGATATTTGCGGGCTTTGCCTCTGCGGCTGCCGCCGAGAGGAATATAAATATAATCGCGCAGCCAGGAAGACAGAGAGATATGCCATCTCTTCCAGAATTCCATCAGGGAAGAAGAACAGTACGGCGCGTGGAAGTTGCGCGCACTGTCAAATCCCATCATGCGGGCGATGCCGATCGCGGTATTGGAATAGGAATCGAAGTCCGCATAGATGTAAAACGCATAGAGAATCACGGCGATCACCGTGTAGATTCCGCTGAGCCCGGGGGCGTAGAACCGGTCCGTCACAGATTTGAGGAAATCGGCGATCACGAGTTTCTCAAACAGACCGAGACACATCTGCAGGAATCCGTTTTTCTGCTTTCGGTAGTCGAAGACAAAGGGACTGTTCAGCGCATCAAAAAACGGCTGCGGCCTTTGGATGGGTCCTGCCATGAAAAACGGGAAAAAGCAGATGTAGTCGATCAAAGATACGGGATCCTGAACCGGAACGGTTTTCTTATGCACCTCCGTCAGGAAGGAGATCGCCCGGAAGGTGTAGAAGGAAATGCCCAGCGGCATAAGGATCGAGGTCCCGGTGAAAAAGCCGGCGTATTTGAAAAAGGCAAGACCCAGCACCGGCAGAACACAGAGCAGAATCAGGATCTTTCTGTCTTCCTTCTTTGCGGATATCTTCTGCCCGAGGAATATATAAATGCAGAGGACCAGCACATAGATGCCGTTGATCGGGCTGGAACTGATCAGAACAAGAAAGATGAGATTGGCGAGAAGCACCAGATACTTTCTCGTCTTATTGTGAAAGATCCACGAAAAAAACGCCGATCCGAGAGAAAACAGAACATATTGCAGAGACAGGATATTCATTTCCCCCACTCCTTCAGACGGTCCCCTTTGACAAGATATGCCTTCTCGGAGATCTCGGCCAGCGGGGTGTCGGAATAGGAATCGGAATAGAACTCCTGAATCTTCCCGTCGGGATACTTCTCATAGAAGCGGCGCACCTTCTCTTTGCCATGGCAGTTGAGGCCTTCGTATTTCCCGGTATGCATGTTTACCGGGCTGGCCATGCAGGCTTTGATTCCGGTCTTTTCGCAGAAGGATCGGATCAGAAATTCCGGACTTGCGGAAATGACCAGATCATCTTCTTTCTGGCGCTGCTTATAGAGATCCTTGACGTGATCGAGATGGGAAGAGGTGTATTCGTCGATGAAGTTTTCCATGTCGTCAACGAAAGTGAACATGTGATACATGTTTTCCTTGAAGGTCTGCTTTTTCATGATATGAAGCACGAAAAGCAGTCCGCAGATCGCGGTTCTCGGAATCGAAAGCAGCGTCTTTGGCCGGTGGGCATAGGAATAGAGCACCAGTCCGAACGTGCTGTCACCGCGGTAAATCGTGTCATCCCAGTCGTATACGTTCACAGTTCACTCCCCGAAGATCGTTGTCGCGTTATAATCTTCCAGATAATAGAATATCAGATGCAGGTCCTGATTCAGATCATAATATTCCTTGAAATAATACATATGCGTATCATCCCCCTCCTGCACGTTGGCGGAGTGGATCGATTCATCCGGGTAGGCAAGAAGCCAGGCGTCGCCGGCATCAGGCCGGACACGGTAGTATTCGATCTCGGAATACCGTTTGACATTGATCAGATGAACCATGTGGTAAATCTCGTAGAGACCGGCCATGCGGAAGGTCATGCCGGCCAGAAACAGCACGGCGGCCGCGGCCGTCCCGGCTTTGTTGAGGTCGAGATCATCCGTGTTGTACAGCGCCGCAAGGATCAGAAGATACACCGTGTAAAGACCCGAGCGGCTGTCGAAGATCGGCGATACCAGCATCACGAGATCCGCGCCCAAAGCGCATAACAGCATCCAGATCAGAAACCACTTCTTCTTCCGGTCCTCTTCATAGGCCAGCGTCATGAGCACAATATCGATACAGAGGAAAAGATCCAGTCCCCCGTTCTGCAATACGATCCCCATCGCAAGCAAAGCGATCATCGCCCAGCCAATCCAGCCGATCCGCTTCCGGTTCTGATAATAGGAAAGGCCGAAGGAAAAAAACACAAATCCCGTGATCCATGCATGTTCGGTAAATGCATGTTCGAGAAACAGCGGCCAGTTCTGCGCGATCTTCTGCGTCAGGCTCAGGGCGCCGAACGCCGCGTTGTCGCCGCTCATGCGCAGGGCCGCCCCGGGCGAAAGCAGAATGATCAATGTGCCGGCCAGGGCAAAGACTGTCACCGCTGCCATGGGTTTCAGTTTTCTGCGGTCGGAGAAAAACAGCCAGAGGAGCACCAGAAGATCCGATCCCAGCATTAATGCCGCGGCATTTTCCATATAGAGCGGGATGCAGAGATTCAGAATGCAGAGGATCGGAAGACCGAAGCGGATCTGCCGGTTCTCCAGCAGAATCCAGCGCAGCAGCACCGTCTGGATCAGAAACAGGACCAGGGGCAGAACATAGGTCGTCCCCATGATCCAGGTATATGTCTGCATCCGCAGATGATTCGATACCGAAAGCATCAGAAACCCGGCCAGGGCTGTCCGCATGACATCATGCCCTCTTCGTCTTGAAACAAAGACGAGAAGAAACAGGATTGCCGTAAAGAAAAGCGGATTGAGCACATTCCAGAGCCGCTTGTGCGGGGCCACGAGAAATCCCCAGAGCTCGCTGAGATATCGGCCGCTCCAGGTCTGATACATATGAAAGGCCTGCACAAAGGGATTGTTCCATCGGCCGCCGACGGCATACACCCAGTCATCGCCCGAGGCCGGGGTCCAGTGGGTGATCAGAAGGAAAAACAGAAAAAACACAACATGGATCGCGATCATGATCCAGGTGGTTTTCTTCAGTTCTTTGAGTTCCGCGCTTTTTTCCTTCAGTTTTGTCATGGCATCCTCTGGATCGTTTACTTCTCGGTATAATGGCGGCTTCCCCGCTTCTCCAGCGAACTCCAGGTCACGGAGTCGAGGATTCTTCCGGTGAACCTGTCGATCGTCACAATCGAGAGCCCCGGGTTGTCGTTGGTGCATTCAAGATTATCTACCAGAATATCGCAATAGGCGGGATCCTCTGCCGCATTTACGTAGACGAAATGGCCGTTGAGATCAAAGGCATCAGAAATCGGATTCTCCGACTTCACCACCGCACTGCCGGCGGAGGAGAACGTACCGATGAGATACCCTTCCCCGGCAAAGGAGGTGCCGAGCTTGGAGTTCACCATCCCGAACAGCGGTGCGTCGGCTTCCCGAAGATGACTGCTTGTCACGATGGAGACGCAGTCGGATCTCGTCAGAAGCGTATCGAGATAGGCTTCCAGCTCAAAGAGGTTCATCAGCGTCGGATCGCCAGAGCGGTACAGCGCATTCCACTTGTCGAGCGTTGTGCTGGTTACAAAATTCAGTCCGTGAGTCAGGGCATAATTGCGGTTATTGACAAAGCCTTCGGATTCCAGGATGTCATTGAGCCCGTACATCGCATTGTACGGGGTGAAGAACTCGCTGTTGATTTCCGGCACCGTCGGACTCAGGTTCCAGAGATTCTTCTGCGCCTTCACCCAGGCTTCGCGGTTTTCAAACTGGTAGCGGGTATAGGAAAGATCAATCAGGGCATAGGCGTAATTGCGCAGAGCCAGCACGGAGAGCGCGCCGGCAAGGGCAGCCGAAAGCCAGGCGGTGTTCTTCTCATTCCGCAGAAGACAGAGAAGAGACAATGCCCCGATGATCACAAAGACGGTAGCGCCGAACATGGAGCGGTCAAACTCCACCGGCACCGGCGAAAGCAGAATCGCAAATACCGCCGCTGCCCCGGCCAGGGCGTAACATACCGGAATCATAAGCTCCTTCCCGGGTGTCTTTCGCAGCAGCGCCAGCGCAAGGAAGACGCTGAAGGCAATCCAGAGCGGAAGCTGGGCCCCGCTTTTTCCCAGGACATTGATGAAATTGATAAGATCATGGACCAGGGCATAGGCCTTTCCGCCCGTATTCACAAAATCCTGCGCCCGGACCGCATTGCCCGGGGATTCGATCATGATCAGAAAACCGAGCACGCAGCCGAAGAGCCCGAAGATCATCCAGGGCTCGGCACTTCCCTTCTCTCTCCGGTGCAGGCCGAGAAATGCCAGGGCAAGAAGAATACACGCTCCCCCGGTGTTCTCGTTGGTCCACCCTGCCAGCACGCCGAACAGGAAGAACGCCGATGCAGACAGCTTCGGTTTTTTCGGATGGAAGGGTTCTGCCCGCCGGTAGGTCCAGAGAAAGCCGAGAATGATCGAGGTGGTCCAGAGATAATTGCAGGAGCCGGTCTCCCAGAGGACGGTCTGTCCGAATACCGGCACAAAGAGAAATACCGCAAGCACCGAAAGAAGGTACAGAAGCGGTGTCACCGCCTCCTTCTTCCCCGCCGCATGCATCGCAATCAGCCGGCAGAAGACAGTAAATAACAGCGCATTGCAGAGATTGAAGATTCCCTTGGGAAGAGAGAGAAACAGGCGGGCGATGATATGGGCGACGCTTCTTCCCGTCCAGGACATGTACTGCACGTATTCCCGGCGGAAGATATCGATGAGGCCGCTGCTGATCGAATAGCCGAGATCATCCGACGTCTTTACGGTCAGAACATTCAGAAGCAGCACAAGAAAAAACACCGCCAAAGAAAGACAGTTGAGTCGGGATTGAAAAAAGGTTCTGATCTTCTGGCCCATCGCTGTTCTCCATTAACTACTACGGTATTGTATCACAGCCCCGTTTTTCTTATGCGGCAGGCTCTGCCTCTTTCTTCGCTTTTTCCCTTTCTTCTTTTGCCTTCTGTTTTTCCTCTTTCAGCTCTGCCGTGCGGGACTTGTCAACATAATGGGTGGCGTAATTTCGTTCGATCGACGGATCGCCGGATTTGGAAAACCGCAGCCTGCGGGAAGACCCGCTGACACAATAGACGGTATAAGAGGGTTTCAGACCGTGACGCATTGCATAGGCCCGGATCTCCCGCATGATTTTCGTGAGTTTTGACAGATTCGTCTGGACCACGCGTTCGAGATAATCCACTCTTCCCGCCCGCCAGTTCCGGTAATCCTTTTCGCTGAGCAGTCCAAGCTCTTTCAGCACTTCCACGGGGGCCGCAAACCCGCGTTTCCTGCACAGGCTGTCCATGGCCGCATCGACTCTTGCGATGCGCTTCTTATCGTTTTCGTTCATGTTAAATTCCCGGGTCCAGCCGGATTTCCGCTTCCGGCTCTTTCGGACCGCCTCCCTCCTCTTCGATCAGTTCCTTCAGCCGCAGCGCCGCCTCTTCGGGCGAATCATTGTTCACATTGAATCTGCGCTCGATATGCTTACGGACATTGTTGTAAAAGGTGAAATCCTTTTTGATCTCACGGATCAGGTAGGATTTATGGGCCGTCTTCCATTCCGGCCTGTCCACCGGATTGTTCTTTTCATCCACAATGATCACCCGTTCAAAGATGTGCTCCGGACTGTCTTCCAGGACGATACTGATCGTATCGGGACAAAGGACAAAAGGCCTGACCATCGTGTAGTAATACAGGGGCTGCACGGCAATCACCTTGTCTTCCGGATGGGTTTTGAAGATATGTTCCATCGTTTCTCTCTTGTTCCGGTCATACCCGTCGCCATACGTGCTGCGTGACAGTTCCCAGGAGGTTTTCCCCTTCAGCTTTTCCATCTCTTCCTGCTGGTTGAAAAACGGAAGATTCATGAACTCCGCCAGTTTTCTTCCGATCGTATTCTTTCCGACACACGGGATTAAGAATAAAAGTATGTTCATCATTTCCATTCCTTTCCGAACGCATCTTCTTTCCTTTTCCGACAAGACACGAAAAACAGGTTCTTTCCCTGTATAATAACTGTTGTTTATGGATAAGAAAAGAATGCCCGGCTGGGCAGTGCTTACAATCCTGGTCACATTGATCTCCCTTGTCATCTTTCTGCCTTATTTCATTACGGGAAAGGCTTTTATACTCGGCTGGGACATGCGCACGATCTATTCCGGCAACTTTGAAAATCTGCGCACGATGGTTCAGGCGTTCCGGGATCACGGCACTCTTCCCTACTGGTCCTGGGTGAATTTTCTCGGCAATGATTTCTATTCCAGCAAGCTGTTCTATTTCAACGACTTCTTTGAATACTTCTTTGCCTTTACCTCCCTTCCCTACAGCACCGCCATCGTATTCATGACCTATCTGCGCTACCTTACGGCCGCGCTTTCCTTTTATGCCTATTGCCGGTATCAGAAATACAGCGAACACACCTCTGTCCTAGGGTCATTGCTTTTTGCCTTTTCCGCGTATCTGATCCAGATCATGCGGGATCCCTTCTTCGCCAGTTATGTGACCTTTCTGCCCCTGTATTTTCTATCCGTGGACCGCTATATCCGCGAAGACCGCTTTTTCTTCTTCATCTTCATGGTCTTCTTCATGTACTTCAACAGCTATTACCTCTTCTACATGACGAGTCTTTTCACGATCCTGTACTTCATCTGGCGATGGAAAAAACAGTACGGAAATCTCAGAGGCATGATGAAGGAAGCCGTCAAGCTGATCGGCTATTATCTCGTCGGCTTTCTGACTGCGGGCATCATCGTGGTTCCGGAAATCCTGAATGTCCTGGCCAACAGCCGGGTGGGTGAACGAAGCGCATTGCTGTACTATCAGAGTCCGGTGCCCTATTTCAGCTTTCTGACCGGACTGTTTACCCCCACCAGCATCACCGCCTACCGCACCGATGCGATCTCTTCCCTCTACCTCTACGACACCCCCAACCATCAGCTCATGGCCGCCTATCTCCATGCCGGCAGCGTCACGGCGCTGTTACTGCCGCAGCTGTTTCAGAAGAAAGAGAGCCACCGGAAGTTTCATATCCTGGTCTTTGCGCTGATCACTGCCTTCTCTCTGATTCCGATTCTCAACTCCGTCATGCACGGATTCTCCGAGCCTTCCTTCCGCTGGCTGATCAATGCGGTATTCCTGATCATCGCCATGATTCTTCCGGTCATCGAGCACTATGACCGCATTGACCGGAAGCTGCTTCAGATCACTGCCGTGGTCCTTGCCCTGGCACTGATCATTTCCCCGCTGCTTTTTGCAAGGCTGATGAATGCCGGCGATATCCGCGAGGGATATTATTACCTTCTTGCCTGTGTTCCCTTCTTCTTCCTATCCGCCTATGCATTGCGAAAGGAATACCGGGGTCTGCTTACGGCAGTCACCGTGATCGAGATGATGGTGATTACCGGCTTCTCCTGTTACGGCAACGAGACGCAGCGCGAATACTCCAAGGCGGATACCGACCGGATGTCGGTGATCCTCGGAGAGAAGAACTACTACAACGGCTGGACGCTGACCCTCGATGAACAAAACAAGGACAGCTTCTACCGCAGCTACATCGACCGCGATTCCGTCTATTTCTCAAGAGGCACCAACTACAACCTCGATGAGAACATCATGGGAACCATGGCCTATGACAGCACGTATCTTGCAAGCACGAACGATCTTGTGAAACTCGATCCCGAACGGGTCGTGGATTATCTGCCCTGGACCTTCGATATCGAAAACCCGGACATACTGAACCTCGTCTCGGTCAAATATGCGGTGATCGGAGAAAATGATCCCTGCCCGTTTAAAAACGGCATGCGGGTCGGGACCTTCGCCTCCTGGCCGGTCTATCTCAACCTCGATTACATCAACCTCGGCAAGACCTATACCGAAGGCGTGATCACCTATGATCAGTACCGGCCTTCGATGTCGGATCTCATCACGAGAACCGTCATCTGTCATCCGGAAGACAAGGAGGAGATCTATTCCCTGCTTTCCGATGAAGAGGTCATGTGCTACAGCGCCAGTGCCGGAGGGAATCATGTCAGTGCCGGTCTGAAGACGACAAAGCCGGGATTTGCGGTTTTGTCGGTGCCGTATGATGAGGGCTGGAGGGTCCTGCGCAACGGTCAGGAAGTCAGGACCTACTGCGTCAACGGCGGTATGACGGGCATTGCGGTCACGGAGGGAGAAAACGACATCCAGATGTGGTTTACCCCGAAGGGTCTGAATCCCGGCAAGCTCTTCTCCCTTGCGGGTCTTGTGTGCCTGGCCGGCATCCTGATCTGGCGGGCATTCAAAAAGAACAGATGAATCTTCTCTGTTCTTTTTTCTGACCTCATGGAAAGCGGTTGTCTCCGGTCTGTCTTCTGATGGATGTCACGGCGGCATGCAGGCCATGCATTCCTCCTGCGGCAGGCTGATCCATTGACCGCACCTGTGCTGAGAGACCGGCTTACAATTCTGCCGTCTCTTTTTTATTGTTCTTCTCTTTCCCGAATCTTTTTCGAATTCCTCCGGTCATAAGCCAGATGACAGAAAAGAGAGAGATGAGATCTGCGGCTTTGACAAACCAGGGTGTCACAAACTTCACAGTCAGCCTGCCCTGATGACCGGTCTCAAACAGAATCCTGATCTTGTTGTTGAACCCGGCTTCGGTCGGAAGGACGGTTCCGTTCTCATCAGTTACCCGGAAATACGGCAGATGGAAGCGCGGGACCTCGAGCCAGCTGTGACTGCCGGCGTCCGCATCCAGAGTGAGATTCACTCCGCTTTCACTCACCAGGGTGCCGGAGGCGTTTTCGCCCTGGATCTCATAATCGAGCAGACTCACACTCGTATCGGGCAGAGTATATTCCGAAGCTCCTATGGAAAAGCCCCAGCCGTCCGCACCGGAATAGGAATGCAGTTCCGGCTTGTCGATAATGTGCGTCTGGCCGGTATTGTCCATATAGCTGCTTACAAACACACAAAGCATGACAAAGCAGAGCAGGATTCCGGTATTCCAGGTATTCTCATTCCAAAGGTTCAGTTCCTCCATCCGCTCAAAGCAATGCCCCGCCAGGATCGAAAGCGTCGTGACAGCGGGAGCGAGAAACCGCCAGGGATACTGGATCGTCGTGAGAAGAAGCCCCAGCTTAGAGGAATCGGTAACCCAGTTCCACGGGAATAGATTGGAGGAGACAAACAGCAGAATGAGGGAAACGGCAAATGTAACATTCAGCTCCCGGGAAGACTGTTTTTTCAGGATCAGATACCCGGCAGAGAGAACCGCAAGCATCTGCAGCAGGCCCGGGGAGAGCTGAAACCTTCCCGAAACATCACCGCTGGCATATCCGAAGAAATTCCTGAACACCGCGAAATAACCGCTGATAAAAGCCCCCAGCTGCTGGATATAGTGAGCGGTGCCGGCGGTAGTTGTGATTTCCACTCCGGAAGTGAAATAGTAATGAAGGAACGGAACCACAAAGGCAAGGCTCAGAGCCAGGCAGATGCCTGCGCTCTTCAGAATCGTCAGAAAGGTTTCCTTTCGGAATGTCTTTCGGAAATTCACCAGGGCAAACACAAAGAGGATTTCCATGATGATCTCTGTGGAGAGAATATGCGTATAGATCAGCCCGGCCACGCCAAGTCCGATCCAGAGTGCGTTCTTTCCGTACTGTCTGTCACCGGGATCCAGCACGTAGAGATTTCTCATTCCGAGATAGATCAGCGGGAAAAAGACAAATGCGGAATACTCGCCGACGGCAGCGCGAACATAGATATCTAAAAAGCGGTATCCGGATACCATGTAAGCAGATGAGACCAGGATGGCCGTTTTTTCTTTTTTGAAGATCTTTGAAGCGCAGAAATGAATCGATGCGGCGCTCAGAAGGCCCACGAAGAAGATATAGAGCTTATAGGAATTAATAACCGTAAAGCCGATGATGCGAAGCAGTGCCGGTACATACAGCAGAAGATCACCGTAGAAAATACCGGCCGGGTATCCGTAGTCATCGTTGACGAAGGGATACATTCTGACGGGGAACTGGCCGGATCTGATTCCTTCCGCGATGCCTTCGATCCGGGCCAGATGAAAATCCGAATCATGCCCCGGCGCCATGCCTTCAAGAAACAGCATGGCAGAGGTCAGTACGGCAAGGGTGATGACGGTGATGACTGCGGTCCTGTGCTCTCTGTAAAACCGGCTGAAGAGGACAAAGTTGAGAAACAGACAGGCGATCACCGCAATAAACAGCAGGATCTGAAGATTCTGCGTATTCTGCTCTACCCGGACACTGTTCAGCCGGAAGGTTCCCCCGCCGTAATCGAAGAAACAGACTTCCAGATCACTGATATCCTGCTCCAGCCAGAAGTGATATTCCGCCTTCTTTTTGTTTATGCTCAGATGAAACGGATGGGAATGAAGATATCTTCCTCTTTTTTCGGAGCGAAGACCGCAGAACTGCACTTCCTCGGTGTCATACTGCAGGACTAATGTATAGCTTCCTTTCTTCAGATCACCGATCATGCCCGAGACAAACACAGCATCCTCGTCATATTTTTCCGGTGCCTTATCCTGATTCCATTCCTCTCCCTGAATCAAAATGGAATTACCATCCGGACGCATGATATCGGACTGAAATTCGACGAAATTCATCCATATCTCCTTCCGGTTCAGCGCTTTGAAAAAAAGTGCGGCCAGAAGTGCAGAAAGAACGATCAGCTCCGCAATTAAAATCCGCTTCTTCAGTTTTCTGATATTTTCCATAGACTCCCCCTCAAAATGTGAACAAAACAGCCAGGTATGAAAAACGTTCTTTACCGGAATATCACAGAGGATACATTCCGGAAAAGAGGTTCTCAGCGAAGAATGGTGATTGCCCGGGGACAGACCTGAAACCGAAACACCGTTCCCTCTTCCGCAAAGTCGCCGTCGGTGGTCCAGGCCGTGGGCTCATCGAAGGTGATCTCCGCATTGGAGATTTCGCGGTGGAGGATCTCCGGACAGCTGTCGATCTCCTGATTGGTTAAGGCGTTGAGAATCGAAGTCACTTCCATGAGATTATCCGGTGCCTTGACCAGAAGCAGATCGAATTTCCCGTTATCCGGCGTCACCTTGCCAGCCACCTGAAAGCCGCCGATCGTCGCCGCGTTGTAAACAGCGCCGAAGATATACTCGCCATCGGCGTGGAAGTGATCGGCTTTGATGTGAAGATGACGGCGGTAGCTGAGATTCTCGGCGAAATGGGAGAGGCCGTTGATCGTATACGCCGCATGTCCGAGCATGTTCTTGGTATTCTGATCGGTAGAGTAGCTGACGGCGGCGAAGGCACCGAAGGCAGCGACATAGTTGAAATACAGGCCGTTGAATTTCCCGATGTCATAGGAAAAGGGATGCCCGTGCGTGAGCACTTCGATCGCCGCTTCCGGTTCCGTGGGAATCGGAATGACGCGGGCAAAATCGTTTGTGGATCCCAATGGCAGATAGCCCAGCAGCGGCTTGTTCTTCATCCGCATCAGACTGTTGACCAGATGAAACAGGGTTCCGTCACCGCCGGCGCAGACCACAAGATCGATGTCCTCCCCATACTGTTCCAGCATCCGGCACGGGTCATAGTTCGTCCGGTCGGGAAGAATCGGCCAGACTTCGGTTCGGAAGCCGGCTGATGTCAGTTCTTCAATCACCTGGTAGGCATACTGCCGCACCCTGCCCGTCCCGGCAGAGCCGTTGAATATCAGAATTGCTTTTTTCATGGAGTGCCTCCGTCCATTACCATACCACTTTTCTGACTTCCTCAACCGCATATTTGGTTTTTGTATTTCGAAGAGAACGCGGTATGATGAGGGGGATCAAAGGAGTTTTTTTCATGGAGAACTATCTGATTGATGTGCCGGTAATGGTATTCCTGTGGATTCGTCCCGAATTTCAGAGACGGCAGTTTGAGATCATAAAACAGGCAAAGCCGAGCACGCTGTTTGTCATTTCCGACGGCGGCAGAACCGAAGAGGAATGGAAGAATATCCGCATCAACCGGCAAATGTACGACACCGAAATCGACTGGAACTGCAGGGTATACAAATACTACAGCGATGTGAATCTCGGCACCTACGGCATCATGATCAAACAGCATGAACTGATCTGGAGCCATGTCGACCGCTGCATCATCCTCGAGGATGATATTCTCCCCTCGCTTTCCTTCTTCCCCTTCTGCGCGGAGCTGCTGGAAAAGTACAAGGATGACGAGCGCATTTACATGATCTGCGGAATGAACCATGAGGGCATTTCGGAAGGCGTCTCTTCCGATTACTTCTTCTCGCGCTATGGCAGTATCTGGGGCATTGCGACATGGAAGCGCTCCTATCAGGAATATTATGATTTCCGTTATAAGGACGATCCTTATACCCTGAAAGCCCTCGAGCGTCTGGCGGAACACAACATGCCGGGACATGAAAAACAGATCGCTTCGGTCGCAAAGCACGGCCGGTACGACGGCCATATTCCCGGCGATGAGTATTACATGAGCCTGGCGGTGTACAGCCAGAATCAGCTTCTGATCATCCCGAGGAAAAACATGATCACCAACATCGGCTGCGATCCCAACGCCGAGCACTCCACCAACATCGAAAATCTGCCGAAGGGAATCCGGCGGGTCTTCAACATGATCCGCTGGGAAACCTCCTTCCCGCTGAAAC
Organism: Solobacterium sp.; assembly: GCA_017536885.1. Taxonomy (GTDB): domain Bacteria; phylum Bacillota_I; class Bacilli_A; order Erysipelotrichales; family Erysipelotrichaceae; genus Bulleidia. Next base: position 29,102 of record JAFWCM010000224.1, read on the forward strand.
ATCCGGACTTCGTGTTTCCGGATCTGCGCTATGAACAGGTGCGCAACCGCATCATGGCGTTCGGCCATCCCGTGATCATGGCCTACCGCAATGCCGAGGCCGTATACCGGAATATAAAAAACGGCAACGGAGACTATGTCCGAAGCCGTCTGTCTAAACTGATCGGTCTGAAACAGGGAACGTTTCACGAGAAGTAAGCCGGGGAATCCGTCAGTGAACGGGTTCCTTTTCTTTTTCCGGAAGAGGAAGCGGCGCAAAGGCTGCCTGCGGCTGTTCCCCTTCTTTTTCCGTTTTCTTCTCTGCCTGCGTTTCCCTGTGGGGGATCTTTCCGGCGGGAAGCGGGGCGGGAATTGCCGGCGGTTTCTCGCCGGTTTTCTTTTCGGCTGAAGACGCGGAAGCCGCGGTCTCTATCTGTTCGTAGTCACTGCGCAGGATGGCCGTATCCTGGGTCAGATTCTGAAGTTTGGTATTGAGCTGGGAGATCTTGATGTCCATCTGGAAAATCCGAAACAACAGCAAAGCGATGATCACGAGATAGACGAGGTTCGATGCCGAAGCGACGCCCAGGGTTCTTGAAAAGAAGAAGGCGATCTGGGGAAACAGACCCAGGATCAGCACGATTGCCGCAAAGACAAACCAGTAGATACTGTCGGCGATCACCAGTTTCGAGCGGCGGATATTCACCATGAAAAAGATAAAGCCGATCACTGCCGCAATCACGAGTACGATTCGGATCGTATCTGACATATCCTCAATCCTCCAGTTCTATTTTCGGGCGGAAGGCACCGATCACCAGGATGCTCGTACAGACATTCATCATATACTGCATGCTTCGCCATGCATTCAGATAGCTCTCCCCTTCCAGCCGCTCATCCATTTCCACCTGCACTTCCGTCACCTTCGCCCCGCAGCGGATCAGGTAGCTGATCGTGTCGGGCTCCGGCGGCAGATTGATCTCCTCGGCCATGAACCGGATGATCCGCCTTCCGTACATCCGCATGCCGGACGTCGGATCGTGGATATTCTTGCCGGTTGTCAGCTTTGTGAACAGCTCGATCATGTTTCCGCCGAACATCCGCATGCTTTTCGGTTTCGGCTTGTCCACAAAGCGGCTGCCGATGACAATATCATACCCTTCTTCGATTTTCGCGGCCATGGCGGGAATGTATTCCGGCCGGTGCTGGCCGTCGCCGTCAAACTGGATCACGGCATCATAGCCGTGTTTCCGGGCGTATTTCATACCGCACTGAAACGTACCGGAAAGACCGAGGTTGATCTTCTGGTCGATCATGTGATATCCGTGCTGACGGCAGATCCCTGCGGTGTTGTCGGTGCTTCCGTCATTGATGATGACATAGTCATAGTCCGGAAGCACTTCCCGCAGATGTTCGACAACGCGGACGATGCTTTTCTCTTCGTTGTATGCAGGTATGACAATCAGTGTTCTCATAGGGGTTTGATCTTCTATTTATGGTATCATACCGGACCGGATCTCAGCGGTTCGGTTTGAAGCGGAGGTTGTACAGGATGCCGTAAACCCAGTACAGATGATGGGTTGTCAAAGCAAACAGCAATTTGTCAAATGACGATTCGGGTACGAAGTACTTCTTTCTTCCGAGCAGATCCCGGATCACGGGATCGCTGATGTGCTTTTCGGGGTGATTGGCAAGCACGGCCATATCCGCCTTGATCATCAGGTTCTCGGCGCCGTTTCGAAATTCCGGAAAGCGTTCCCGGACCACGGCATATTCCCCTCTTGCCAGGCGCAGGATATCTTCCGCCTTTTTGCCGGAGAAGCCGGAGCGGGAGAAGGAATCCTCCGCGATCGTATAGCGGTAGACCACCTGGTCGATCAGCTGACAGCGCGGTTTCTTTACGGCAAGATCGAACATGAAGTGATTGTCCTCATGCACGGAGGCGGTTTCATCAAAGCGGGTTGATCCGACAAACTCCCTGCGGAACATCGCCGCCCAGACATGATGGGTTGTGATATAGTCCAGAAGACACATCTCCAGCATCCCGGTGCCGCTCACAAACCGGTGATCCGGTTCATCTGCGGTATCGATCACCTGTCCGTTTTTCACGGTCTCATGGCGCCCCGAACAGAGATCCGCCTCATTCTCTTCCATGCCTCTGACAAGCCGGAAAACCGCTTCCGGGTTCAGCGCATCATCGGCATCCAGAAACATGAGATACGTGCCCTTTGCCTCTTCGATCCCTCTGTTTCTTGCGGCGGAGATCCCGCTGTTTTTCTGGGAGAAAAGACGCACGTTTCCCTTTGCCTCATAATCGGAAAGTATCTTCCGGGAGTCATCCTCAGAGCCGTCATCGACGCAGAGGATCTCCAGAGGTTCATAGGTCTGTGCCAGCACGGAGTCAATACAGGAACTGAGGTACTCCTGTTTGTTGTATACGGGAATGATCACCGACACCAGTTCGTTCATGCCGTCAGTTTCCTCCGTACATATGAACCCAGTACCGGTCTTTGCTCTTGGGCTTGTTTTCCCATTCCTTGTTCATTCTCAGAACCACCCAGGATTCGTTCATGAAGATATTCTCGCACATGCCGTTATCTACAAGAGCCTGATAGGGCTTATAGAACCAGCCGCGTTCATCCCAGAGGGCAAGGGTGTTGTTGAGCACGATATAATCCGCACCGCTGTCGAGGAACAGCTGTCCGAGCTTGGAGTAGTCGCCGGTATCGCCGAAGTCGTCTTCGGTGTACTTCCGGTCGGGATACATCAGAACGATCATCTGTTCCGAGATCGGCTTGTTGTAATCCCCGGAAAGCGCGGAGCGGTAATCCTCCGTCGAGAACTGCATCACGATGCCCGGCACATATCCCTTGAGGCCGGAATCCTGCGAGAGGATCGAGACGCGGTTGTCCTTCTCGTAGTCGAGCGGATCAAAGTCCGTGGTCGAAAAGGCGTTGTTGATATAGCGGTACATCTCAAGGGAATCATTGGTGACCTTGGCTTCCCAGTTCCAGTCATCCTTTCCGACGGTCAGAGCCTTGGAATACGGGGTGATCAGGGTATCATAGCCGAGCTTTGCGCTCCAGGCGGAAATGCCGGCGAGGACCACCCAGGCGACCGGTTCGATCGGGATCAGCTGATCGAAGGAGTACAGCAGGAAACATAAGGTAAACGGATTGTTCAGAATGTCAAAGACGCGGCTGTATACTCCCAGGGTCAGGAAGTTGGTCACCGCCGGGCTTACCAGCGGGTTGATGAACAGCAGAAGGATGACATACAGGAAGATCTTGAACTTCTTCCCGGTTTTGAAATTGACAACAGTCAGCGCAAGCAGCGCATAGAAGATGATGTTGCGGATGAGTTCCGTATTGGAAAGATGCGAGGTCATATTGACCGTCATATCATCGACGCTGCTGGAGCGGAAGAAATACTGATAGCCGTACTGGCTGTTCCGCCAGGCAAACGATACCCCGAGCAGACCGATCAGAACGATGGGAAAGAGAACCATGAAGATCCGGTCGAGGATCAGGATGTTATTGCGCATGAGGTAAGCAACCACGGTAAATACCGCCGGAAACAGGAAGGTCACGGCAAGGATCGGGATATACGGATTCTCTCCCGGCATATACACCGCAAGGCCCATCCGCAGCAGCGGAACCAATGACCAGAGGAAGCCCGCCCACCGGGTCCACTTTTTCTCCTTGAAGAATGCCATGGTGAAAAAGAGGCCGGCGGTGATGATCGCGATCAGAAACATGCTGGAAGAACTCACATCGATGGCCGCAAAATAGGCAACCGTCAGAGGAAGAAAGAGAAGCGAAGAGCTCTTCTCGCTCAGAATCAGATAGGCAAGCAGCACGCATGCCCCGATCACCGCAGTCCGGATCGTGTTGCCGAAAAAGCCGAGGGTGGTATTGAAGTAATTGGTATAATACGGTGCCATGAATCCCAGCAGGAAGATCAGGCCCAGCCACCCTTTTTTCCGGAAGAGCACGCTGGCGGCGCTGACGCTGACCATGCCGAGAACCATGCCGTAGAGCACGGTTGCGCCCCAGATGTAAATCGGGGTCACGATGTCCTTGAAGCCGAAGAGATTGACAACCCAGCGGATCATCATTCCCCAGAAGTAATAGTAGCCGGTGTAGTCGTGAAACGGATCGATGCGGATCAGAACATCACCGCGCGGGAACACCATATGCCCGAACAGCTCGTTCCTGGAGCTTTCCGCCACTTCGGAAAGATAGGTGACGGAGTCGAAGTAGATATTGTTGGTGTTGAGGTTCATCGATCCGTAGACCAGCGCCGCGCAGACCGCGATTCCGACAACAAGCGACCCGAGGTTCTTCAGGGTCGGCAGCGGACTCGACCAGGTGATGAGACACAGCAGCGGTGATATCGCGAGAATCCCCGCGATCGCATAGTAAGCGACGGAGGTGCTGATGTTGTTGGCGACCATGAAGAAGATGAGAATCTGAAACAGCGCCAGGATGAACAGCACCCCGATCAGCGTGCAGTCAATTTTCTTCAGCGGTTCGATGAACCGGCGGAAGACGCAGCCGTAAAAATAACCGGAAATAAGAACTACGAGTACGATCAGACAGCCGAGGGAAAAGGGATCGCTGTTCCAGTGCGCGAGATAGTATCCGATTCCCTGCCAGCCTTCTCTGGCCAGAAAATTCAGTGCATGAGCCATACAGTTCTCCTTACGATGTCGGTATAGCTCTGAATGAGCTTCACGACCTTGATCGAAACATTCTCATCCGCGTAATCGCGCGGGTATCCCATGGGTTCGCGGTTTTTGCGCATGGACACCGCCATGTCAATCGCCTGTTCCATCGTTTCTTCGGTAATTCCCCCGATGATCACGGAGCCCGCATCAAGGGCTTCCGGGCGTTCGGTGCTGGTGCGGATCAGGACGCCGTTGAAATCGAGAATGGCGCTTTCCTCACTCAGGGTGCCGCTGTCGCTGATCACGCAGTAGCTGTTCTTCTGCAGGAAGTTGTAATCGAAGAAGCCAAACGGCGGCAGGTTTTTCACGAGGGGATGAAAGACAAACTTTCTTGCCTCGATGAATTTCCGGGAACGGGGATGGGTGGAATAGATCACGGGCAATTGATAATCCTCTGCCACGTGGTTGATCGCGTTCATCAAAGACATGAAATTCTCTTCGATGTCGATGTTTTCCTCCCGATGGGCGGAGACCAGGATATACTTTCCGGGTTCCAGGCCGAGCTCTTCCAGCACCCTGCTCTCGTTGATCGAATCCATGTGTCTGTGAAGCACTTCCGGCATCGGTGAACCGGTCACGAAGATCGTCTTGCCGTCGATTCCCTCCGAAAGAAGGTAGCGGCGGCTGTTTTCCGTATAGGGGAGATTGATGTCGGAGATGCTGTCGACGATTTTCCGGTTGATCATCTCCGAGACATTCCAGTCCCAGCAGCGGTTGCCGGCCTCCATATGGAAGATCGGTGTTTTGAGCCGCTTGGCGCAGACCGCGGACAGGGCGCTGTTGGTATCTCCGAGCACCAGCACGGCATCCGGTTTTTCCTTCAGCATCACATCATAGGTTCTGGAGAGGATGTTTCCCATCGTCTCGCCGAGGTTCTTTCCGGCGCAGTCGAGATAGTACTCCGGCTGGCGCAGACCGAGCTCTTCGAAGAAGATGTCGTTGAGCCTTGGATCGTAGTTCTGGCCGGTATGAACCAGGACATGATCGAAATAGGTATTGCAGGCCTTGATTGTCTCGGAAAGCCGGATGATTTCCGGTCTTGTGCCGAGTATTGTCATCACTTTCAGTTTTCGCATAACTGTCCCTTTTTCCCCCAACAGACACGGAAAAAAACAATACGGTCTGTATTCAGTTTCCCATTATATCATGAGTCATTCTCTGCGGCCCGCTCCCGGAAGGGAAAAAACCGTGTCCCAACGGTACGGTTCCGACGGGATCTTCATGCCTGCATGCGCTGTGAGACAGGCACTTCATTTCTTTCAGCAATGACCTGTCTCCCCTCTTTTCCTTTCGGGTGCGGATTTCACGCTGTATCATATAAACAGAACATCATCATAAGGTGTTTTATTGTTCAGAAGAAGGATTCGGAACAGGAAGCGCCGGAAATTCCCCCGTCAGAAAAGCGGGACCCGGTTTCGTCCGTGTTCCGCAGAAAGACTGCTTTCAGAAGGAAAAGGAGATTATCATGACAGAAAAAACAAAGACAAGCAGCGAAATGCTCGAAGAAGTTCATGGCGGCACAGCCGATGCCTATCGTATTCTCAGGCAGGATGTTCAGGCGATGATTCCCGATGCGGTGAAAGAAAAACTCGCCGCCGCGAAAAGCGATCCTGAAGCCTGCAGGATTCTCGAAGAGAGCGGCGTAAACCTTGAAGCAATTCAGAAGAAGATCGCCGATGCCGGATTCGGCCGGATGAAGAACGGCCTGCAGGAGATCTCCGAAGAAGCGCTTGAAAGCGCTGCGGGAGGCTTCTTTCCGATCAATACCGGGACTGATATCGTATGTACCTGCGGCGCCAGAAAGAGAGAAGACTTTGCGGTCCAGGCATTTCTTGCACTAACCGGCATAAGCAATTACATGTTTATCTACCGCTGCTTAAAATGCGGCCAGCTGATCGGGTTAACCAGCGACGGCAAGGTCGAATACATTGATCTTAGTCTGCCGCTTGGGGGAAAAGGGATTTAACAAACACACGCTTGGATTCGATGAAGCGATATGAGATCTGCCGATCGGCAATCCGTATCGCTTTTCTTCTGCCCCCTGAGCACGTCTTAATTGCCGGGAAAACGAAAAAGCGGGCCTTCCCTGAAGCACGGGTGCGCTCGGGAAAGGAAACCCGCTTCGTTTTTGATCTGTTACAGGGTCGGATATTTGTTCCGGTCCATGTATTTGCGCTCAAGCCCCAGGCACAGGGACAGCCAGTTCTCGACGGTGCGCAGGGTATTGCCGCAGTTGATGTGGTATTTCTGCCACATCTTCATGGCGGGAATCCCGCCCTTCTCGAGGCCGTCTCTGACCTCCAGGAGCTGCTGTCTCATCTTCAGGGAGATGTCGAGCTTCAGAATGTAGTTGATCGAATCGATCGAGTCGCGGGCGATGAAGGCGTTGTTGTGAATTACCTGTTTCACGCCGGCGAGGCTTTTGAGAAAATAGGCCGGCGTGATCTTGTACACCGCTTCTTTGGTCGTGTTGGTGAGATGGCGGCGGTAGGACATCAGAACCTTCGGGATGAAGGAGAGATCCGCCTCCAGCGCCACTCCCATCTGATAGGAAAAGTTGTCAAAGGAGATCGACTCATCAAAATCGGGATCCTTCATGACCTCGCGCAGGGCAAAGTAGATCGAGCGGTCGACGAACATATTGCAGCCAAAGACACGGTGCGTCAGAAAGGCGTCCATGGGATGTCTGATCTCATAGGCATAGGAAGACGCAAAGTCAGGATCGACGAGATTTCCGTGCTGATCGATGACTTCCATATTGCAGGTAAAACAGATCGGGGTGTTCTCCCCCTTCTCTCTCCTGACCTCTTCCGCCTTGTTCACATAGACCTCGAGCTTGTCGGGCTTCCAGACATCATCGTTGTCCATATAGACGTAGTAGTCAAAGGAATCATTTTTTGTATCGGCGTTGATGATCATATTGCGGTAGTTGCCGTGGGAGCCGTGCCGGCCGGTGTCGTTGCCCATCATGCGGATGCGGGGATCCTTTTCCATAAAGGAATTGACAATGTCCAGGGTTGCCTGATTGGCATTGTCATTGGCGAACAGAAGCTCCCAGTCCTGATAGGTCTGATCCACCACGCTCTGCACTTCCTGACCGATGTATTCCTCGCTGTCCCAGAGCGGACAGAGAATCAGAATCTTTCTCTTTTTTTCCATAGTTTGTACCCCAGTCCCTGTTATTTCTCGAATTCCTTATTGTAGGAAGAGCGGCGCTTCAGGATCTTCTTTGCGCCTTCGAAGATATTCTTTCCCGATTTGATATAGAGATACTTCCGCTCGATCTGCCGTTTGATCTTCGGCCAGCCGATATCGGCGTAGATCTCGTGAACCCGCTTGTCGTAATAGTAATCCGGCACGAAGTATTCCGGATCCTTCAGCGGGAAGTCATAGTCATAGGTCTTCATATTGAAGATCTGCTGGACTTCCTTCGGCAGCTGGCTGAACTCGACAAAATGCGCGGAGTCGGCGGTGGCGCCGATGTTGGAGATGAGATTCCGGGTCGGGATGATGGCCAGCTGATGATAGGCAAAGAAGCTGAATTCGAGGAAGAACTCCTCAAAGGCCTTATGTCCCTGATAGTATTCCTGCACGGCATAGGCATCCATGATCCGCTTCATGGCGGTGTGACTGCCGAGCTCCTTATGGATGAGATCCATGACGTAGGGATCCTTTCCGTAATTGAAGTTGTAGTAGTTTCTGTAGACCCGCCGCCAGGTCGCAAAGCCCCAGACATGACATGATCTGGAGAAGAAGTAGTCGGCGCTTGGCCGATCGTAATCCCCCAGCACGTTGAGGCCGGAGATCATCGAGATTCTCTCATCGTCTTTGTATTTTTCGAGCAGCTCGCGGCAGAAGGAAAAAAAGCTCTCGCTCGGCACGTTGTCGTCTTCCATGAAGATACAGCGGTCCACCCGCTCCCAGATGTATTCATTCGCATTCATCTGGTTCTGATACATGCCGTAGTTCTTTTCGGAGTAGAGCTTGTGAACTTCGCAGTTCCAGTCGAGTTCGCTGTCGATCATCTGACGGTTTTCCCTGATCAGCCGCCACTCCTCTTCGTTTCTTCCCCCGTCGGAGACCACGAAAAGAATGCTTGGCCTGACCTTCTTCAGCACTTCCCATTGGCGCCGCTGGCATTCGGGGCGAATCCAGATATTAAACTGCACCGGCACATCAATCAGCCATTCCTTCATCTCACGCATGGACTTCCTCCCGCTCTTTACGGGAATAGAATACCACACAGCCTGCCCCGGGCGGAAAGAGGGAACGCCAGAAGGAGGAAAGTACGGTATACTTTGGATATTATGAAATACCTACTGATCAATACGTTTTATAACTTTGAAAGCACCGGAAAGCTGATGCACAACTTCCGGAAGTATTTGCTCGAACAGGGTCACGAAGTGAAGATGCTGTACGGACACGGCAGAAAGCAGAGCGATCCGAATCTCGTCCGGCTGTCCGATGATCTTGAAGGCAAGGTTCATAACCTGCTGGGAAGAATCAGCGGGATGAACGGCTGCTTTTCCGCGCTTGCCACAAACCGCGCGGTTTCCGAGATCACTTCCTTTGCGCCGGATGTCGTGGTGCTCGGCAATCTGCACGGCCACTATATCAACCTCTATGATCTGTATGACCATCTGCGGAAGATGAAGCTTCCGGTGATTCAGATCATGTGGGATGAGTATTCCTTCACCGGAGCATGCGCGTTTACCTACGACTGCGAAAAATACAAGGATGTCTGCTTTGCCTGCCCCCATCAGAAGGACTATCCGATCAGCTGGTTCTTCGATACCAGCCGCACCCTGCAGAAAAAAAAGGCAGAAGCCTACCGGGATCAGAACCTCTGCTTTGTCGGGGTTCCCTATACCGCCGGAAAGGCAAGACAGTCCTCTCTTCTCAGAGGCTTTGATGTCTTTGCATTGGATGAGGCTGTGGATCAGAAGACGATCTTCTATCCCCGCAAGGCCGATCAGTTACGGCAGGAGCTCGGCATCAGAGAAGACCAGAAGGTCATCCTGAATGTCTGCCCCTACCCGAGCATCCGCAAGGGCGGCAAATACTATATAGAACTCGCGGAGAAGTGCCTCGATCATAACGATGTGGTATTCGTGCATGTCGGCTTCAGTGCCGATCCCCTCGGGGTTCCCTCCAACTTCTATCCCCTGCGCTATGAATATGACCAGAACCGCCTGGCGATGTTTTACTCCATGGCCGACCTTTTTGTCTGCACCAGCCTTGCGGAAACCGAACCCAATACCTGCATCGAAGCCCTCAGCTGCGGCACCAGGATTGCCGGCTTTGATATTTCCGGCGTCCCGAGCTGCGCCCCTGCCCCGTTCGGCACCTATGTCAAGCCTTTTGACACCGATGCATTGAAGGAGATCGTTCTTCATACTCCGAAAAAGGACGAAGACTCCGTGCAGAAGACAAGAGCCTATGCCAGAAGCCGCTTTGACGCCGACGAATACAACCGGAAGATGATGGAGCTTGCCGGAAAAAGAGCCGCCGGAAAGGCAGCGCAATGAAACAGATCAGTTCCCTGCTTGAAAAATACCGGTCTCTCTCAGCTCCGATCAAGGCGAGTTTCTGGGTGCTCATGTGCTCTGTTTTTCAAAGCGCCTTCGCCTTGTTTACCACGCCGGTGTTCACCCGGGTTCTGACCCAGGCGGAATACGGCATCTATAATCAGTACGGAACGTGGCTGGGAATTCTCGGCATTATCATCACGATGAATCTCTCCTACGAGACCTATGTCAAAGGCCTGGCAGATCATCAGGAAGAAGAGGCTGCCTTTACCTCGACAATGCTCGGATTAAGCATCGCATTGTTTTCGGGGTTTCTGATTCTCTTTCTGCTTGCGCCTTCCTTCTGGGCCGACCTCTTCCATCTTCCCGAACTGCTTACGGGGCTGATCTTCGTGCATCTGTTTGTCTCTCTTCCCTTTGATTACTTCAAGAGCAGGGAGGAGTTTCATTTCCGCTATAAGCTCTCCACCGCCCTTTCGGTCTTTGTGACGGTGTTCTCCTATGCGTTCTCCATCTATGCCGTCCTGCATTATTCCAACCGGCTGGAAGCGAAGATCGAAGCCGACCTTCTGATCCGCTGCATTGCCGGCCTTCCGATCCTGTTCCTCTTTCTGAAAAACGGCAAACGGCTGTATGACAGGGAGATCTGGAAATACTCCCTTGCCTTTGCCCTGCCGTTAGTCCCCCATTATCTTTCCAACATCGTTCTGACCTCCTCCGACCGCATCATGATCGGACGGATGGCGGGAGATGCCGAATCGGGCATCTATTCCATCGCCTATATGATCGCTTCGATGGTTCTGATGATCGTCAACGCCATTAACAGCAGCTTTGTGCCGTATACCTTTCAGCGCCTGCGGGATGAGCAGTATGAGACGGTCAACAGGAACAGCCGGCTGCTGTATCTCGGCATCGCGCTGCTCTGCGTGGGGGCGATGGGCATGGCGCCGGAAGTGATCCGCATCTTTGCCGGCGAAAGCTACGCCGATGCGGCGGTCATCGTGCCGAGTGTCAGCGCTTCCGTCTACTTCATCTTCGTCTTTACGATGTTCACCAATGTGGAATACCACTATAAGAAAACCAGATGGATCGGGATCGCAACCCTCGCCGCGGCATGCCTGAATGTACTTCTCAACTACATCCTGATCCCGATTTTCGGCTATACCGCAGCCGGGGCAACCACCCTGCTGTCATATCTCTTCCTGGCGGTGTTTCATTACATCAGCTACCGTTCCATTCAAAAAGAAGAGCACTTTCCCGATATCTACGACATTCCCTATGTCGTAAAACTGAGCCTTGCTCTTCTTGGTGTTACGCTGGTGATTCACTTCCTGTATCAGTACGTGGTGATCCGTCTGATCCTGGTTGCCGTTTCCGTCGGACTGGCCGGATATCTCTTCCTGAAGTTCCGGAAGGGAAACTAATCCTTATACCAGACGTGATAGGCGTGATGGGTCTTCTGCTTTTCTTCCGGCGGCAGTTCCATGAAGGTCGGCCCGTAGAAGACATTGAGCACATTCACGTAATCGACGGGAATATAGAAGGCATACTGCTCGAAGGGCTGCAGGATGCGCTCGCGGTACCACTGCCCTTCCAGAAGCTCGATCTTCATCGCCGCGCAGGGGTATCCCACAAAGGCGCCGAGGTCGACGGACTCATAGGTCCGGCAGAGTTCATCCTGGGCAAGGATGAGCTTTTTTCTTTTCCCTTTGGGAGAGAACAATTTGATCAGAAAGATGACCGCATTCTTATACCAGCTTCTCTCCTTGATCAGCTTCCAGTTCTGCACATCGAGCTTTCTGCGGATTTCCAGGGCATCGGCGGTGAGCTTCTCCGCCTGTCGGCGGCTGTTTCCCAGGGTATCCAGCGGAAACACATCGAGATATACCCCGAGTTTCACCGGGGAGTCCACCGCCTCTTCCATCATGGTTCCGGTATGTACGAGCTTGCCGCTGGAGACATAGAGATCCGGTTCGTTATGGAAGGTATAGAAGTAATAGTCCTTTTCCTTTTTCTCATTGTTGTAGATCTTCGAAAAAATCTCATAGTCCTTCCGCGGCATTCCGACATCGATGTCATCATCCCAGGGGATATAGCCGCGGTGGCGCACCGCTCCGAGCAATGTCCCGCCGGTGAGATAATAGCGCAGTCCGTGCTCCTGGCAGAATTCATGAAAGCTCTTCAGCATTTCGAGCATGATGCTCTTCTGTTCCTGTAAGGAGATCTCTTTCATGATTCAAACGCCTTCGCAATCTCTTTCTTCAGCACCTCTTCGTCAAGATACGGATAGAGGTTTTCATAGCTCGGCATGATAAAGGTGCCGTCATTTGCGGCGATTGATTTGATTCTCGGCTCGACGTTGAGATCCTTGGTCACAAAGACTTCGCAGACCACCGGGCCATCCGTGTTCATCGCCCGTTCCACCGTTTCATCGAGCTTTGCCGGATCACTGCAGGAAAGATAGTTCAGCCCGTAGGCCTTTGTCACCTTTTCGATATCGGGGATCGGCACGCCGTCTTCCGTATCGGTGCCAAACGTCGGGATGATGTCATAGCCCGACTGGCTCATGCGCACAAACTGATAGCCGTCATTGGTCACCACAAAGAGCTTGACCGGCATGTTGTATGCATGCAGGGTGGCAAATTCCTGGATGTTCATCTGCAGGCTGCCGTCGCCGACAAAGCAAAGGATGTTCCCCCTGTTGCGATACGCTTCCGCAAGGCCCATCGAAGTCGCCCAGTACCCCATGCCGGAAAGACCTCCGGAGATAAATACCCGCTGATCTTCTTTGACATTCCAGACCTGGGCCACCACCGAACAGGAGCTGCCGGTATCGGCGATTGCGATATCGCCCGGCTTTGCGTGTTTTGTGACGGTATCGACGAGCAGATAGGAGTTGATCACATCCTTTGTATAATACTTTTCCTGCATGATCGGCCACTGTTCTTTCCATGCTTCACAGGTCTTCACCCAGCCGCCGTGATCCGCCCGGATGCCTTCTTCTTCGATCAGCGCATCTGCCTGACTCAGGAAGTCATGAAGTTCGCCATGGATCGTTTCATCGATTGCAACGCCCCACTGCACCAGTTCGGTGGGATCGATTTCGATCAGAATCTTGCGCGACTGCTTCGAGAAGTCCTTCACGTTGTATCCGGTGGTATTCGGGGCCAGCCGGCTGCCGAGGACGAGAAGCACATCGCAGGTCTGCAGGGCAAAGTGGCTGGCACGGCTGCCGTGGTTGCCGCAGCGGCCGACAAAGTACTTACTGCCGGTTTCGATCGTATCGATGCCCATCCGGGAATTGACGACCGGCACATCGAGCGCTTCAATGAAGCGACGGAACAGCTCCGTGCTTTCGGAAAGGCGGACGCCCTGCCCCGCCAGGACTAACGGCCGCTTTGCCTCTTTGAGTTTTGAAATGACACTCTGAATCGTCGCAGAAGAAAGTTCGGGATAGACCGGGGTCTTTTTCACCGGCGGAAAATCACATTCACATCTGGCCGACTGGATGCTTACCGGCACTTCGATGCATACCGGTCCCGGCCGCCCTTCGGAGGCGGTATAAAAGGCGTCGGCGAGAATCTCCGCGGTCTTTGCGGGATCATCGATCAGGTAGTATTTCTTGGTCACCGGCTTCATCAGAAGGTCGGTGCGGACATCCTGGGTGCCGTACTGGCGCATGTTGTGCTCGCGCTCAAACTGAACATGGGGAAGGCCGCTGTTGCCGGTGAACAGCACGACCGGCGAGCTGTCCGCATAAGCCTGGGCCATACCGGTTACGGCATTGCATAAGGCCGGCCCGTTGGTCACAAAGGCAACCCCGGGCTTTCCGGAGATCCGGGCATAGCCGTCGGCCCCCATCACCGCCGCCTGCTCATGGTTGGTAAAGGTGAATTTCAGCTGCTTCGCCTGCGAAAGAGCCTTGCAGATCCAAAGCGCCGCTCCGCCGACGATCACATAGGCGTGGTTAATACCCGCCTCTTCTTCAAGATACTTCACAATATATTCCGATACGTTCATAGTCTTCTCCTATCATTTCAGCCAGGAAGGCGACTGTTCCGAAAGCAGCGCCTTGAACAGCAGCAGGTCTTCCTTTGAAGTAATTTTGAAGTTCAGGTCACTGCCGCGGTTGAACCAGACCTGAAAGCCGCACTCGATCAGCAGGGTGCAGGTTGCGACCGAGGCGACGATTCCCTTCTCTTTCGCAAGATCATGAAGCTCGCACATTTCCTTCAACGGCATCGCATGCGGTGTCTGGGTGCGGTAGAGAATTTCGCGGTCAATGCTTTCGACACTCTGGATCTTGTCCGGTGTCACCAGCATCGCCTCCTTGCAGTCGATCGCGGTAATCGCATTGCCATGTTTGCGGCAGGTTTCGATGTTGGAGGTGATCACCTCTTCGGGAAGATACGGCCTTGCGCCGTCGTGCACCAGAACAAGATCGGTGTCCGCATGGGTTTTTCTCACTTCATACAGGACGTTCTCTATCGACTCCTGACCGGTCTTACCGCCTTTGATAATCCCCTTGAGCTTGGTGATGCCGAACTGCTGGGCATAGAGATCCATGAATCCCTCCCAGCCTTCGAGGATCGCAACATAGATCTCATCGATCATCGGGTGGTTCTGAAAGCACTCCAGGGTATAGATAATAATCGGTTTGTCATATACATGAAGAAACTGCTTCGGTACAAGCTGATGTGTCCGGGTACCGGTGCCGGCAGCGGTGATAATTGCTATATTCATAAGGTCACTCCCTGTATTATTATACACATAAGAAGTTTTCCTTTGAGGAAGCTCGGGGAGAATGCATTCTGCCTCTTCGGTCCCGAAAGGGAAACCACGGAAACTGCGGGAGATTTTTTATGGATAAAACGCTTTTGAGGACCCTGTACTGGGATATGAAAGTACGGGACGGATGTCAGGATGATATTGATTCCCTCTCCGAGGCAGAGAAGGAAGCCTATATCAGAAAAGAACTGCGGAAAATGCTTCACAACAAGGAAGAACGGCTTTTCCGGCTGACGTACTGGATGCGGATGCGGCAGTTCTATCCCCGCAGCAGCCCCAAATGGCTTGCGGCAACGGCGATGTACAAAAGGGAACTGCAGAAATACCCGATCCGCATCGACTGCAATCCCGGCGAAGGATTTCACATCGTTCATCCCAGCTTCATGTATCTCAATGCGGAGAAAATCGGTTCGTTTTTCACCGTATATCAGGGGGTCACCCTCGGGGTGGATAAAACCGGCGGAAAGCCCGTGATCGGTGATCATGTAACGGTGTATACCAACGCCGTGATCAGCGGTCCGGTCAAGATCGGAGACGGCTGCGTCATCGGTGCCAATGCCTTTGTCAACCGGGATCTCCCCCCCAACACCATCGCGATTGCGGGAGACACCATCTTCAAAACCAGAAAATAGAAAAAACGCATCGGAATTTCCGGTGCGTTTGTTTGTTCAAAGATCAATGCCCGGGATGACAGGACCTCTCATTGAAATCCGCTGGCATCCGTTTTCTCCCGGGGATGATCCCTTGTCCTGCGGAGAGAACACGTAATTTTTGAACCAGGTTTCGGCTCTCAGAAGTGCATTTTCGCGGATGTTCAGATGAAAGAAGGAATAATCACATCCGTGATAGCTTGCCGGGCCGAACACTTTTTCGAGATTCTGCATGCCGGTCAGAGCCGTGATGGTATATTTCTCAAATGCAGGGTTCATGACCATTACGGTTCCTCTTTCCCGGTCGATTACGGCATCCGCTTTGATCGGCAATTCGTCCATCCCCGGGGTGAGAAGGTGAGGCACAAAGGAACCGAGATTCTGCTGTGCATCTGCGGGAGTTTCATCAACACACCAGTTAAGAGGTTTGATGGATATCGCTCCGGGAGAAACCACCAGCGAATCCCTTCCCTTATTCGCAGGTCCTTCCGTGTTCCAGGAAACAACGACACCCAGATCGTCTGCCCTTTAACCTGCTTTTACATGCGGGTTGTTTTTCAGATACGTAACGGTCAGAGAATCCCCGATGCAGTAAGCGGCGATCATTCTCGAATAGTACTCCGGGTGTTCTTTCATATATTCCGAAAACACCATGAAGCTTAACCGCGATCCCTGCGAATGACCGGCAAGGAAATACGGACGTCCCTGATTCAGATTCTCAAAATAGTAATCCATTGCCGCGTAAACATCCGTTCTCGGCTCTGCCCATTCAGCCTCATCGATCTCTTCGAAGCTCATTCCGGAAAGCTTCGCACCATTCACCTGCCGCCAGTACGGAGCGAACAGATTGGCGACCGGTTCAAATGCACTGGCCTGCTGGGCGAAATTGCGTTTTGCCGTAATCCGCATAATGACGTTGTCAACGGAACAGATGATATCCGCCAGAGGAACCTCTCAGCTGGACGGATAAAGATAAACCAGGTCCGCTGCTTTGTCTATGGTTTCCGGCAGAGAAAGCCAGTTTCGTTTCTGTGAATAATCTGATGGTGTTCCGGCAAATGGTTTCTGAACCATATTCTTCATCCTTCCCTTCTGCATAAATTATCCGGCTGTCTCAGAGGTTCAGCCGGTCCCTCATCCCAATCGGCAGAGCCATGCATTAATTTTCATACTCTGATTCTGCCATTCAGATTCCTCCGCAGTCCGGATTGCAGAGGGCTGCCTTCAGGTTCATCAGCCTCAGAATGAGCGGTATTCCATGCAGAAAGATCATTCCGGACATTGCCATGACTGCATGGATCCGCTTCTTCCCGGCGGAACCCATGAAGAGGTTTTTGCGCATTCCTCAAAGTACCGAAGAAAAAACGCATCGGAACTTCCGGTGCGTTTCATATGTTCAGAGATTAATACTCGGGCATTGCCGGTACCGGTGCCGGATTCTTTTCGGGAATCTCAGCAACCGCTGCTTCGGTGGTGATGAAGAGACCGGAGATGCTTGCGGCATTGAGCAGAGCGGAACGGGTAACCTTGGTCGGATCGATCAGACCCTTCTTGAACATATCAACCCATTCGCCGCTCTTGGCGTTAAAGCCGATGTTGTCCTTCTGAGCGAGCTGCTTTTCGAAGATTTCAACACCGTCGAATCCGGCGTTCTCCGCAATCTGCATGATCGGCTCCTTGAGAGCTTCGAGAACGACATTCATGCCCTTCTGCACATCGGTGATGTCGGACTTCATGGAGTCCTTCACATCCTTGTATGCCTGAACCAGAGCCAGTCCGCCGCCGGCGACGACGCCTTCGGCAACCGCTGCCTTGGTAGCGTTGAGGGCATCCTCAATGCGGAGCTTCTTGTCCTTGAGCTCGGTTTCGGTAGTCGCACCGACCTTGATCAGGGCTACGCCGCTGGTCAGCTTGCCGAGACGCTCCATCAGCTTCTTCTTGTCATAGTCGGACTTGGTGTTCTCGATCGCATGACGGATTTCGTCGGCACGGGCCTGAACATCAGTCTTCTTGCCCTTTCCGCCGATGATCGTGGTCTTGTCCTTGCTTACGACAACTTTCTTGGCGGAGCCGAGATCGGTGACCTTCATATCTGCGAGGTTGGCGTTGAGATCCTTGGCGAAGAAGTTCGCACCTGTCATGCATGCAATGTCACCGAGCATGTTCTTGGAGTTGTCTCCGAATCCCGGAGCCTTGGTCGCGACGACGTTGAAGGTGCCGCGGAGCTTGTTGATGATGAGGGTGCTCATGACTTCGTTGTCATAGTCATCCGCGATGATGAGCAGGGCACGGTTGGCCTTGACAACTTCCTCGAGCACCGGCAGGATGTCCTGAATGGTGTTGACCTTCTGATCGGTAACCATGATCAGGGCGTTCTCCAGAGTAACTTCCATCTTTTCCCGGTCGGTGACCATGTACGGGGAAACATATCCCTTGTCATACTGCATGCCTTCGGTCATCTCAAGAACGGTCTCGAAGGACTTGGACTCATCGACGTTGATGACGCCGTCCTTGCCGACCTTATCCATCGCATCCGCGATGATCTTGCCGATTTCCTCGGAAGAAGAGGAGACGGTGGCGATATTTCTGATATCGGCGCTGGTCTTGACTTCGTGAGACTTCTTCAGAAGATCTTCCGCAACTGCCTTGGCGGCCGCATCGATTCCCTCTCTCATGAGAACCGGGTTGGTGCCCTTGTCCACAGCCTTGAGACCGGTTGTGATCATCGCCTGGGCAAGAACGGTAGCGGTGGTTGTTCCGTCACCGGCAGTTTCGTTGGTATTATTCGCAACTTCATAAACAAGCTTGGCACCCATGTTTTCGAACTTGTCTTCGAGTTCGATCTCCTTGGCGATCGTCACACCGTCATTGGTGATCAGCGGGCTTCCGTAGCTCTTTTCGAGAACGACGTTCCGTCCCTTGGGACCAAGGGTAACCTTGACTGCGTCCGCAAGCTTGTTTACGCCGTCGAGCATCTTCTGACGGCTGTCTTTTCCGTACTTGATATCCTTTGCCATATTCTTTTCCTATCCTTCTTTCTGATTACTCTACCGTTGCCAGAATATCTTCTTCGCTGATGAGCAGATAATCCTTCTTATCCACGGTAACTTCTGTTCCGGAATACTTCTTGTAAATCACTCTCTGACCCTTCTTGAGATCGATCGCGACCAGCTTGCCGTCAATGTAACTGCCGGGACCGACCGCAATGACTTCACCCATGCTGGGGGCATCCTTCGCTTCTCCCGTTGTCAGGAGAATACCGGACTTTGTCTTGACTTCTTCTTTGACCTTTTCAAGGACAACATAATTGTGCAATGGCTTTAACATGTATTTAACCTCCATCTGTTTAGCACTCGGACGTCTTTTGTGCTAACATCCACTAGTCATTATATTTGTTTACGATTTAAAGTCAACAGGCTTTTAGCACTCTTTTGTTTTAAGTGCTAATCCCGGCGTCTTCCCTCTTCCATCCCCGGGCATGCGGGAATCAGTCTCTTCCTCTTTGCCGGCCGGTCACCGCTTCTTCGCCTTTTTTCTTCTTTTCGTTTTTCTGTGTAGGAAATCATGGACCTTCCCATGCTTTGTACTATACTTGTGTGGTATGAAAAAACGACTTTCTCCCGCAAAAGGGTTCGCATTCCTCTATTTTTCCGCAGCTTTCTTTTTTCTTTTTATGACCGATGTCAACGCCTATATCGATCCGTCGGTCATGACCTATGCGATTCAGGCGATCGCCGGCATTGCGATTGCCCTCGGTACGGTATTCGGCATTTACTGGCGGAAGATCCGATCGGTGCTGTTTCATGACAGTTTTGATCAGAAGATCCGTGAATCGGACAATCTGGAGTTCCGCGATCCCGCCTCTTCGGAAATACGTGCCCTGCACTTCAGTGAACAGACAGCGCAGAAGGAAGAGAAAAAACCATTCCGGGAATTCCCTGCGGCGGTGATGCTTTCCGTCGCGATGGGATTCATGCTTTGTTTCTATACGCCGCTGGAAATCTATTTCACGAACATCTTCGAGTTTGAATATGACGTCTATGCGATCTTCCGGTATATCCTTCTGCTGTTTCTGATCGTCACCTCCGTATTGATCTCCGGGTTCTTCCTGGTCCGGCTGATTTCGAAGAAGCTGTTCTTCGGATGCGTGGTTCTGGGGCTGATCGCATTTCTCGCCTTTTACATTCAGGGCAATTTCCTGATCGGGGATCTGCCGCCTTCCGACGGCACCGAGGTCGACTGGTCGATGTTCCGTGCCCAGGAGATGCAGTCGCTGATTCTCTGGATTGCAGTGACAGCTGCCGTGATCCTGTTTGCGGTGGTATTGAAGCGGAAGAAGTTTCTGAATTTCACGAAGTTCATCACCTCCGCAATCACCGCCGTGCTGGCCGTCACCCTGGTCATCGTCTGCGTAAGAAACAACGGCCTGCAGCGCAAGACCCAGTTATGCATCAGCCATGAAGGCCTTGCGGAAATGTCCTCCGACAAAAACTTCGTGATCTTTGTCGTGGATGCGGTCGACTCGAAGACCTTCGCAGATCTCATGAACAGTGAAGACCCTTATTTCGCCGATGTGTTCGAGGACTTCACCTACTATCCCGATACATTGGCCGTCTATCCTTTTACGGTGCTTGCGGTGCCCCACATCCTTACCGGCGAGCGGTATCTCTGCCAGGATGAATTCCGCTCCTACTATACCGGGGCGATGAAGCAGTCGCCGATTCTCAGACGGCTGAAAAACGAGAACTATGTAAGAGCGATCTACGATGTACAGGATGTCGTATTCGAGGATCCCGAATTCTTCGAATACGAAAACATCTTTGAGCGGCCCTATGGCCTTGGCAGCGCGAAGACCTTCATGCTGGATGAGCTGCGGATGGCGTTCTTCCTCTATATGCCCTATCAGCTCAAGCGCTATGAGCCCTACGCATTGTTCAACCTGCAGAATGAAAAAGCGGCCGAGTATTATTACCAGTGGTATGATCCCTGGTTCTACGATTATTTCGATGACCATAAGGTCGAGGTAAAACCGGAAAAGCGGTTCCGCTACATTCACATTGAAGGCGCTCATCCTCCCTATCGCTACAACCGGGATCTTGAGGATGTCGAAGACACCGATGAAGCTTCCTATGAAGCCAATGTCGAGGCATGCGTCACGGTGCTGGAAAAATACCTGCAGTCTCTGAAGGATTCCGGCACCTATGACAACAGCGCCGTGATCATCCTCGCGGATCACGGATATGCGGACAAGGTCCACAGCAGCGGAAGACAGAATCCTCTGCTTCTGATCAAAGGATTCAATGAAAAGCATGCGATGCTTACTTCCGATGCGGCGATCGGCTACGATGATCTGCAGGAGATCTATCAGAATCTGCTCGACGGAAAAAGCGGCGAAGCAGTCCTTCCGGAAAATACCGGGCCGGAGCGCTCCCGCAGCTACATCCAGTTTGAATATGATGATCTGAATCATCTTACCGAACTTGAGCTCACCGGGGCCAAGGCGGATGACTTCGAAGCACTGAAGCCCACCGGAAAAACATATTCCAGAGAATGATCCATGCACAGGGGCTGTGATCCGCAGCCCCTTTTATGATGTTGTCTTCTGAACGCTTTGACGGGGCAAAGCATACCGGAGTTTTCCCGCGGAAAGCGGATGCCGGGAGTTCAGCGTTTCTGCAATCCTTCGGACAATGCCGGAAAGAAGAGAGATTTTCACGGACGAAAAAAGGGCTGCAGCGTATGGATTTCCTTCGGGAAACCAGCCCGG
Organism: Solobacterium sp.; assembly: GCA_017536885.1. Lineage (GTDB taxonomy): Bacteria > Bacillota_I > Bacilli_A > Erysipelotrichales > Erysipelotrichaceae > Bulleidia. The sequence continues at coordinate 50,539 of JAFWCM010000224.1, forward strand.
CCGCTGCGGCTCTTCTTTATTTGCGGAATTACAGCTCGTCGATCAGGGTGATGATCTCTTTGATCGGAAGAAGACGGTCATCCACTTCCTTGGCACGATGGTATTTCAGGATATCGCGGGCGGTTTCCTGCATCGCCGGGAAGGCGCTTCTCGTCAGCTGATTTGCGTAGATGACAATGTTCACCCCGTGCTCTGAAAGCTCTTCTTCGGTAATCGTATTGAAGCTGCTCGGAACCACGACGATCGGGGTTTTCTGATCCGTTCTGCGGAACTCATCACAGAACGCGAGGATTTCCGCCGGATCTTTCTTCCGGGAATGAATCATGATGCCGTCGGCACCCGCTTCCACATAGGCGCGGCATCTCTTCAGTGCGTCTTCCATCCCCTGCTCGAGGATCAGGGATTCACATCTGGCGATGATCATGAAATCATCCGTCAGCTGCGCCTCCTTGCCGGCTTTGATCTTGGCGGAGAACTCTTCGATATCCGCCTGCGTCTGTTCCACCTCGGTGCCGAACAGGCTGTTTTTCTTAAGCCCCTTCTTGTCTTCGATGATGACGGCGGAGACTCCCATTCTTTCGAGAGTTCTGACGTTGTATACGAAATGTTCCGCAAGACCTCCGGTATCGCCGTCGAGGATGATCGGCTTGGTGGTCACTTCCATGATGTCATCGATCGTACGCAGCCGCGAGCTCATGTCCACCAGCTCGATATCCGGCTTGCCCTTGGCGGTGGAATCGCAGAGTGAGCTCACCCACATCGCATCAAACTGATCCAGACGGCCGTCATGTTCGACAATCGTCTTCTCGACGATCAGACCGGTGAGGCCGCTGTGGGCCTCCATGACCTTGACGATCGGCGTCATTTCAATCAGCTGTCTCAGCCGCTTTCTGCGGTATTCGGGCATCGAAAGCTTTTCGATCAGCTGCCGGTCGATTTTCTTCACGGCCGGATTATAGGTATATCCCACTTCAATCAGCTCGCCGCCGTACGTTTTCAGAAGGTTCAGCACATTCTCGCGGATCGCGGATTCGGGCCCTTCTCTCCAGTTGTCGCCATGGATGACATAGTCGGGCTTCAGCTGTTCGATCACATGGTCATACATGATGTCATCCTGTACGATGACCTCATCCACACCCTCGAGATTCTCATACATCCGGACTCTTTCCTCCAGCGGCACCGTCGGAAAGCGGTTGAACCGGATCGCCGCCTTGTCGCTTAAGGCGCCGACTACGACGCGGCCGTATTTCTCTGCCTCTTTGATGATGTTCTTATGTCCCTCATGGATTACGTCCGTACAGAACACGGTATACACTGTCTTCATATTCTCAGTCCCCCTCAGTTTTCTGCGTAGTATACAGGCACGGCGATATTGCATGCCTTCAGTGCGTCTTTGAATACCTCAAAGAACGCTTCGATATCCGCTTCGTCAATCGCTCCCAGCGAACAGAGACGGAAGGTGTTGGCGGAGCTCACAAACCCGGGATAAATCGTATATCCGCGCTCATAACAATAGTCGTGAAGCCGGTCGAAATTCCAGTTGGGATCATCGGGATAAACCGCCGATGAGACCAGTCCCGCCCGGATTTCGGCGGGAAGCAGCTGGCGGAAGCCGAGCTCTTCAAGGCCTTTGTTTATGGCGTTATAGACCCTTGTATGCCTTGCCCATTTGCCTTCTTCCCCTTCCTGCCAGTATTCCTTGATCGCCTGAACCAGGGCATAGATCGTCTGGACCGGCGGGGTGAAATGCATTTCTCCGGTTCTCTCGAAGAATTCATACTGCAGGTAGAGATTGCAGTAATAGGAGCGTTTGGGATAATCCCTGCTCGCCTCGATGATCGACCGTCTTCCGATGATGAAGGAGATGCCGGTAAATGCCATCAGGCCCTTCTGGGCACTGGCCATCAGGAAGTCGATGTTTTCTTCTTCGATATGAATCGGCCGCATCGCATAGACGCTTGTGGTGTCGCAGACAAAGACCGCACCGTATTGATGCGCCAGGGCGCCGAGCTCCTTTGCCGGATTCAGAAGGCCGGTGACGGTTTCCTGGTAGGTCGTGTAGACCATGGCGATATCCGGATTGTTCTTCAGGGTTTCTTCGACTTTGGCAAGGTCGGGCTGTTCGGTGATCGGGAATTTGAGATCAATGCACGGCAAGCCGTAATACATCGCGATTTCCGCGGCTCTTGCGGAATAGTTGCCGTTGTCTACGACCAGAATCTTCTTCCCTTCCGGAAGAAGAGAGCTGATGCATACGTCGATATTGATCGTTCCGCTTCCGCAGAACAGCACGCTGGTATAGGTGTCGGGATCGCCGTGGACGATCTTTACGAGATCTTCCCGCAGACCTTTGAACAGCGAGGAGAATTCCTTTTCCCGGGGACAGATGTCGGGAACCACCTGCGCATATTTGACGGTATCCGTCGTGGTGGAAGGTCCCGGGTTCAGCAGTATTTTTCGTTCGATCTTTTTCATGTTCTTTTCCTCATTCAGATATCGTTCATCCGTAGATGCCGGGGTTGTAGGACTGATCAAAGGCGCACAGTTCCCGGAAGGTATCAATTTCGGTGATATCCTCCTGGCGGCATTCCTGTATTTTCACATGGTAGTCGTTTCGGAAGACGACCAGCGGCACCTGTTCCCAGTAGAGCTCTTTTCCGCCGGGCATCCGATATGCCTCTTCGATATGATCGGCCAGCTTTCTGCCGTCCTCTTCATTCCAGAAGGATATGCCGACCATCTGGTAATTCTCCTCGCCCTGCCCGCCGACTTTCTCCTCGGTGATCGTTCCGTCTTTTACGGTAAAGCACCAGTCATCCGACCATGCCTTTCGGATCGCCAGAAAGTCGGAGGTATAGTGGTACCTGCGAAGAATCTTCGGATTGGAGATCAGCAGATCGCTTTCCAGCACATAGGCGTTGGAGATCAATGTCCTGACACACAGCATTGAATAGATATTGTTGGTTTCGTTGTATCTCTGATTCTCGATGAACCGGATCATCGGATATTTATACCGAAGCAGATCAAACTGCTCGGCAAGATATCCCCGGATGATATAGATCTCCTCAATCCCGATCGCAAGGCAGGCATCGATCAGCCGGTCGATGATCCGCTCCCCGTTCACCCGGACCAGAGGCTTGGGGGTATTCAGCGTCACCGGCACCAGCCGCGATCCGAATCCCGCCGCAAGAAAGATGGCCCGCTTCACGCGGTAGGGTTCCAGCGCCGCAAGCCCCGAGGAAGTGATTCTTCCCTCCTGTACAAACCCCTTTGAAACCAGGGTTTTCAGTACGCGGTTGACGGTCGCCAGGGAATAGACGGTGCCTTCCTGAATCCGCCTCTGACTCATCGGCTCACTGCAGTCCGCAAGCAGCGCCAGAATTCCGAACTCTTTTTCGGAAAGCATCTCTTTCCGGTTTTCTTCGTTTCGTTCTGCCATAGTTTTCCGATCTTTTGAAACAGGAATGTGCAGTCTGTTTCTATAAATAAAAAACAGAATGTTTCACAATTCCGGTCTTATATGACCCGTGAAACATTCTATTCGTTTCTGAACCTGCCTGTCAACTCAGTCGGGTACGAATTCATTCCCCGTCTCGTGCATGGCATCGAAGTCGCCGGCATAGCCTTCTGTTTCAAATTCCCAAATCAGCTCCGGGGTATTGAAGTTGAAGGCGAGAAAGCGCCTCTTGCGCGCCTGTCCCTCGGTAAGATCAAAGAGCTGATCGGAACTGTTACCGGCGAGCAGTTTCTGATACATCTCCTGGAAATCGATCTGGGAGATCGGAATCTCCGATGTTTCCATCGCGTGCTTTTCGCCGAAGCCCTTGATCAGAAGCAGCGGGTTGGAACGGCCTGTCAGGGCGTTGATCTCATCCTCGTCCCGGTATCCGTGATCGGCGAGGACGATGATTGCGGAATTGTCAAAGATGCCGGCTTCCTTCAGTTTGGAAAGATAATTGTGCACGATCGTGATGCTTGCCTGCACATTCTGGGAATAGGAGCCGTCCTGTGTGGAAATCTCGTTGACATCCTTGTCAAAGTGGAACGGCACATGTGCCCCTTCGAGATGGATGAACCGGAAACACGGCTGATCCACAAAGGAGAACTCCGTCTGTTTCTGGGTGTTGTTGAACCAGATGTTCTTTCCGATAAACGGTTCCTGCTGGCCGATCGCGCGGTGCTGGATGTTTTCAAACATATCCTCATGGGAGAACAGCGGCTTGAGCGGATACGGCATGTACTGGAACCAGGTCATGTAAAAACTCTGCCGGGCGTATTCGCCGATCGAATCGAGAACATAGTGGTCATCCATGACATTGTCGAAGCGGTAGATGCCCCTGTCCGCATAGGTCAGCTGGTCCTCATACATGCCGAGCAGATACCCCTCTTCCTCCAGGGATGCCAGCAGTTTCGAGCGGTTCATCGCCCGGGTTTCAAAGACTTCGAAGTCCTCCTGGTTTTCAAACCATTCGCCAGTCAGGATAAAGGGAACTGCGTGGCTGGTGTAGGTGTAGGAACCGACGGTATTGGGAAAGTAGGTGAAATCCTCGAAATACTCCCTGTATTCGGGATCCTCGCTTTCCATAAGATCGCGGAAGATGCCCGAATCCGTCGCATCGATCATGAAGAAGATCACGTTTTTGTTTTCCGACATCACAAAGAGATTCTTCGTGGTGACGGAAGCGGAGGCCCTGGGAGTGAAGCCGTTTTTCTGATAGGCGACATTGAACAGGGTTGCGGCCATGATCAGCGTCAGAAAGACGGCGATATTATTGGCGGCCAGAAAAAAGACTCGCCGCTTCATCCGGACCGCCATCAGGACCACCAGCACTCCGACGACAAGAATCAGAACATAGGACTGCAGTTTCTGAACACCGTACTTCGACCAGTCAAAACTGGTGCCGTCCATCGGCGGAAGTCCTCCGGCCATGAAATTGCCGTGAATGAAGCTGATGATGAGAAACGCCAGCCCGAGCGCCGTGAAGAAGGTGTAGACCGCCGGCCCAGCCTTATGCGCGATGAAATACACCAGGCTTCCGACCGCCATGCCGAAGGCAAACATGATGCCCACCGCCGGCAGGATCGAATAGATATCGTACAGAAACTCCCGCATATTGCCGAGATACAGCATCAGCGGTGAATACAGCATCCACAGAAAGCTGACCGCCAGCGTAATCAGTATTCCGCTGCGCAGGCTGAAGGTCTTTTTCTTTTTTTCCTGACTTTTCCGGATGGAAGAAATCTCCTCGCCGGAAAGAAAGGACAGGGCACGCAGGGTGTCTCCGCTTTCGGGATCGTGAAAGACGAGATCATCGCCCGCAATATCGCGGTTTGCCTCTTCCTCTTTTCCCAGAATCACCTTCCGGATGCGGCGGCCGTAGATTCCGACTGCCGTTCCCAGCGCAATGGCGATGCCGGCGATTGCCTGGATCGCATAGGTGAGAACCGAAGGATCCACATAGGCCCGCACATCGGTCATGAACAGAAAGAAACAGCAGACGGTGAAGTACAGATAACGGAACAGCTTATCCGGCTTCACTGTGACTCTCCCATCTCTTTTCCACCTGCGAGAATACCTGATCGATGATATAGCGTGCCCCCACTTCACCGCTGCTTCCGAGGTTGTACACATACTCATGCACAAATTCGTCGATCTTCGCACGGTATTCTTCCGAATGATCCAGGAGATACTGCACCTGCCCCGGCACTTCTTCCATATGATCGGGCCTGACGACGGCGCCGATCACCTCCCGCATCCAGATATTGATGGGTACGGTGTCAATCTTCTGATATTCGGGGTTCATGACCTTCATCGGCGTGTCGATGAAGAGAACCGGTTTGCATGTCGTATATGCATACTCATAGGCGATGCCCGACCAGTCGGTGATCATGAGGTCGGCTTCAAACACCGTGGAATTGCTGGAGAAGTCGGTCTGAATCTCAATATTGGAATCGTCTTTGAACCGCTCCTTAAGCTGGTTCATCCGCTCCGGCATATGGCGCACATGCTGGGGGTGAGGACGCACGACAACCTTGTAGGAATGGCCTTTGAGCTGGTCGAGCAGTTCATCGAGGCAGGAGTCGACGATGTTGTCTTTCTGCCAGGACGGGGCGATCAGAATCGTCGTCTGATGGTCTTTCGGAAGCGTCATCCCGGCATAATCCGCACGCATGTCATCGAGCAGCGGATAACCGGTGTCGATGATTTCCTTTCGCGGCAGGTCATAGGCGATTTCCACTTTCTCCACCTCTTCCCGGTGATGCTTGCCGGTGACGAGGACCGCATCGAAATGATCCATGGAGCCCTTGCGCATCGTCATGTTCAGCGAGTCCATGCAGTGAGGAATATAGATGTATTTAATGTCCTTGCGGACATAGCTGCGCTTGATCTGATAGTTTTCAAGATCCGGCATCGTCATGACCACGACATCCGCGTCCATCTTCATCATCAGAGTGATGAGGCTAGTCATATCGATGTAGTACGGTTTGATCTGATCATTTTCCTTTGCCATCTCAAAAATCTGATCGTTCGGATCACTGGTGATATAGTGCAGCGGAATATTCGTGTACTTCAGAATAAAGTCGATCGTTCCGCGGTAATACTTGAAGAAGCCGTTGGATTCGGAGTAGAAGACAAGATGCTTGTTTCCGATCGAGAAAAAGCGTTTGTAGTCGGCTCTCGCCCGTTTGACGAGCGGGTCATTCCACTTTCTCTTCTCCTTTCCCTTCTCGAGTTCCGCAAGCTCTTTCCGGGATGCCTCGAGATCTTCGTGATCGACATATTTCCTGGGATCGATCGCCATGTTCAGAAGCACCTGCTGGACGATCGCAAGCAGATTTGACGCAATCCAGTACAGCACAACTCCGGCTGCGACAAAAATGCCGAGATAGACGGAAATGCCTACGGAGAATGCCATCATTCCGTATTTGTTCCAGTTGGACTGCTCGGACTGAAGGACATTGATCCGGTTCTGCGCCCAGGCCAGCAGCCAGGATGAAAGTCCGGCAAGAAGCGGAACAATCCAGGCGATGCCTCCGGTCACGGATGCGATCCAACCGAGGTTCATGCCGAGGAACGTCATGCCGAGGCTGTTTACGGCCCGGACGGATTCTTCGGAAGCTGCGGCGATATAGGCATCGGTATGTTCATTGCTCTGAATATCCTGAATCACCGCCAGTTCCAGCGAACCCGATTCGGGGTCCAGTCCGTCGACATAGTCAAGAGAGGCCGACTTCAGGGCGGCAATATCGTCTTTGGGAAGCTTCAGAATATATTCCATGGGGTGATAGATCACTTCCACCACACCCATCAGAAGAACGATCTGGATGATCAGCGGGACAATCGAAGCCAGAGGATTGTATTTTTCCCGTTTGAAAAGCTTCTGCTGTTCTTCGGCAATCGCATCGTTGTCTCCGTAATGACGAACCTTGATCCGGTTGATCTCCGGCTGAATCCGCACCATTTTGATGGAATTCTTCTGGACCCACACGGATACCGGAAGAAGGACAATCTTGCTGAAAACGGTAAAAAGGATGATTGCCAGTCCATAGTTTTTTGTAATGTCATAGCACCATTTCATCACGGTGCCGAATATCTGTCCCATACAGTTCCCCTTTGAAAATCCCTGTCATTATACTAAAGTGACGGACGCAATTCCACTGAGCTCCTTTCGCGGAAGAGAAAACAGTTCCTCTTAATCTATCGTTCCGAAAGCGTGCTGATCCTCTCTTTCAGCTCTCTGACCGCTTCTTCGTTGGTGAAGGAATAATCGATGCGTGAGGTTTTTCCGTGCAGCACAATGTCCTCAAGTCCTCTCAGAATGTCATGCCTGTCATAGCGGCAGACCACCGAATCCGTCTTTTTCATCAGCCGGTAAGCGGGGCTTCTCGAAGTGGTGACGGCAAGCACATTCTTTTTGAGCAGCGAATACTCCAGAACCTTGCTCGGAAGATAGGGCTGAATTTCATCCTCCGGCATAATCGTATCGAACAGAAGCACCGCATCCGCCTCGGACATGCGCTGATACCCTTCCTCGTAGGAGAACTTGTCATGAATCACGAAATAGTCCGTAAGTCCGAGTTTGCGGATCAGCTTCAGATCGGAGCGCCGGAATTCCCCGTACTGCTCGATCCGCAGTTTCCGATTGGGATACATCTTGACAAACAGGAACAGGGCATAGATAAACTCCTCGATGATGCGGAGCCCGTAGATGCGCCCGAAGTGCGCCAGGGTAAAGACTTCCCCATGTCCCGCATTGTCCTTTTCCGCCGGGCTGTTCCACTCGGGGATATAGGAAAGCGGCACGATCACGCATTTGTCACGGATCGTTTTCTCATCAACGGCATGAAAGTATTTCATGTACTGCTCAATCATGAAATCCCGCTGTTCTTCGCAGATAAACAGCAGAAGATCGGCGTTTTCAAAGGCATCCGCCTCATCTCTGTCGCGAACGTAAAAATGGCAGTAAAGGTAGAAACACTCCCGTTCGACCGGATAGTACGAGCGGATCGTTTTCGTATCGTATTTGTAGGGGCTGTGATTGATCGGATCGGAAAAGCTCGCAATCCAGATCAGCTCCGGATGCCGTTTCTTCAGCTCCATGCCCGCACGGATCGATGCGGTGGGAAACGTCGAGGTATAGAGAAACTGCTGATCCGAATACATGTTCACCGCCGCCTGCGCATATTGTTTTGTGACGGAAAGCGACTTTAAGAGATTCACATTGCGGATCGAAAAGGTCGCATCCCTGTGGGTGCACACCGTTTCGACATGAAATTTCCGGTACTCGGGGTCGAGGTTCAGCTTTTCCACAAGCCCGGGGTCATCTTTCTCCCCGTCCATGGCGCATACATCATACCTCATCGGCAACAGCCGCAGCTGCTTGTACACCAGCTGGGTCGTCACATCATTATAGGGAAGAAACGTGCCCGGTACCGCCAGACAGGTATTTTTTCTCATAGAATCTCACTCCCTCTTCCTCGTCTTCCGACATACGATATTATATCCGCGATTGCCGCGAAAAACACTTGGGATCCTGGATGAAAAAGGATGCGGAGAGCACCCTGTTTCATCATTATCTCTCGGCCCGCATCGGGTTGTTCAGAAAATCCTCATAGGCAAGGCGGATTCCCTCTTCCAGTTCGGTTCTGTACGTCCAGCCAAGAGAAGCGGCCTTCGAGACATCCAGAAGCTTCCGCGGCGTGCCGTTGGGTTTGGAGGTATCCCAGCGGATCTCCCCTTCATATCCGACAATGCGGGCGACCAGATCGGTGAGATCTCTGATCGTGATCTCTTTGCCGGTGCCGGCGTTGACGGTTTCGTTTCCGCTGTAGTTGTTCATCAGGAAAACGCAGAGATTGGCAAGATCATCCACATACAGGAATTCCCTTAACGGGCTGCCGTCGCCCCAGCAGGTCACATAGGGAAGATGGTTTTCCTTTGCCTCATGAAACCTCCGGATCAAAGCCGGAAGAACATGGGAATGGGTCGGATGGTAGTTGTCATTGGGCCCGTAGAGATTCGTGGGCATCACGGAGATATAATCCGTGCCGTACTGGCGGTTGAGATACTCACAGTATTTCAGCCCCGAGATCTTCGCCAGGGCGTAGGCTTCATTGGTCTTTTCCAGCTCGGAGGTAAGCAGGCAGCTCTCCTTCATGGGCTGGGGCGCCATGCGGGGATAGATGCAGGAGCTGCCGAGGAACTCAAGCTTCTTACAGCCGTTTTTCCAGGCGCTGTGAATCACGTTCATCTCCAGCATCATGTTTTCGTACATGAAGTCCGCAAGCGCTTCGCTGTTGGCGATGATTCCCCCGACCTTGGCAGCCGCAAGGAAGACATACTCCGGCTTTTCCGCTTCGAAGAATTCCTCCACTGCCCTCTGGTCGGTAAGATCGAGTTCCTTATGAGTGCGGGTGATGATGTTCTCATAGCCCTGGCGGCGCAGTTCTCTTTCAATCGCCGAGCCGACCATGCCGCGGTGTCCCGCAACATAGATCTTCGCGTTTTTCTCCATCATTTCTTAACCCCTCTTTCCAGATACTCCTCCAGATTGAATGTCACGTGTTCGCTGGCTCTTTCCTGTGCCACCTGCCTCATATCGTGTTCCACCATGAGATGGACGAGTTCATCGAAGCTCGTCTTCTGCGGATTCCATCCCAGGATCCGCTTTGCCTTGGCGGGATCACCGAGCAGATTGACAACATCCGTCGGCCGGTAGAAATCGGGATTGACTTCGACCAGCACGCGGCCGCTTGCCTTGTCGATGCCCTTTTCATCCGCTCCCTCGCCGGTGAATTCAAGATCGATTCCCGCGTATTTAAACGCAAGCTGGGCAAACTCCCGGACGCTGTGCTGCACGCCGGTCGCGATCACGAAATCGTCCGGCTTCTCATTCTGCAGAATCAGCCACATGCATTCCACATAGTCCTTTGCGTATCCCCAGTCCCGCAGCGACGACATATTGCCGAGGTACAGCTTATCCTGCTTGCCCTGGGCAATGCGGCTGGCCGCAAGGGTGATCTTTCTTGTGACAAAGGTCTCGCCTCTGCGTTCGCTTTCGTGGTTGAAGAGAATGCCGTTGCACGCAAACATCCCGTAGGCATCGCGGTATTCCTTTACAATCCAGTATCCGTACTGCTTGGCCACGGCATAGGGGCTGTAGGGATGGAACGGGGTTTCCTCATTCTGCGGCACTTCCTCGACCTTTCCGTAGAGCTCGGAGGTGCTTGCCTGATAAATGCGGCAGTTATCCTTCTGACCGGTGACCCGCACCGCTTCCAGGATTCTCAGCACTCCCACCGCGTCGGTATCGGCGGTGTATTCCGGGCTGTCGAAACTGACCTGGACATGCGACTGAGCGGCCAGGTTGTAGATTTCATCCGGCCGCACTTCGCCGATCACGGCAATCAGGCCGCTGGAATCGGTAAGATCTCCGTAATGAAGATGGAAGTTCGGATTCCCTTCCAGGTGCGCAATTCTCTGCCGGAAATCCACGCTGCTTCGGCGGATCAGTCCGTGAACGTCATATCCCTTTTCCAGGAGAAACTCCGATAAATAGGATCCGTCCTGGCCGGTCACACCGGTAATCAGTGCCTTTTTTTTCATATGTGTAGTCCTTTCCGTTTTTTTACATCAAGAGGATATCAGAAGTCACGGGTTTGCACCATAGACAGAAATGACCTGAATTTGTATTATATTGACATGAGTGAAAATCTGTTATTTCAGGGAGAAACCGTTCATTCCCAGAGAATTTTGTATACTCCGAGTCCGTTTGCGAAAAACAATCTGTTCTACCTGCAGGAAACGGGAAGCCTGCGGGCGGCGAAAGTGCATAAAAGCGCGCGGTCGTGGCTCGACTCCTATCTCTTTCTTCTGATCACGGAAGGAAGCGGCACCGTTGTTTCGGGAAATTCCGCCTGTTCTCTGAAACAGGGAGACTGCGTGTTTCTCGACTGCCACATCCCCTATTGGCATGAAAGCTCAGAGGATCTCTGGTCGCTGCGCTGGGTGCACTTCAGCGGCACCACGATGCCGAGCATCTACCGCAAGTTCATGGAGCGAAGCGGGTCCTGCCGGTTTTCGGCTGCGGATGTCTCCCGCTGCACGTTTCTCCTCGATACGCTGTTTGCCCTTGGAAACAGCGAAAGCTATGTCCGGGATATGGAACTGCACGAAACGCTTTCCGGCCTTCTCACAATGATCATGAAAGACTGCTGGAGCGACACGAACAATCCCAGAAGCCATTCCCTGCACAACCTCGAAGCGGTGGTGACCTGGCTTCATGAGCACTACACGGAGAAGATCAGCCTCGACGAGCTTTCCGAGCGCTTCTTCATCAACAAATACTATCTCACCCGCCTCTTCAAACGGCAGTACGGCATGACGATCAGCGATTTCATCCTTGAGCTCAGAATCCGCAGGTCCAAGGAACTGCTTCGGTTTTCCGGGGAATCCATGGAAGCGATCGCGGAACAGTGCGGGTTCTATGACCTCGCCTATTTTTCCCGGAAATTCAAAAAGACGGAGGGCACTTCCCCTTCCGTCTATCGAAGACAATGGCTGTAATCCGCTTCCCGAAGGATGCGGTCTTTTTTTCAGGGTCAACGGTTCATATCGGCTTCGGGTTCATTCTCTTCCGGAAACAGGGCGTCGATCCTCGCTTTTTCAAAAACGGTGATATAAGGAAACTTCGCAACCGTGATATCGAGGCGTCCGTTTTCACTGACCTGCGTGCATTTGACGGAGATGTCGGTATAGAGAAGAACGGCATTGACCGCAAATACCGCCGCTGCGGCAGCGAGTTTTTTCCGCATCCCGGGGATCTCCGAAAGAAGATTCGGAATCATGATCAACTGGATGATCTGAATGAGATCGGAAGCTCTCGACATGATCGAGTAACCCGCAAAGAGATAATAGAGAACACAGCTGTACACAAAGGTCATGATCTCCATCCAGCGGAAACGGTCCCATCGGGATTTGTCGGCGAAATAACACATTAACATCACCCCGAGCAGAAAGACGATCTCCATGGCCGAACCGGCGTAGCTGAAACTGCGGCGGTGGAAATAAGCAAGCAGATGGGTCCAGACCGGCGCATACCCGGTCTGCTCGGTGATCATGTATTCCAGGCGGATCGCATATTTGTTGATCAGCCAGGAAAGACACCAGGCGATGAAGGAAACGATCAGGGTGATGCGGTACGGATTTTTCGCAAAGCGGTCGGCGAACCGTTCCAAAAGCGGCACGATCAGAAGGATCAGCGCAACTTCCTGAAACGAGGCCGCAACCAGGATGAAGATGATATACCAGAGGTATTTTTTCTTCGGCAGAAACTCATAAAAGGCAAAGAGGTAGACGGCCATGGCCAGGCCCTGCTTCATTCCGCTGCCGTAATATACTTCAAGCATTCCGCTGCCCACAAACAGAAGCAGGGAAAACAGCGAATTGCGGCTGTGCTTATATACCGTATAAGAACAGAGCCCCAGTATGATCAGATTGGACAGAAGGACAAAGTACCGGAATTCGCCGAAGGTGATCTTGACCAGGTAATTCAGAAAGGTATAGCCGGGATTCCGCATCATATGCGAGGAGAGATCCCCCAGGGGACTGTCGAGAATATGAAACATCCAGGAATAGCCTTCCGTATCCTGTCCGATCGAAAACCGGATCAGAAAGAATACGGCGATGATTCCGTACAGTATCCATTCGTTTTTTTCATTTCGCTTCTCCTGGCGGAATATGATGCAGCATACAGCCGCTGTAAGCAGCGCGTAGATCAGAAGTACATACATCGCGTTTTATTTCCTGCAGGAGAGAATCACTTCCGAGATCCGGTCAACCTCCTCTTCGGTAAGATCCGCAAACATCGGAAGGGTCAGAACCTGCCGGCTGTACTCCTGGGCAACCGGGGTGTCATCGGGATCATAGCTCTTTCGGTAGGCACCGCACGCATTCACGCATGGATAGAAATACTTTCTGGCAAAGATGCCGTGTTCCTTCAGTTCTGCCTGCACTTCATTGCGGTCACTGCCGAAGACAGCGGGATCGAAGAAGACGGGGAAATAGGCGGAGTTGGTATTCACATCCTTCTGCACGCAGTTCAGGCGCAGCCCCGTGATGCCGGAGAGATTCTTCCGATAGCGTTCGGCGGCCTTTTTCCGCTTTGCGATTTCACCGTCGACGTGACGCAGATTGCACAGTCCCATCGCCGCGCAGAATTCATTCATCTTGGCATTGGGACCGACAAGGTCGATGGTCTCCTCATCCTGAATTCCGAAATCCTTCAGCATCCACAGGCGCTTTCCGACTTCATCGTCATGATAGACAGCCGCGCCCCCTTCAATGGTGTGGAAGACCTTGGTCGCATGGAAGGAATAACAGGAAACATCGCCGAAATTCCCGATCCCCTTTCCCTTATAGGTCACGCCGAACGCATGCGCCGCATCATAGATGACCTTCAGATTGTGTTTCTTCGCAATCGCTTCGATCTTCTCGACATCACAGACGTTGCCGTAGACATGAACCGGCATGATCGCCGAGGTCTTTTCGGTAATCAGGGATTCGATCTGATCCGCATCGATCGTGCAGGTCAGGGGATCGATATCGCAGAACACCGGCGTAAGACCGTTTCTTACGATGGCGTGCGTTGTCGAGATAAACGTAAAGGGCGTGGTGATGATCTCACCGGAAAGATTCAGCGCATCGAGAGACAGTTCCAGTGCCATGTGGCCGTTGGTGAAAAGATCCAGTTTTTCCACCCCGAGATACTGTTTCAGCTCCTCGATCAATGTCATATGTTTCTTTCCCATATTGGAAAGCCAGCGGCTTTCGAATACGGGTCTGATTTCTTCGATATACTCCTCAAACTCGGGCATTGAGGATCTTGTCACTAATATCTGCTTTTCCATACATCTCCTTAATAAGCGGTGCTGATCGGGCCGCCGAAGAGATCCAGTTTTTTCAGCAGATCCTTCATTTCCTCCAGGGAAAGCCGGCGGGTGTTGTTGCTGTGATAGGATTCGGTCCGGGCGACCGCTTCATCCCCTTTTGTAAAATACTTGTCGTAGTTGAGATCGCGGTTGTCGGCGGGAATGCGGAAGTAGTTTCCCATATCCTTCGCCTTGACCATCTCTTCGCTGGTCACCAGCACCTCATACAGCTTTTCGCCGTGCCGGATCCCGATCGTGCGGATTTCATTGTCCGCGTGTTTCAGATCCAGTACCGCTCTGGCCAGAGTGTCCAGAGAGGCGGCCGGCGCCTTCTGCACGAAGAGATCGCCCTGAGATCCGTGCTCGAATGCATAGAGCACCAGTTCCACCGCATCTTCGAGCGTCATCATGAAGCGGGTCATGGACCCGTCGGTCACGGTGAGGGGCTTTCCGTGTTCGATCTGTTCACAGAACAGCGGAATGACCGACCCCCGGCTTCCCATCACGTTGCCGTATCTTGTCAGACACAGCACCGGACCGCTGCCGCCGATCTGCCGGGAGCGGGCGATGACGTTTTTCTCCATCAAAGCCTTGGTCATGCCCATCGCATTGACGGGATAGGCGGCCTTATCGGTGGACAGGAAGATCGCTTTCTTCACCCCGTGCATCTCACAGGCGGTGATCACGTTGTTGGAGCCGAGAACATTGGTCTTGACCGCTTCGATCGGATAGAATTCACAGCTCGGCACCTGTTTGAGGGCCGCCGCATGGAAAACGAAATCCGCTCCTTTGAACGCGCCTTCCATCGAGGCATAGTCACGGACATCCCCGATATAGTATTTCAGTTTGGAGCTCTCCTTCGGAACCCTTTCCTGATACAGATGGCGCATGTCATCCTGTTTCTTTTCGTCTCTGGAAACAATGCGGATCTCCCGGATTCCCGTCTTGAGAAACCGGCGGCAGACCGCGTTGCCGAAGGATCCGGTGCCGCCGGTGATCACCAGCACCTTTCCGTCAAAAACAGACATAGGCTATTCACTTACTCCTTCCGTGCTTTCCTTCTTGAACAGGATCTTGAATGTCATGAAGATGATTCTGAGATCCATCAGTAATGAGAACTGCTCGATATAGATCAGATCAAACAGCAGCTTGTCCTTGAGCCGCGTATTGTATTTTCCGTACACCTGGGCGTAGCCGGTCAGTCCGGCTTTGACCCCGAGCCGGTAATCGAACTCCGGCACCTCTTCCTTGATCTTCTCGATCAGCTCCGGCCGCTCCGGCCGCGGGCCGACCACCGACATGTCCCCGGTCAGGATATTGATCAGCTGGGGAAGCTCATCGATCCGGCACGAGCGGATAAACCGGCCGACCTTTGTGATCCGGTCATCATGTTCTTTCGCCAGCTGTGCCTTCCCGTCTTTTTCCGCATCCACCCGCATGGAGCGGAATTTGATGATCTGAAACGGCCGGCCGTACTCGGTAAGCCGGACCTGCTTATAGAAGACGGGGCCTCTGTCCTGAAGCTTGATCGCAAGCGCCGTGATCAGAAGAATCGGGCTCGTCAGGATCAGAAACGCCAAAGCAAAGACAATGTCAAAAAACCGTTTCACGATTTTCTCCAGCTGACTCGGTCCGAAGTTGTTCACCTTGAATACCGGGGTATCCACGAGGTATACCTTCCGTCCGGAATTCATGATCACATCATAGATTCCCGGCACGATATACAGGCTTTTCCGCAGTTCATAGCAGGTCTTGGCAATCCGGTTTTTCTGATCGGGATACAGGCCGACCGCCACGATGCATTCATAGTCCTTCAGCTCGCCGAAGTGCTTCATGACTTCCGCATAGGGTTCCGTCTTCTGAATATCGTAGCTGTTGGCCTGATATTTCAGAATCCGCTCATAGATCGATTCGTCTTCCCGCTCATAGACCATGATCGTCTTCTTCGGGGGAAAGACACCGTAGTAGATTTTATTGAACAGAATGTTGAGAAGCACATCCAGGACGATATTTGCGGCGAGGTAGGAAAAAAACGGCCGGATGTCGATCGTACCCTTGGTCAGCACCCAGAAAATGAAGAAGATGACCGCATTGGAAAACACCAGCGAAAGCGACTGGGAAAAGATGAGGTCGGATGTGGTCGCAAAGCCGATATCAAAGCCGCCGAAGATCGAATTGAAGGTAATCAGGAGAATGACATACACTGCCATGTATATGACATGGCCCCAGAAGTAATAGATCACTTCCCCATAGTAGTAGTTGAAATACATGTAGATGAAGAACAGAAAAAGAACCAGGATTATAGAAAGATTAATCAGGAATCTCGCCGTGATCTCCGTTCGTTCCGTCCTTCTGATTTTCATACTTCTTCAATTCTACAACAAATATCCCTGTTTTGCGGCATTCACAGCTGATACAGCGCCAGAATCTGCGGCTCGATGACTTCCCGGGAATACGGTTCGATATCCTTCTTTTCCTGCGCGCTGAACGCCTCGCGAAGAGCGGCCGAGCGGCGCAGTTCGGTCAGCTTCCGCAGGAAGACGGCGGTATCGTCGACGGGATAGAGAAAGCCGTTTACGCCGTCATGAATGAGATCGCGGTTGCCGCGGATCCCGGTTGCGATGACGGGCAGGCCGGCTGCCATCGCTTCCATGACCGCAACCGGAAGGCCTTCCTGATAGGAGGGAAAAACGAACACATCCATGCCGTACATCAGTTTTCTTGCGTCCTTCCGGAAGCCGAGAAGATGAACCTGGCCATCCAGGCCCTCACGCTTCAGCTCATCCGCCAGCGCTTCGCTGAGCTTTCCGCTGCCGGCGATCACATAATGAAGCTTCGGGTCAGAGAGGAAGCTGTTCTTCAGACTGTTGATGATGAAGCGGTGATTCTTGCGGGGAATCAGCTCGCCGATCGAATACAGCACAAAGGCATCCTCGCCGATTCCCAGTTCCTTTCGGAGCACGGAGCGCTCTTCCCGGTCGCTTTGAATCGCTCTTACATCCACGCCGACGCCGGGAATATAGACAGGTCCCCCGCCCTTTTTATAATGAAAGGTTTTCGCGGCTTCATAGTCTTCGGGATTGATCGTCATCAGCACATCGGTCCAGTGGGCAGCCAGCCGTTCCATGTTCTTATAGGCAAGCTGATTGATCATTGGACTGCCGTTCCAGAAATGGAAGCCGTGAGCGGTGTAGATCACCTTGAGATCAAAACCGCTAGCCGCTTTTCTTCCGAAGAATCCGGCAACGGGAGAATGACAGGAGATGATGTCATACCGATTTTCCCGGAGGATTTCCTCCAGCTGCTTTTCCGCCTTGAAATTATCCGGATGGAGGGGATTCCGGTTAAAGGGCACCGTGTATTTGCGGTGAATGGAATCGATGGTGTAAGTACCGTTGGTCACTGCGTCAACCGTATGCCCCATAGCGGCAAGCGCATCGATCGTGCGCCAGTGAAATGTCTGAATCTGAAGATCCATGGTTGTACAGAACAGTATTTTCATTTCCTTCCCTCCGTGATGAAGAGCACTCCGTTCTTCATCTCTGCAATTTTTTCCTTGCCGGCAAACCAGGGATCGCTTTCCTGCATATCATAGACCGCTGCCGTGCGGTCGAGATAAATCAGGGAAGGAAGCCGGTCGGGATGTTCTTCCCAGTAGAGCTCCTGGGCATCTGTCATCTGTCCTTCTTCCCAGAAATACGGGTAAGTGGAAAATGACGCAATTCTCTTATTCAGGGCAAGGTATTCCCAGCAGTTCCATGTCAGCAGCACCGCATTTTTTTCGTGTCTTCCGTTGATCGCGCGGATATCCTCCAGGGAATCATAATACTGCTGCACATTCGCGGGTGAATCCCTCAGTCCCTTGAGAGGACCTCTTGCAATCATTGTATTGTAAGTGCCCGATCCGTCATAGACATCTTCCGCCTTGCCGTAGAGCAAAAGGATCATCAGTACCGCCCCCATCATGGTGAGATGCGGTTTTCCGCCGGTTTTCGCAAACAGCATCGTCATCGAACAGGCCAGGATCAGCGGTGCGATCCAGGTCCGCGGGCCGACGTTGCTCGAAATCAGAATCATGCAGGCATGAAAGACGGAGATGCGGAATACAACCGCGGGATAGGAACGGTCATCAAAGAGGATCAGATATACCAATCCGCATACCGCCGCCGGCAGAAGCACCGTACCGTGGCCGCCGAGATTCTCCTGATAGGAGTTGAACAGGCCGGCATAGACCATGGGAAATACGGACAGAATCAGAACGATGCGGAAATACCTGTACTTGAGTTCCCTGGGTTTTCCCCTCAGAAAGAAGGCAGCGATCACTTCCAGCACCAGCAGCGGAAGAAACAGATGGAAAAACCGCCAGAGCAGAGCGATGTTTCTTGCGGCCTGGCGCAGGCCGCCGCTGTGGCTCGGATCAATCAGATGACCAAGGGAGGCCAGCACATCTTTCGGCGCCGTCATCAGGAACACATAGGCGAGAAACATTCCCATGGCACACAATACCCCAAGGGTCATATATGCCCAGCGGGTTCTTGAAAACCAGTCCGGCTTCACGATCATCACGATGGTGAGAAACACATACAGCAGAGCCAGATACGGCGTATTGATCACCGCAAACGAGGCAAACAGCCCGGTGATCACCAGCCGCAGCTTTTCTTCCCTCTCATCGGGATAAGCGCATACCGCAAGAATCACAAACATGACCGACATCGTGTTGTAGGACAGGGCCATGATCTGAAACGGCGTATAGAGAAGATAGATCATGGCCGCGGCAGCCGCCCGCGATTTCAGCGGTTCAAACCGCAGATACAATACATAGCCCGTAAACATCAGACAGACCGCGTAGACAAGCCGCATGAACAGCTGAATGCCCTCGGTGCCGTGGGTGATCCGCAGGTAGATGCTCACCAGCGGGTCGAGAAAAAAACTGATCATCTGGGCGATATGCCAGTCATCCGCAAACATCCGGTCATCGCCGGCAAAGCGGTATCCCAGGGTGGTATAGAAATGCTCGTCCGCACTTCCCATCCCCCGAAACGCCTTCCACACCTGCAGCACGAAAACACCCGCAAGGATTGCGTAGAAGAGAATCTTCCGTCTAGTTGTTTTTGATAAGCTTGAATCCATACGACTTCTTTCCGATCACACGTTCCAGAAGATAACCGATATATTTCACAAACAC
This sequence comes from Solobacterium sp., assembly GCA_017536885.1. Lineage (GTDB taxonomy): Bacteria > Bacillota_I > Bacilli_A > Erysipelotrichales > Erysipelotrichaceae > Bulleidia. Next base: position 70,154 of record JAFWCM010000224.1, read on the forward strand.
GGGAATGGTCACGTGATACTTTTTCATATTGGCAATCGCATCTCTCTGCATATACCTGGGGATGGAATAGCGCCACCGTTCCAGGGCGAGCGACTGATACACGGCGGTTCTCTGCTTTTTGGGCAAAGCATCGATCTCATCGCGGAATACTTCGATCCAGTACTCATCCGCTGCCTTCAGCCCTTCATAGGTCAGGGCATTCTCGCGTATTTCATAATGAATCGTAAGCAGGTCCTCATCGAGATAGGCCAGCTTATGGTGTTTCAGCAGCCTGGCCATGAACTCCATATCCTGGCGCTTGGCAAAGGTGATGTCATAGCCGCCGATCGCTCTTGCAAGATCGGTCCGGGCAAGAAGATTCGAGCCGCTGCCGTTGTAGATCACCCGGGCGAGAGCGTAGGGATAAACCCATCCCTGAATTGTCTCGCCGCTTTCGTAAACCGACCCGTCTTTCAGGAGTTTATGATAGGCGGTATAGCAGCAGCTGTACTCCTCTCCCAGGGTTTCCAGAAGCTCTGCCTGCTTTCTCAGCTTGTCGGGGTGAATCTCATCGTCGTCATCCAGAAAGGTGATGTATTTCCCACGGGCAATCTCCAGACCGCGGTTGCGCGACCAGGACGCCCGGCGGTTTTCCTCATTGACAAGATAAATCACGCCCCTGTTCAGATAAGGGCTCAGCGCTTCCGCGGTTTTCTTCTGTTCCTCGCTTCCCCTGCCGTTATCATCGACAACGATCACTTCGCAATCGCAGGTCTGCTTAAGAGCACTTTCGGCCGAGCGCGTAATCCGATCGCTTCTGCGATAGGTCGGAATCACTATGCTTACCAGAGGTTTCATCCTTTTTTCCCTTTCTTCCATAACATTGAAATCTTCTGCTGCCCATACGCTCCGAGTATCCCTCCCAGGGTAAACACCGCAAGGTCCAGCCAGGGTTCGTTCATGAGATCCGGCCGCAGAGTGTCAAGCAGATAGAAGGCAAAGATATGCCACATGAAGATATCCATGGTATGCACGGAAAGCCAGGTGATGACCTGTCCGGGCATGCCTGCAAGTGAGACGCGGCAGAACAACAGATAAAGCGCGATACTCCAGGCAAGTCCATAGCTGACGTAATACAGCGCGGGCGGATACTTGAAGTCATAAAACACCGGAAACTTCAGGAAAACGCCGCTGATCAGAAAACTCACCGCAAAAAGGGCCGCAAGAGCTATGCGCTTCTTTTCACCGGTGCGTTCAAAGACCATGCCTTCAAAGGATACTGTTCCGTAGGCGATGGTATAGGTAAAGAGATACTGCAGGACCTTGCCGACTCCCCCGATCAAAGCAAACACACGCAGAGAAAGCAGATCGTTGAGCAGAAGAACCGCCAGTGCCGACAGCGACAAGAGCATCGGGTCTGCCTTATCCCGGATCCGGATCAGAAACGGATTCAGAAGCGCACTGGTGAAAAAGACGCGGTACACCCATACAAACAGTACTCCGCCGGCAAGAAGAAGATAGGACTGGAGGATTTCCCCGGGGGAAAAGGTCCTTCCGATCAGCCGGAAAAACAGAAAGAAAATGGTCAGAAATACCCATACCGGCAGGATCAGCCGCAGAAAGCGCTTCTTCACATAATCGGCATACGTCTCTGCTGTTCGGCAGGTCAGCGCAAAGGAAATGCCGGAGACAAACATCAGAAGAATGACATCGAAATCTCTGGCATTGGTAAACCATGGAGAAAACCCGCAGTGGGCGCTGATCACAAGAAACAGTCCCATGACGCGGAGCAGATCGATCGTACCGTTTCGTTTCCTCGCGAATGAGTCGTTCATAACTTACCGATATTATTATACATTCCATCCGCATTTGGAAAAAAGCAAGGTTCAATGTATGATGATTGTCGGTATGAATGAAGAAAGACGTCAGCTGAAATACGGTGCGATCATCTCCTATCTCGCCATATTCATCAATACGGCCACCGCTCTGGTATATCTTCCGTGGATGGCGCGGAAGCTCGGAAAATCAGATTACGGGCTCTATACCCTGGCGTTTTCCTTTGTGAATTTCTTTCTGGTGGATTTCGGCCTCAGTGCCGCGGTCACAAGATTTGTGGCAAAATACCGGGCCGAACATGATGAGGACAGCGCCAACCGGCTGATCGGCACGGTTACCAAAATGTATTTTGCGATCGACGTCCTGCTTCTTTTTGTCATGATCATCGTCTATTTTCTGATCGATAAGATATACCGGGGGCTCACCCCGGCGGAGATCGCGACATTCAAGCCGATGTTTCTGATCATGGCGGGATACAGCCTGTTTTCCCTTCCCTTTCTGTCTCTGCCGGGAATCCTGACCGCCTATGAGAAATTCATTTCGCTGAAGCTCTGCGATCTTGCCCAGAAGCTTCTGACCGTCGTTCTCATTATCCTCGCCATTCGGTCCGGCCATGGGGTGACGTGGGCTTTGGCCGCAAATGTCGTCGGCGGGCTCCTCGCCATAGCCATCAAGCTCTATCTCGTGCGGACCGAAACTCCCATCCGCATCAACTGGGAGGGACAGTCCATGGCGATTTTCCGCAGCGTGCTTGCCTTTTCGGTATGGACTACCGTGATCTCCATCGCCGAGCGGGCGATCTTCAACCTTGCCCCGACGATTCTCGGCATCACCGCCAACAGCAATGAGATCGCTCTGTTTGCGCCGGCAAATTCCCTGGAGGGGTATTTCTACATGTTTGCGGCAGCGGTCAACGGCCTCTTTCTCGCCCGGATTTCCCGCTATATCGCCAATGATGAGGAAGACCGCATCAGTGACCTGATGATCAAAGTCGGACGCTATCAGCTCGTTGTCATGGGACTGATCTTCATCGGCTTTCTCTGTATCGGCGATGAATTCATGTCGTTATGGATGGGGGACGATTACCGCAGCGCCGCCTTCTGCGCGATTCTGATGTTTCTGCCGGATCTGCTGTTATTCACCCAGCAGATCGCCAATGACACCGTGATCGCGAAAAACGAAGTGAAGCACATGGCGTATTCCAATATCGGCATGGCGGTGATCTGCGTCGCCCTCTCCTTCCCCCTGAGCCGGAGATACGGCGCCCTGGGTTCGAGCATTGCGATCACGATTTCCTATTTCTTCAATTTTATCTATATGAACATCGTCTATTACCGGCGTCTCCATATCGATGTGTTCGATTTTTTCAGAAAGTGCTATCTGAGCTTCATTCTCCCCTATGCGATTACCATCATCGCCGCCAAACTGGTTCTGCCGCTGATCTCCCGCTCCGGCTGGACCGGTCTTCTTCTCAAGACGGCGGTGATCACGGTCATATACTTCATCCTGATCTGGCTGCTTGCCCTGAGTGAGGAAGAAAAAAAGATTGTCACCTCGAAGATCCTGAGATGATCTTCCTGAATGACAATTCCCTTTTCAGGCTTCTTCCGAATCCGAAGAAGTCTTTTTTTCCACTTTTTCCTTTCCGGCATTGCTCAGAACCTGATCTGCCGCGGATTCCGCCTCATCCATCGCTGTCTTCAGAATCCTCGGAAGAATCACCGAACCGGCCGCCCATACCAGAAGCAGCGCCGCAATCTTCAGAATTTTTTTCATCATGTCTCCTTTCGATGAATTCCTTCACACTTTCAATTTTGCACGATCCTCTGCGATTCCGCAAACAGATCGCCGAACTCTCTCAGTATCCCGTTTACAACCTCTTCCGGAGCTTCGCCATTCATATCGTACAACCCTTCCGCCAGGCAAAACACCCCGTTTCCGTAATACTCCAGATCTTCCCGGATCATTTTGAGACAGTGATCCTTATATCTGTTTTTGTATTCGTCATCGGTATACGCCGCATCGTTTTCATCGGTGAAGATCAGGCGGTCAAAGATGTGTTCCGGACTGTCCGTAAGTTCGATGCCGTGAACCCCGGCCTGAGCGAATACGGTCAGGGCATCCATCCGGTACGTGATCGGTGTGACCGCAATCACCTTGTTTCCCGCCTTGCGGAACAGGGAATCGAGAACTTCAATGCGCTTTTCATCCCGCTCTTCCAGCGTAAAACTGTCTTTGAATTCTGTCTGGCTCATCTGCACATCCTTCCGCACTTCCTCATCGAGATCGTAAAAATCGTATCCGGCCCGTTTTGCGGGCAGTTCTCCTATGGTGCTTTTTCCGACGTTGGAAACCCCGAACAGACAGATGTTTTTCATACCGTCTTTTCTCCTTTGTTTTCTGTTTCCTCCTTCCCCGATGCCTGGCCGGCCGCATGATATGCAAGCATGCCGGCCGAAAGCCAGAAGAAGCTCGTCTCGGGGGCGGTGTGCGCCGTCCCGAGAATCGCCCGGTCGAGCATCGACTCTGCCAGCACCCCGGCAAGCAGTACGGCCTTCATCGTCCAGCCCGGCTTCTCACGGACCATCTGACGGAGAAAGAGCACCGCAAAGACCGCGATGGGAACCGTCCCGCAGAGCCCCGTCCAGAAGAGAAGGTTGAAGATGAGGTTATGGGTATCAAAGTACGTCCGGAACATGTGGGTAAAGTTCATCCATCCGTATCCGAAGATCGGACGGGCAAGGAACCCCTGCCAGGCCGAAGCCCAGTATGCGCTTCGGCCGGTGGTGAGAAACCGCAGGGTCTTCTCCGGATCCTCCCTCATCTGTTCCATCATCCCCATCAGGGCATCGTGCTTTACCGCAAAGACCAGTACCGCCCCGGCAAAGAGTCCGCCTGTGATCAGAAGACAGGCTGTCTTCGCAGAGGTTTTGCGCTTCAGAAAGCGATACAGCAGGATCAGTGCGACAACGGCGAGCTCCACCATCGAAGTTCTGACATCGAGGTAAACCACCGTGATCACGGCGATGATGATGCATACTGCCGCAAGGATCGGATTCCACTTCTTTTCTTCCAGAAGGAAGAGGCTCAATATCACGCTGAGGGCGCAGAGATTTCCGCCGTCGGCGGAATATCCGAACAGCCCGCAGAAGCGCGTCTCCTCTCCCATGTGGCCATAGGTAAAGATGCGCGATCCATCCGCAAGCCCCCCCGGCAGCGAAAGATTCATCTTATAGCATGCCAGAAGGAACAGTGATCCCGCCGCAAGAAGCACGATGAACCCGGCGCTGATCTCTGCCAGCAGGGTATAGAACTTCCGTGCACTTTCCGCGCTTTCTCTTTTCGGCAAAGAGAAGATCAGAAGAAGACTCATCACCTGCCAGAGCGAAAGCCAGGCATCGGGATTGACCTCACTGAGATTGACCAGGGTCGAAACCAGCGCTCCGGCCGCAAAGGCCAAAAGACATGCCTGCAGGTGATCCGGCCGGCGCTTTTCCTTCAGTGCTTCAGCGAAAAAAACCAGCGGCCACAGGATCGTCAGCGCCGTCAGGATCTCATTGATCCACGGAAAAAAGTGATAGATGATTCCCCGCAGAAGATACCCGATCACATAGACGAAAACATAGTTTTTCCGGTCCAGTACAAACGATTTCATTTCAGATGTTTCAGATATTCCATAAAGTTCTGCTTGTTTTCCAGCGCCGTTGTCGTCGGCCGGCCAAGATCTGCCCTGGCACCGATCGAAGACATCACTTCAATCAGGGAAAGACAATGATTTTCCTTTGCCTGGCGCAGAGCTTCATCAAGCTCTTCAAAGGTTTCGGCACGCACGGCGCTTTGATATCCGCAGGCTTTTGCGATCGCCGTAAGATCCGCAGAGCTTGCGGCCGTGGGCATTCCCCCTACCGTCTCATGCGCTTCGTTATTGATGATGATATGGATGAGGTTATCCGGGGAAACGCTGCCGATCACGGCCATAGCCCCCATATGCATGAGTGCCGCCCCATCCCCGTCGATACACCAGACGGTAGTTTCGGGTTTGTTTATGGCAGTGCCCAGGGCAATACTGGAAGCGTGGCCCATCGATCCTACCGTCAGGAAATCCCTCTCGTGGCTCTCTTTTGCCCGGGCGCGGATTTCAAACAGTTCCCGGCTTGCCTTGCCGGTGGTGGAGATGATCGGATCACTGCCGCTGGCGGCGGTGATGTGTTCGATGATCTCTTCCCGCTTCATGGCATAGCGGTTGCGGTAGTCCACGGGTTCCGCGTAGGTCAGCGCTCCCTTGCGGATGATGAAGGCAACATCCTTTCCCTCGCCGAGAAGTGCTCTGAACTGTTCCATGACAGTGCTCAGTTCTTCTTCGGTGGTGTCTTTTGACACGATGAAAGAGGTGACCCCCATGACATCCATCAGGCTCACGGTCACTTCCCCCTGATAGATATGCTGGGGTTCATCATGAACGCCCGGTTCCCCGCGCCAGCCGATCACAAAGATCATCGGAATCTGATAGACCTTCTCATTGAGCAGCGACGCCAGGGGATTGATGATGTTTCCCTCGCCGCTGTTCTGCATGTATACCAGGGGCACCTTGCCGGTGGCGAGATGATATCCCGCCGCGATCGCAGTGCAGTTTCCCTCATTTGCGGCGATGATGTGATGGTTCGGGTCGATTCCGTAAGTATGCATCAGATAGTTGCACAGCGGCTTCAGCTGGGAATCGGGAACGCCGGTAAAAAACTCCGCACCGAGAATTCGGACAAAAGACTCCGCCTTCATTCTTTTTCTCCGCGCTCTTCGATCGCATGGATGATCGCGGTGGAACTGACACCCTTGGTGTACTCGGGTTCAATCACCTTGCCGCCCCACTCTGCCATGGTCGCAATCGCCTTTTCCCGGACCTTTGCCAGCGGGCCTTCTCTCCAGTCGGTTCCGTGCACCATATAATCGGGTTTGAGTTCCCGCAGATTCGGTTCATAATCCTTGGTGATCTGCGGCACGACTTTCACGACACCCTTCATGTTTTCGATCACGATTTTTCTCTGATCATATTTCATGTAGGGAACCCGCTTGTAGCTCGCAATCGCCTCATCGGTAAACAGACCGACAATCACGTCGCCATAGGATGCGGCGGTCTTCAGGATGTTCACGTGTCCGGGGTGAACAATGTCCGCCGCCATCGGTACATACACAGTTTTTCTTTTTTCGCTCATAGTCCTTTACTCCAGTTCATCTATCATTCGTATAATCCTGCCGAAAGGCATCAGTTTCTCTTCCGCTTCTTCACTTCTGTGATTTCTCAGAATGCTTTCCGCCGCTTCCTGCATAGCCGGCACCGCCGCCCGCATCAGCTGGTTGGCATAGATCACGACATTGATGCCGTGCTCCGAAAGCTGTTCCAGCCTCTCTCCGCAGAAACTTGTCGGCACCACGATGATCGGGGTGGTTTTGTCCGTTTCGCGGAAGCGGTCACAGAACTCATAGATCTCATCCGGTTCTTTCCTGCGGGAGTGAATCATGATTCCCTCGGCTCCCGCTTCAACATAGGCCCGGCACCGCTTCAGTGCGTCTTCCATCCCTTTTTCCAGAATCAGTGACTCACATCTTGCGATGATCATGAAGTCATTCGTGCGCCGGACGCTTTTCCCCGCGGATATCTTGGCACAGAACGCTTCGATCTCATCCTGGGTCTGTTCCGCCTCGGTTCCGAACAGGCTGTTTTTCTTGAGCCCCGTCTTGTCTTCGATGATCACCGCCGATACCCCCATTCGCTCCAGGGAACGCACGAGGTATACGAAGTGTTCCTGGCGGCCGCCGGTATCCCCGTCAAAGATGATCGGCTTGGTGGTTACCTCCATCAGCTCTTCAATCGTCTGAAAGCGGCTCGTCATATCCACGAGTTCAATATCCGGCTTTCCCTTGTCAGTCGAATCGCACAGCGAGCTAACCCACATCGCGTCAAACTGGCGGGCACCGCCCTCTTCATAGACGACGGTCTTTTCGACAATGAGTCCGGTCAGGCCGCTGTGGGCTTCCATCGCGGTGACCACCGGCTTCATCGCAATCATCTTCTTCAGTTTGGACCGCCGCTGATCGGGAAGCGAGCTCTGATCGCGGAAATAGCTGTCCAGCTTTTTGTAGGCGGGATTGGCGGAATAGGGAAATTCGACCAGCTCGCCGCCATAGGTCTTCAGCACTTCGATCACTTCTTCCCGTACCGGAGAGAGAACGCCTTCCTTCCAGTTGTCCCCATGAACGACATAGTCGGGCCGGTATTTCAGCAGGTTTTCCCGAAAGCTCAGCGTCTTCTGGGGGACGATGGTTTTCACTTCCTTCAGATCTTCGAAGATCTTTTTGCGCTCCTGGTAGTCAAGAAGCGGAAAGCGTTTATAGCTGGCGACGGCCTCATCCGTAAACAGACCGATCATCACATCACCAAGCCCTGCCGCGTTTCTGATGAGATTGATATGACCGCCGTGAAGGATGTCTGTGCTCACCGCGACATAAACTGTTTTTGACATACTGCACCTCTCAGCCGTTCAGAATCATACTCCATTCACTTGACGAGATACGATTTCATTTCCTCATAATTCCGGAAGCTGTAAACCCGGTGGTTTTCAGTCTCATAGATCAGATGATCTTCCGGAAGGAGCTGCTTGTTCTGATAATAGTGATAATCCTTTCCGGAAAATAAGGCAAATACCTTTCCTTCCGGGATATATCCGTTATGGGAGATGACCTGGCCCCAGGGTTCCACATCGGTGATCACATGTTCATTCATCTTGTTGTGTCCGAAGAACCAGATCTGCATCTCAATATCGCCGTCCGCAAGTTCGGTAAGAACATTCGCTTCCCAGAATCCGGAATACCCGTAGGTATAACCCTGCTCCTTCAGAAACGCCGCCAGAGGAGTGCGGTCCTCCGCTTCATAGTCCAGGAGGCATGCGTTTCTCTGATAACGGTATTCCAGCATGCCTGCCCCAATCATCATCAACAACAGCGGTGTCACTGCAAAGACGGTCCGGTTGGAAAACCAGTGCGCTTCATGAATCCAGAGGGCGATCAGAAACCACACAAAGACAAGCAGAGTGAGATTGTAGCGGTCGAAATAGGACATATCCGAAAACCCGTACAGAAGCAGGAAGAGCATCAGCCCGAACAGAAAGAATACCGTCATGCTGTAATAGGTCCGGGAGACCCAGGCAGAATTCTTCAGGGCATACACAATCGCAAAGACCGCAAGCAGGAAGACGATTCCGGCGACCACATTGCTGATCAGGGATTTGGCAGTCACCTCTCCGATTCTAAAGCCGAAGGAATTCAGAAATCCGTTGATGGTTTCAATGAAGCGGTCCAGATTGAACCCGGTGAACTTGAATCCCCATCCCATAAAGGAGAAATACTTTGTCAGAACGATCTGATTGAAAAGATACCCAAGTCCCCCGGCCAGAAGATCGAGAAATGTGATCGTGCAGAGACGAAGCGCCGTCACTTTTTTGAGGGCGGGACGGCCGGTGTAAAGCAGAAGATAAAAGAACATCGCCGTAAGCGCCGCCGGCAGATACACACTGAGCATCTGCCGCAGTCCGACAGCACAGGTCAGAAATGCAATCACAAGAGACAGAATCAGATACAGTAGGTTCTTTCCCTTTCCCGAATCTGCCGTATATCCCGCCATAAACCCCAGGCCCAGAAAGGAAAGGATCACGCTGGGCGTATAATGCCCGGCCCAAAGGACAATGTAGTAATAGTCATCGGAGATCGGCGTCAGGACCAGAAGCGCAATCAGCGGAAAGAGCTTTGAAATCCTGATTTGACGGGTCAGAAACCAGAGACTTGCCAGCAGGATCACGTGAATGATGACTACGGAAACCAGGCGGACCATGCGCCAGTTCTGTATAAAGCGGAACACCAGGGAATAGATCAGGGTCGAATGAAGAATACGGAACTCGGAGGAATAATACCAGTTCGTGGAATAGATTCCGTTGCCCTGGGAGAGAATCTTCCCGAGCAGAAGCTCGCTTGATTCATCCGAGCCGATCAAAAGATTCATGTATTTGTTCAGAAACCAGAAAAAATACAGTTCCATCACAGCCAGGAGAAACAGGATCACCCAGGTCCCGTATTTTTCTCCGAATTGTCTTATCTTATCCGTCTTTCCCATATTCTCTCCTTTTACCTTTGGATCACTCCCGGTTAAACTCCCTTCCCGTCCTGCGCATGGATTCCGTTTCCCATGCCGGGGCATCCTTCAGCTCCGCTTCGGTGATCTCATTTTCCCGTGTATAGTACAGATATCTCCGGCTTCTTTCCCGTCCATAGGGAAACAGGGTTTCGGAAGAAGCCCCGTCCTGAAGCAAGCGGTACGCCTCCATCAGATCCCCGAACGAAACCGAGCGGCCGCTTTCCGCAAAGGGGTGATGTTCCCCGAAGCCCTTCACCAGAAGAAGCGGATTCTGCCGGCCGATGGAACGGTCATTCTCGACATAGCCGTGATCCCCCATAATGATGATCACACTGTTGTCATAGGCTCCCGTTTTCTTCAGAAGATCCAGATACTCATGAATCAGGGTGATCGTCCCCTCTACACTGCCGATATAGGTCGGGTTTTCCTCCTCCGGGATGCGGTTGAGATCCCTGTCATATTCAAAAGGCAGATGTGCCCCCTTGGCATGGATATAGACAAACCTGCTGTCTTCTGTGGTTTCCATACCGTTCTCTTTGAAATAGTCATGGATCCGGATATTGTCCCAGGAGAAAAGATCGGCCGTACTGGCCTGATCGGCCAGACGGGCGAATACATCCGGCGTGTATTTTTTCAGCTGATACGGCATGAACATGTAGAAGGACATCCGAAGCTCGTCCTCCATAAACCGGACGGGATTCTCGATTTCAAACCGGGTGTCGGTGATATTGGTGAAGCGCAGAAAACTCCGGTCTTCGCAGATGACCTCATTTTCATAAAGACTCATGGAATAGCCCTGCTCTTCCAGCGAGGAAAAAAGCTTTGAGTTCTTCAGCGCCGCGGTGGAGAATTCCGTAAACGACTGCCGGTTTTCAAACCACTCCCCGCTCAGGATCAGGGGAAGTGAAAACCTCGTATAGGGATATCCTGCCAGGGTATCGGGATAATAGGTAAAATCCTCGAAGTACTCCTTATATTCCGGATCATCGGTCTCCGTCATGGTTTTGAAGGTCATCGAATCCATCGCATCCATGACAAGGATGATGAAATTCCGATTCGAAGAGACAAGATTCAGATCATCCCGCGAGATCCGGGGAGAAATCACAGAACGCCGCATGCCGTCATTCCTGACGCAGGTCACGGCAAGCGTTACGGCAAGAATCCCCGCAACAAAAAGAGAGCCATACCCGGCAAAGGCCCAGAATTTTTTCTTCAGAAGCCTCAGAAGCACAAGGCCGATCACAAAAAAGGAGCCGTACAGAAGCAGCGACTGCAGTTCCTGTTTCCCGTACTGCGACCAGTCCGGTGCCGCGCCGCTGGTCGAAGGAAGATCAGATATCAGAATAGTGCCCTGCACATACATTGCAAAAAACAGCCATGACCCAAGAAAAAACAGGAGATAAAAGAGCTTTTTCGAAAGCTTTCCGGAAAGGAAAAACAAGAGTGCCAGCAGGGCAAAGGCAATAAAAAACAACAGCGTGATCCAGCCGATGATATTCCGGAATTCATAATCAAATTCAATCAGGTTCGTAAAGAAGATCTGAAGCGGTTCATAGAAACAGAACATGAAGCTCAGGGAAAAGGCAAGAAACAGCGCATAGACCAGATCCGGCTTCGGTTTTTCCCGGGGCAGATCTTCTGCCGGTTCCATGAAGGGTACCGCGGTTTTGCGCAATGACCCGTCACGGGGATCGTGAAACTCCAGATCATCTCGCTCATCGTTTTTTCTGCTTTCTCCCCCGCGAAACCGCTGGCGGATCCGGCCGGCATAGACCCCGAAAAAGGTGCTCAATGCGATGACGATGCCGGCGATCGCCTGGATCGCATAGGTCATCACAGAGGGATCGATATACGCCGCCTGAACCGGGAGCGCATAAAGAAAAAACGAAGCGGTGAGGGCGGCAAGAAGAGCCAGCCGCTTCATGATCCGGATTCCTTTTTCCCTGCGGGTTCTGTTCCACATCTCTTAACGTACAACATTATATCCCAATCATTTGAAAATCCCACGCCGAGTTCTCTTTTTTGATTCGTACACTGCCTTTGGGATTCTCGCTCTCTGTAGGGGCATATGGTATACTGAGTTCTGCCAATCCGGAGGTATACTGTGAGTTCAAAACGGTTCAGCAGATTCAAAGAATCCAAATTAATGTCGTATTATCCCCTGCTTCTTCTGGCGGTATTTGATCTCGCTCTTTTCTGGTATCTGAACCGGAACATCGAGCGCATGATCAATTCCGATGACGCCAGCGAACTGATGCTGGGACGATTGCTTGCACAGGAAAACAAAATCGTCACTTCCAGCTGGTATTACTCCACGGAAGTCAGCGTTCTGAATACCAATCTCATCTATTCGATCATGTTTCGTTTCATGAACAACTGGCACTGGATCCGGATGCTTTCCATCTTCCTTCTTCATCTGATTCTCTTCGCCGGCGTCTGGTATCTTTCCAGAAGAGCCGGGGTGACGAAGTATTTTCCCTTTATCGCCTTTCCGATCATGGTACCCTTCTCCAAGGCGTATTGCCATATGGTCATCCGCAGCAACTTTTATGTCCCGTATGTCGTTCTCACCCTGCTTGGGGCTGCCTTTCTCTTCGGCTATCTCAGAGAGGAGAAAAAGCGGAAATTATATCTCGTTCTCTCCTGTCTGCTTGCGTTTTTATCATGCACCAGCGGTCCGCGCCAGGTGATCCTGCTGTATCTTCCGATGGTGATCTGCTCGGTGCTCTTCTATGTCCTCCTTCAGTTCTTTCCCAAAGACCGCGATCCCGAGCTTATGTCCCGGTTCATCCGTCTCACGGTGCCGACCTTCCTTTCTTCCTGTGCGGGGATTGTGTTCAATATCCTGGTGGTTCAGCCGCAGGTGTATTCGTTCCGCTGGGAACTGAAATACATCTCCTTCAGCCTCGGCAATCTGATGGAAGTCATCAACGGGCTTCTGATTGATTACGGCTACCGGCTGGAAGAGGTAAACATGGAATCCACCATGATGAACGGGCTTTCCCATTTTCTCTTCTTCCTTTCGATCGCCGCGGTTGCCTACGCGCTGTTCAACCGGAAAACCGTTTCGAAGGAGTATTACCTGTTTACGGTGCTGTACCTCTGTCAGCTGTTTGGGTTTGCCCTGCTCTATTGCTTTACCTCAATGGTGCACGATGCAAGATACAGTCTTCCCATCATCGTGTTCTCCTTCTTTGTGATCGCTCTGTTCTTCGGGGAGACGAAATGGGGCAATGCCGGAAAGGTTCCGCTTCATATGCTCTATATCCTCTCCCTTCTTGTCCAGTCGGTTCTCTCGATGGTTTACGAGCAGAGGCTGATCTATAAAAACTGGGTCTTTGATGAGCGGATGGATATTGTTGAGATGCTTGCCGATCAGGGGTATACCAAAGGCTATGCGGCCTTCTGGGAAGGAAACATCCTGACCGAGCTGTCCAATGGAGAACTTGAGATCTGGCACTGGAATGATCCGCACACACCGGATCTTTCAAGCATGAAAGATCTGCACAAATGGCTTCAGAAGTCCTCCCATCTCGAAACACCGCCGGAGGGAAAAGTGTTCCTTCTGCTTTCCGATACCCTGCTGGAACAGTTCCCATGGAAGCAGAACCTGACCGAAGATCATCTGCTTCATGCGGATGAAATCTACGTCTACGGATATGAAAGCTTCGAGGAGATGGTCCGGCTGGTCGAAAGGTCCTGAGCCTGTTCTCTCGTAAAAGCAAACAGGCTTTCTGCCGGGTGAATGTGTATGATAATGAAACTGTCTGAAAAATTAAGCAATTCCAAAGCCGCAAAGTTTGTCCCGCTGGTTCTTCTTGCGGTCTTTGAGCTGTGGTATTTTGTGTTTCTGAATCAGAATATTGACAGCCTGATCAACGCCGATGATGCCTCGGAATTACTGCTGGGAAGAATCCTGGCACAGGAACATGCGATCCTTTCACAGAGCTGGTATTATTCCACCGAAATCCGGTTTCTCAATACCAATCTCATCTACGGTCCCCTGTTTCTCTTTCTGAAGAACTGGCACACGATCCGGATCGTTTCCCTGGTGATTCTGCATGTTCTTCTGCTTGCCTCGTTTTATTACTTCATGCAGAGAATGGGACGCAAAGATCTGTTTCCTGCCGCTGCCCTTGCGGTCATGGTTCCTTTAACAAGAACCTATTGCTGGGTGGTTGTCAGGATTCCGTATTATGTTCCCTACCTCATCATCTCCTGCCTGACCCTGGGATTTCTCTTTGTCTATCAGAGAAGTGCGGGAAAGAAAAAGACAGCAGTTCTCATTGGTTCCGCAGTACTGGCACTGCTTGCCTGTGCCGGCGGTGCCCGCCAGGCCATCGCTCTCTATGTTCCTCTTCTGTTCACCGCTCTGTTTTTCCTGGGGCAGTCCCTGAAAGATCCGGAAGCGGATCAGCGGGAAAGAGTCAATGATCTTCTGAAGTTTGCGGGCATCCTGTTTATCTCTGCCTGCATCGGCTTTCTGATCAATTCTGCAGTGATGTCGAGACTGTACTCCTTCCGCTCCTGGACCTTCGGGTTTACCTTCTTCAGTACCGATCGCTTCAAGGAAGTCGTGGATGGGGTTCTCTCCTCCTTCGGCTATCATGACGGTCCGGTCACAATGAAGCGGACGCTGATGAACGCTGCCGCAATGATTCTCTTTCTTTCCACCATTCTCTCCCTGTGGTATGCGCTTGGTTCAAAAAAGAAAAGTTCGGAGCAGTACCGGTTTCTCGCTGTGTTCTATGTCTCTGCCTTTGTTGTCTTTGCCCTCTTGTATTCCATGACTTCGATGTACTATCAGTACCGCTACAATATTCCGTTCTTTATCTTTTCCTTTCCTCTGATCTGTTTCTGGATCAGTGAATCCGATTGGTTTGCGAAGGTGAGGCCGCTCTTGACGGCTGGCTTTGTGATGGTTATGTGCCTTGGCGCTGTTTTGACCTACAACGAAGAAAGAATCGCGGTAATTATGGATGACACCAACGAGCAGCTTTCTGAAATCTCTTCGAAGCTGCTCAGCGAAAACTATACCGAAGGATATTCCGTCTACTCCTATGCGAATATTCTCACGGAGCTTTCCGACGGAGCGATTGATGTATGGTTCTGGAATGATCCGTACCTTGCGGAAACCGAACATCTCGATGAGATCTATGAATGGCTCCAGCCCAAGCGCCATAAGACCACCCCGCCTCAGGGAAAGGTGTTCCTTCTTCTTTCCGAAGAGAATCTTGAATCCTGTCTCTGGAAGGAACAACTGAGCGATGACCGTCTGCTTATGAGAACCGATGAACTTCTCGTCTATGGATTTGGAAGTCATGAGGAAATTGTCCGGATTCTGGAAGGTCATTGACCTGCTCAGAACACGTGAAAAATCCCAAAACAGGAAACAACTGGTGATAAAATAATAGTCGCTATGAAACGGACGAAGGTTTTCTTTTTCTGCGGTTACTATATCCTCTGTTTTTTTGTTTTACAGACCGTTGATGTCAAAGCAGCCTACATTGATCCCTCGGTGATGACCTATGCGATCCAGGCACTGGCTGGCGTTGCGATCGGACTTGGGACGTTTTTCGGTCTCTACTGGAACCGCATCCGGAAAACCGTGCTTGGACCCCTGGCGGAAGAGGAGAAGGAAAAGGAAAGCGATCTTCTCGAATTCAGCGATCCGAAAACCGGAACAGTACGCTCCCTGCACGAGGAAAAAGCATCCCCGCAGGCGGAGAAGAAACCGGGGGATCCGCACTTTCACAACGCCATGCTTTTATGCCTGGCTTTGAGTTTCCTGCTGTTTTTCTATACCCCTTTGAACCTGTTTTTTACCAATATCAATGAATTCCGATATGATCTCCATGCCTTCGGCGGCTGGATCGTTCTTCTGTTTCTGATCGGATTTCTTCTGACTGCCGCAGTCTTCCTTCTGTTTTATCGGCTGGGAAAAAAGCCCTTTCTCTTTCTTCTTGCCTTTGCGATGAGCGCTTTAGTCGCTTTCTATGTGCAGAACAGCTTTCTCAACGGCACCCTGCCGCCGGCTGACGGCAGTCCGGTTGACTGGAATAAATACACCCTCGAGTCCCTGCAGTCCCTGTTTCTATGGGTGTTGAGCATCTGGATCAGCTTTGGACTTCTGAGAAAAAACAGACGGTATTTTGCGATCTATGTGAGGCTGGGGTCCGTGTTTATCCTTCTTCTGCTGGTCTGTACGCTTTCCATCTCCGCTTATTTCAGCCATGGCTTAGCACGGAAACAGACGATCTCCGTAACCAAAGACAACCTCAACATGATGTCAGAGGACAAAAACTTCATCATCCTCGTACTGGATGCGGTGGACGCTCATGCCTTCTCGAAGCAGCTGGAAACCACCGATCCGGAATACAGAGAATACTTTGAGGATTTCACCTATTATCCCGATACCCTCTCCGCCTATCCCTATACCACCACGGCAATTCCGCAAATCATCACGGGACAGTGGTATGAATGCCAGAAGGACTACCGGCAGTATTTTGCGGATGCGATCAAAACCTCTGAGTTTCTGAACACCCTGCGAAAGGAGAATTATATCGGCGGCATGTATGACAGCACCGACTTCCTCTATGATGATCCGGTGATGTATCAGTATGAGAATATCCATGAGCTCCCCTACAGCATCAACAATCCCTATTCGTTTTTGATGGATGAGCTTTCGGTCATCTATTATCTCAACATGCCTTACCCGTTAAAGAAATACCGGGAAAACGCAGTGTATCACCTGCAGACCCGCAACGCCGGAAATCCCCGCTATTTCGAATGGTACAACGATGAGTTCTACCGGTATCTGCAGGAAACCCCCATTGCGTCAAGAAGCGAGAAAACCTTCAAGTTCATTCATCTTGAAGGGGCGCATCCCTTCTACCGTCTGGATAAGAATCTCAATGACATCCGCAAAACCGGCAATCCGGATTATTACACCTCATTGGAAGGTGCGATGACCGCCGCGGATACCTATCTGAAAAAGCTGAAGGAAGCCGGGGTATACGACAACAGTGTCATCCTGATCATGGCCGATCACGGCTTCCCCGACGGCAATGACTGCAACGCAAGGCACAACCCACTGTTTCTGATCAAGGGCTTTGGCGAACATCATCCCTTTGCGGTTTCGGATCAGCCGATGAGCTATGCCTGGCTGCCGGAAATCTATCAGAATCTGCTCGAAGGGGCATCCGGAGGAGAAGTCCTGCAATATGATCCCGAACAGGAAAACGTGCGCAGATACCTCTGGCATGACTACAACGACTTCAGCTATATGGAGGAATATGTTCTGAAAAACCGGACAGCCGCAGAGGAAGACGCACTGGAAAAAACAGGCGTCACCTATTCCCGCACTCCGCAGAAGTGATCCCGGGCATGGATCTTTCTCCTCTTCGGGCAGCAGAGGTATTATGGAATATAGGCTCTATGAAGAAAAGACCGATAATGATATGATTTTCATTGAACGAAATAAGGCGCTCAGCAGAGATATGACCGGGCAGAAGCCGGATGTACTCGAAACGGCTCTGGGCGCAAAGAGCAATCGTATTGTTAAGAAAGCTCTGACGGAGGTTGTTCCTGCATACCACACGCCGGAAGAGAAAAGAGCGGCGGCAGGAATGGCATCTGGCGATTATCCTGAACATAGAACAGGAAAAAACTGCAAGCAGATTTGAGGAGGCGCAGAACATGGGGATTCGAAGAATCATAAATTTACCGGCAGAGAAGATGAATCAGATCACTAATCGATTGATACTGAAAATGAAAGGGATTTCTGTTCCCAGGACTCTCAGGACAAATGGTCGGATTCGCTTCTATATCGGAAAAGGTGCTCAAATAAAGATTGGAGACGAAGTGGTGATTACTTCTTCCATCGATGAAAATCACGGGGGCGGAAAACACGATAAAACAATAATCTGTTTATTAGATAACACAAAATTAACGATTGGAGACAGATCCGGAATATCGAACTCAACGATATATGTCACGGAATCAATTACGATAGGAAATGATGTTAATATTGGAGTGGACACCTGTATCTGGGACGGTGATGGGCATTCCTTAAAGTATAATGAACGTATCCAGCGACCGGAAACCGGAATGAGGTCTGCTCCGGTTGTCATTAAGGATGGAGTGTTTATTGGTGGAAATTGTATGATATTGAAAGGCGTTACGATCGGAGAACGCAGCGTTATCGCTGCTGGCTCTGTAGTGACAAAGGATGTCCCTGCGGATCAGGTGTGGGGGGGTTCACCGGCTCGTTTCATAAAAAATTTAAACAATTAAGGCTCACACACATCGCGTCGAAGAGAACGATAAAAATGCACCCAACACAAGGGGGCAGATGAGAACCGTTGATTTCCTTTGTGTTTTCACTTCAGTTTATCGGACTGATACGTATCATCTCCGACAACAGACAACCGGGGTTCGTGAACCATATGGATCACGAACCCCGGTTGTTTTATTTCATAGACGGCAAGCCCCGTCCATTCTGAGTACCATTATTTTCCGGCAATCATTTTGATATACGGGCTCAGGGAATACACCACCGCTGTCGGCAGGGAGAAGTTGCGGTGCAGATAATAGAAATACTCCCGGAAAGGAAGGCCTTTGACGCTTTCCTTTTTCTGAAGGCGGACGGCCAGCGGCAGGGAGCTGTCAAGCCAGCTGTTCTCCTTCTTTGTCTCATCGTTGCAGATACCGGCAAACTGGCTTGGGACCATGATGTCATAGCCGGCCCGGGTGATGCCGAAGCCATACTCGTAATCCCCGAAAGAATGACGGTAGATCTTCGGGATATTCGGCACTGCCATGAAGATCTTCCAGGGGATCAGCACACAGTTGCCGTTCAGCGTTTCGCACTTTACCCCTGCCTCATCCTCTGCCAGGAGATGCGTGTATTTCGGAACAAACCGGCTCTTGCGGCTGACGCCGCTGTAGATATGGCTTCCCTTCTCATTGCGGGTCGGTCCCACCCAGACAACATCATCCCGCTTTTCGGCAAGGTATTCGATGCAGTGGGGAAAAAAGCGCACATCGTCATTGAACATCAGGCAGTAGTCATACCCCCTGTCATCCCGCTTCTTGGCTTCCTCAATGGCCCAGCGCATCCCGCCGGAATAATAGAGACTGCCGTCTCCCTCAAGCACCGTGACGTGATCCAATTCCTTCAGCGCTTCTCTGGTGCCGTCGGTGGAGCCGTCATCGACAATCAGGAACTCAAAGGAGAGTGACGGATTGCCTTCCGTAAGGGCAGTGACCGCACTGACCGTCTTTTCCTTTCGGTTGAAACAGGCCGCAAGACCCAGTACCTTCTTCATTTGAGCCTCGCTTTGATGTAGTGGCTCTGCCGGACGTTTTCCGGCGGCAGTTCCATATAGTTCTTCCCGTACCGCCGCGTGCAGAAATCATCATATGCCTCAAATACGGGGAACTCATGTCCCTCAAACGGAAGGGTGGTGTATTTTACAAAATCATCATGTTTCATGACCAGAGCTTCGGAGTTGTCATTCCATGTCGCAAGTCCGACATACTCGCTGGTGTCAAACGGATAGGAATTTGCCAGTTCGATCAGCTCATCCCGGTATTTCCGATAGCCTACGGCATGGGCAGCCGCGATCACCGGAATTCTCGCCACGGCTTTGAGCTTTCCTTCCTTGCCCCGGACGGTTCCGGGAATCGTGATGGCACGGCCGATATTGCGCCGGTATTCTCCGAGCTTTTTCAGATATTCGGCCTGTTCTTCCTTTGCCGGAAAGCCGTCGATCGGGAACACATCAATCCAGATCCCCTCTCCCTCGTGTTCATAGAGCTTCGATTCCGGAAGAATCTCGCTGTCGCGCCGGGCAACCTTGGCATAGGCAAAGGCAAAATCATCGTCGTGCTCGCCGCTGAGCAGATAAAGATTCTCACCGAGATCCGCGTGATCTTCATAATACAGCTTCAGAAGACGCTGATAATCCGGCCGCGGCATGGCGACGTCGATATCGTCATCCCAGGGAATAAATCCCTGATGCCGCACCGCGCCGAGCAGCGTTCCGTAATAGAGGACATAGTGCAGATCATATTGCTTGCAGAAAGCATCGAACTTCAGGAGAATCTCCAGCTCCGCTTCCTGTACTTCTCTTAAGGTCAGTGGTTCTTTTTCCATGGGTTTACCTCACTTCCACGGATATCGTAAAAAAGATGTTTCAAAGCGTCAAGGCTCGAAACACCTCTTTGTATACCCCGCATACTTCTTCCAGGGAAAACCGGGAGAGATCCTGCGCTTTTGCGTTAGCCGCAAACTGTGAATCCTCCAGCACCTGTTTCATCGCACCGGCAAAGCGCTTTGCCTCATACGGGTCTTCGAGAAGCCCGGTGATTCCCGGCTCTACGACATCATATGCCCCGTCCGCATACTTCGAAGCGACAATCGGAATCCCTTTGACCGCCGCTTCCAGCAGGACAAGGCCAAAGCAGTCTTCTCTGGTCGGAAGCACAAACAGAGAGGCTTCCGCATATTCTCTTTCCAGCTTTTCCCCCTCCAGATACCCGGAGAATTGGATGCGGTCATGGATGCCGCACTGGCCGGCCAGTGCCTTCAGGGCAATGAGCTCCTCTTCACTTCCGGTCCCTGCGATATGAAGAGACCAGGAAGCGGGAAGATGTCTCAGGCTGCGAATCAGAAGATCGAGGCCCTTTCGCTCTGCCATACTTCCGACATAGAGAATTCTTCCCGGAACGGGATCTTCCGGAATGTGTTTCATCTTCGAAAGATCAAAGGTCAGATAAGCAATTTTTATTTTCTCTTCGGGACACTTCCAGTACAGCAGCTTTTCCTTTGCCCTGGTTGACGCGGCAAGGCAGAAATCCGCCGAAGAGATGATGAGTTTCCGGGAAAGAAGCTGAATGGGGTTCAGGTTCCGCTCGCTGTGCAGAGTGCCTTCGGTAATATGCACATAGCGTCGGTGATGCCTTCTGCACCAGGCAAGCGACTGCAGGGCACTGGGGTTGTATTCCTTGGCCGCAACGATCGCGGGATCAATGGCATCGAGCAGTGTTCCGATCGATCCCGGGAAATGAATATAACGCTCATCATACCTGGTTTTTAAACGCAGCACTCTCGACTTCAGCACTTCCGCATGGTTCAGCCCTTCCGTATCTGCCTTCCAGCTTCGGTTTCCTTCCCCGATGCTGGTGAAGATGAAATGAAACTCATATTCGGGAAGATTCTTCTGCAGTGCGCGGAACAGGTCCACGCAATACGGAGAAGGAATATTGTTAAGCATGACAATCCGGTTATTCATGAGCGTTCTCCTCAATCAGTTTCCGGTAAATCCCGAGAAGGATTTCATAGTTTTTTGCGCGTGAGTATTTCGTTTCATATTCGTGTCTTACCGCATCATTGATGTTCAGCGGTTTCTTCAGAGCATGCATGCAGGAATCAGTATCATCCGGGTCATAATGGTATCCGGACCGCCCCTCTTCGATGATATCCCCGGCATTTCCGAGCCGCGGCACAATGCACGGGGTGCCGAGCGACATCGCTTCAATCAGACTCATCGGAAACCCTTCATACCACCGGGTCGGCAGGATCAGCGCCAGGGAATGCGCCATTTCCTCCATGATTACCTCATGGTCTGCCTGTCCCATCAGCTTTACATGGACCAGATTCTCTTCTTCGATCTTCCTTCGGCACTCCTCTTCCAGACTTCCCGTCCCATAGATCACAAACAGAAGACCGCTGTCCTTCATTCTTCGGGCGACTTCGAGCAGGAAGCGGATTCCCTTGGATTCCTCGAGCCGTCCGGCAAAGAGGATCTGCGGCTTCCGCTCTTCGTATGGAATGCATGCATGCGTTTCCTCCGTGAAGTTGGGCTTGATATCGATCTGGCGCAGGGCGATCTGTCCTTCTCTTACCAGCATCCGCCGGTTGAACTCCGTCAGAGCGATGAAATGCATCCGGCGGTAGATATTGCGCATGCGCTGGGCGAGAAGAGAAAGCACGATCACCAGGGTCTCGGCCCGGCTGCTTCGATAGCACCGGTGCTTTACAGCACACTGCAGGCCGAGTTTCAGGCAGTCCTCACAGATCTTCCCGTCCCGGTAACAGAGGCCGTTGGGACAGACAAGACGAAAGTTGTGAATCGTCTGGACCACCGGAACATGTTCTTTCCTTGCGGCATCGCAGACCGAAGAGGAGATCAGAAGCAGCGTGTTGTGAACATGGACGATATCGATCTTTTGTTCTCTGATCAGCTTCCGCACCTCCCGTTCGGTTTTTGCGGAATAGATCGTATCGAACGGAACCCGCAGCTTCTCTGCTTTGTTCATGGAATGCAGTTCGGAATTATTTCTTTCATAGCGGAAGACGGTATGACCGTTTTCTTCCAGAAGCCTGGCTTCGTTTTCAAACACGGTGTCTTCCCCGCCCGGAATCTGATAGCGGTTATGGACCAGCAGGATCCGATAGCTCATTTCGCACCTCTGCTTTCGTTGACGGCCCGGATCGTCTTGAACAGAATGGTCATATCCATCCAGATCGACCAGTTCCTCACATAGTAGTCGTCAAACCGAAGCCGCTGGGGAAACGGCGCTTCACTGCGGCCGTGCGTCTGCCACATGCCGGTGATGCCGGGCTTGCACTGAATGATCACATCGTAGTATTTTCCCATATCGGCACGTTCTCTCGGAAGATAGGGCCGCGGGCCGACGAGAGACATCTGCCCGATCAGAACATTGAGCAGCTGCGGCAGTTCATCCACGGAGGAACGCCGCATCTTCTCCCCGATCTTCGTGACCCGGGGGTCATTTTCAAGCTTCTTGTTGGTCTCGTATTCTTCCCGGATTTCCGCGCTTTCCGCCATCATCTTTTCCAGCACGTTTTCGGCATCGGGAACCATGGAACGGAATTTATAGAGCCTGAACAGCTTCCCGTTCTTTCCGATTCTCTCCTGGGCGAAGAAGATGTTTTCCCGGTCCCCGCTGCTGAGGAAGCGCGCTTTGATATAGATGCTTAAGGGAATCAGGATCACGACACCGAGAAATCCGCAGACGATATCTGCCAGCCGCTTGATGATCATGCCGAAGACATCCTGGCTCATAAGACCGGTCGAAGAGGATATGAGAATCAGGCCGTCATAATCTTCCACAACCGACTGATGCGTCACGATGCCGTTCACTTTTGGCATCGTCTTGATCACACTGATCCGGGAGCTCAGATACTCATACAGGATCTGGGTCTGTTCCAGCGAGGCATCCGGAATCGAAATGACCGCTTCGTCCACGGCATGGGTGTTGAGATATTCGTCGAGATCATCATAGGGAATGATCTCCTCACAGAACGGCTCGACCGTCTGGATGATGCCGGGAAGCTTGTATGAATTATTGCAGTCAACGATGCCGATGATGCGCGAGAGGGCAAAGCGGTTGGTCTGATAGACGTATTCCAGATCATACGCCTCACTGCCGGTTCCGATGATCAGAACATTCTGCGCCAGCCATTTGCGGAACCACACCCGGTAGCTGCGGTTGACGGCAAGGGCAATAAAACTCATCAGGGCGGAAGTGAACAGATTCCATAACATGTACTGAATCGTCCACATGCGCAGGGAGTTCATGACATTGGTGGCGAGAAAAAAGGTCACGTTGCTCAGGATGATTTTCTTTGCCTCATCAAAGATGAGGTTCGTATTGCAGGAAAATCTTCCGAAGATCGTCCCCAGCATGAAGTACATGAAGGAATAGCGGAGAAAGGAGACCGTCTCGATCAATACCGACCAGTTGTGCAGAAGAAAAAGAAAAGCCATTTCGGTCAGGATTAACAGAATTGCCAGAACTCTTCTCTTCTTCATGGTTCAGTCTCCGAAGGATTCATCCGTTTTCTTCAGTATCCGGAGTTCGTTGTCTCCGATCAGTGAGGCGATATAGGAGAATGTGCTTCCGTAGCTGCCCAGAATCATGCGGCATTTCGAAAGCGTGATCATCTCCGCAAAAGCATCTTCTATCCCGGAAGGATCGTCCCGGCGCAGGCTTCTGACCTGTCCGGTGATATAGTCGATCCCCGCCTGGCTCAGTTCCCTGCGCACATTGAGATCATCCGTCGCAAGATAAAATACCGTTTCCGGATCTTCTTCCTTCCTGCGTTTCATCTCATCGATAAACAGGGACAGCGGTGACTGCTGTATCGATCGCTG
The DNA here is from genome assembly GCA_017536885.1 of Solobacterium sp. Classification (GTDB taxonomy): domain Bacteria; phylum Bacillota_I; class Bacilli_A; order Erysipelotrichales; family Erysipelotrichaceae; genus Bulleidia. The sequence continues at coordinate 94,337 of JAFWCM010000224.1, forward strand.
ATTGTCCGTGCGGCGGATATGGACCCCCACGGTTTTTCGGCCGTCATGGCCGCCGAGATTTTCTTCCGCGTGTTCCAGGATCTTCGGGCTGATCTTCAGCCGGGAGGAAGCCTTTCGGATCACCTCTTCATCCGCAAAGGCGGAATAGCTCCTCAGAAACAGGCGCGGCTGTTCCATGAGCCGCCGGATTCCTTCCATTCCCTCTGTATGATACACCTCCAGCAGAGGATCGTTATCCAGCGCGTACGCGGTGCGGTAAAGATAAAACTCGTACGCCTTCAGTTTCAGAATCGCCAGTGCTTCCGCCGGCTTTCTCAGCGTCATCTCCCGCATCCGCACGATTTCGGTATCGGCGCAGTCCAGGCTGAAAAGATCTTCCATTTCCGCATTGCATGCGGTCTCCTGTTTCCATAAGACAACCATCCTGTTACCGGATAACTCATGCCAGTAAACAGCGGAGAGAAGCGCCAGAAGACGATTGCCGAGTCCCGCACAGGGATAGATCCAGAATTTGTTCATAACGATACCATTTTATCTCAATCCTGAGCGTTTCGTCCCAGAGGAAAGTGACTGTGAAACAACTTTTATCCGTTTTGATCTTCCGCTTTGATCCTTACCCAGTCCGAAGGATAAAAGGCATCGTTCCAGACGCGGTAGAGCGGACAGACGGTAATTCCCGAAAGACTGCCGAAGCCTGCCCACCAGGAATAGGAGCTGTTGGCGATGATATGGTGATCGCAGCTCTTCATCAGATAAAAATCCTCACATGACTGTTCCTCTGAAGGATTCTCGATCATCCGGAGATCTTCCCCATTTCCAAACTGTTCTTTTACATAGGAGATATCATCGGAAAACACGTAAAACACCGGGTGATCCAGCTGAGAGCAGAGATAAGACATCGCTTCCCGGTAATAGGACAGCGGCAGATCCGCCTTTCCGACATAATCCCCGCGGCGAAGATGCACGGACACGCTGTTCGCTGTGTCTTTGATCTCTTTAAGCATGTTTTCTGCATAGGAAGACATCGCAAAGGAGGGCTTAAGCATTTCTGAGAGTTCCTTCCGGCAGGATTCAAAATAGCGGTAATTCTGCCAGTATCCGTTGAGATAGACGGAGCTTCCGTAAGCGAAGATGCTTTCGTCATAGCCATAGGGCTCTTTTTCCCGCAGTTCCCTGAGTCCGGAAAACTTCGCCTTCCGCATCCAGGCCCGCACCAGCACCTTCAGCGGTTTGGTGGGGATACCACTGACCCCCACCGCCTCGTCACAGCGAAGCTGAAAGCGGTCCAGTTCATAGCGGCGCAGCGGATTGGTATCGAGGATCGAGTGATCGAGGACCAGACTTCCCCCGTTTCTTTTGCGGACACTGAAGGCACAGGCATACTGAAACAGCTGATTGCCCAGTCCGTCACTGATTTTTACTGCTGTCATCTGTTCTCCTTTCCACCCTTCACGAAGTTTCCTTCCGTTTTATGAATTTTGCCGCGATGCCCTCAAGCCGGGTCCGGATCGAGAGAAACCGCGGATCATTGCGATGAATCAGATAGAGCAGAAGATTCGGCACGATCACACAGATCACCATGCGGCATGCAAGGTTTCCGACCGGTCCGAACGAAAACCGCGTACAGAGAAACATCGTGATCAGAAAGATGAGAATTCCCTCCGCCCAGAAGAGAAGATCCTTTTTGAAGTATCCCAGAGAGGAGGTCTCAAACCCATACCGGAAGGTCACAAAGGGAAGATACCAGCGGGTGGTGAGAATCAATGAGAGAAAGGTCGCAAAGAGCACGCCGCTGACGCCCCAGATGCGTCCCAGCATCACCGAGGCAAGTACGTTGATGATTCCGGTCGCAAGTCTTACATACTTGCCATAGCGGAATAATCCCATCGTATCCTTGAAGACATCGAGCAGCCGCCCTTCTTCGGTGGTATAGAGATTCAGTCCGGTAATGACGGCGACGGAAAACGGCATCACATACTTTGCGCCGAAAAACAGGCTGATCGCATCCTGCACCAGCAGGATAAAACAGCAGGCGCACCAGAAATAGAACCAGAAATAGAAGAAATGGATTTCATAGAACAGCGTAAGCCGGCGCTCTTTGCTTTCCACCGCATTGACATTGCCGAGGCTCGACATGATCGCATCATCGATCTTGGACGTCAGGGAAATCAGCGTCGACAAAAGCATGCTGTAATTGGAGTTGAGACCGGTGGAGACCAGCCCCCCGAGCATCGTGATGATGATGTTGTCGGTCTGGGTGATCAGCTTGCCGGAGATTGAAGTGATAAACAGATCCTTGGTATTCCGGAACAGCCTCTTTTTCTGCTCTGGCTGAATCGGGGCAATCTCCTTTTCAAGAAGAAACGGAAACATCTCCACGGCTTTCCGTGAGCTCAGGTAATAATACAGAAACGTGCAGAACACCTGAATCAGAAGATAGGTAACGAAGTTCTTCGTGACAAGGAGCACGATGCACTGGGAAACATTCTGGAAAATCGTCACGGCGGTATGGCAGAGCGTCAGAACATAGTTCTGCTGGGCTGCTTCGATGATCGTGGTCCGGTAAGAGAAGAAATAGGAGATCACGGTATTGAGAAGATACAGGGAATAGAGAAGATACACGCTCTCCTTAATACCCGAATCAAGCGTCACCAGCCGGCTGACAAACGGCATCAGAAGAAGGCCCGCCCCGGCGATGATCAGACCGATCATAACATAGGCCCGCTTGTAGAAAGCCATCAGGCTCTTCGCATTTTCTTTGTCTTCATAGGCAAGGGCATGATAGAGCTCATATTTGATCGCGGAGCTGATGCCGAGTTCCGAAAGAGAAAGGATCGAGAGGATGTTTGCGAACAGACCGTTCACGCCGAGATACGCTTCGGTCAGAACGCGCACGAAAATCATCCTGCAAATAAAACTGCTCAGGATCTGGATCATCTGTGCCGCCATTCCCACAGCGGTATTTCTCACCGTGTTTCCGGTTCTGTTTTTGAGATTGATTTCCATTTCTGCCTCAAAGTACGCTTCAGTGCCTTTTTCGGGAAGCCAGGATTCTGTCTTTCTGGGTGATGATTTCCGCTCTTCGGCAAAGCCCTTCTTCAAACGGGCTGGGTCTGCCTGAGGCAAGCGCTTCCGCTAACCGCAGAAACCGCCGGGCACCGACTTCTCCGTTCCATGTCTTCTTCAGGGATGCCGCGGCAAGCTGTCCCATCTTCCGGGTCTTTTCAGGGGAGCCGGCCAGTTCTTCGATCCGCTCCCTCAGTGCCTCGGTATTCCCGTATTCATACAGCATTCCGGTGCGGAAGGGATCGATCAGCTTGTTGGATCCTACCGCCGTGCTCACCACCGGGGCCGCTTCAAAATTCATCGCAAGATTCAGGGTGTTGCCCCACCCTTCATGATAATCGCTGCTCATCACATAGATGTCCGCGTTCTTCAGGACTTCATGAAGATCTTCCCGGCATACGGGCACAGTGATGCGGATCGGAAGATGCGATTGTTCGATATCCCTGCGGATCCCCTCCAGAAGTTCTCCATGTCCCGCCATCACAAACTCCAGGGAGTGTTTCATTGGGTCGGGAAGAGTTCTCACAAGATCAGGAAACACCTCCGGATGGGCCGAGGGAATAAAATCGTTCGCCCAGAGCACGCACGGCTTTTCATGGACCGGCTTAAAATCAAAGGGAAGAAGTTCCGGAAACTCCCCGAATTCAAACATCCTTCCCTCATACGACCCGGTCAGTGAAAAATCCTGCGCCGTATAGGTTCCGATGCACATCAGATACACGGGTTTGTGTTTCAGGGCAACCGTATGTTTCAGATAATAGGATGCCTTCATCTTCAGCGGAATATGACGGAGATCACCGTTCCGGTAAATGTGCTGGGAAAAGCGGAATACCGGTTTGCCGGATCGTACGGCAAGATCAAAATACTCCCCCGGGCAGTGCGCATAGATCAGCGCATCGCTCGTTTCGGCAAGAGAGGCGGCCGCCTTCAGCGGGCCGGCGGTTTCATACAGCCTTACAACATACGGTTCTTCATTGGTATCGGGATAGCCGAACGCAAGCAGATCCTTTGAAAACGGTTCGGTTGCGGCAAGCGTAAAATTCCCTTCCGTCTCTTGCGCAAGGGTCCGGGCAAACGGCAGGATCTGCGGATCCGCATAATTGACAAACATCGTGATTTTCATGAGGACAGATTCAGCACTTTCTTCAGTTTTCTGACACCGCGCTTATAGAGATTCGGATATTCCGCATTCAGAAAGCCGCGGTTGATGCGGGCGTTGGGCTGTAAATTGGGAACGAGCGTGTAGTCCTGTGCCTCCAGGTTTTCGAAGGTCTCGTTGCCGGTCACCACGCAATGGGTGCCGCTGCCGTCAAAGCCGATGTTGTAGACAAACGTCCGCTTCGGATAGACGGTATACCTGTCGGTTTTCGCCATGGAATACTGAAGCCGCAGATCCCAGGCGCTGCTCTTTCCGTTCATTTCATTTTCAAGCATCTTGTAGAGATCGCCGCCGCCTCTGGCAAAGCGGAGTCTTTGAAACGGATTCTTCCGGAAGGATTCATAATCCGAAACCTGCCAGTCGATGAGGTCCCAGCGATCCTTCCACATCCCCCATCCCCAGCTGCACGCCCTCCGCGTGAGATAAAAATCAAAGGGGTAATCCGAGAGTTCGGGGAACTGCCTGGTATGTCCGGCCAGTGACCAGATCCGATTGTCTTTTTCATAGAGGTTCAGACCTTCGTTCATGTACTTCAGAAAATTCTTCCGCGTGAGAAGGTCGTCTTCGACCACGATCACCTTTCCGTACCGGTCCATCACGCTCGAAACACCGCCGATGATCGAATCACGGCAGCCGATATTGCGGTCCGCTTCCCGGATCGTCACGCTGCGGAAATTCGACCGGTCCGCAAATGCATGGATCAGTTCTCTGACCTCTTTCACGGATTCCTCTGCCTCGGGTTTTGCGGCGGCGTCCGCAAAGAGAAAGAGATCCGTAGCTTCGGCACCGATGTTGTCATTCAATGCCGAAAGCACCTGTTCCGTATGAACAGGCCGATTGTATACAAATACTGCCAGCGGGGCATTTTCCTTCATGGCTGACTTCACTCCGTTTCTTTTTCCTTAAAGCAGGCTCTCATAGACCTCTGCGTATTGTTCTCCGATCACTGACATGCCAAACCTTGTAAGGCAGTCCTGTGAGATTTCTTCTCTTGTATGATCGAGACTGGCCGAGCGCTCTATCCCTTCCGCAAGCGATCGGGGATCAAACGGGTCGGTAAGAAAACCGTTGAATCCCGGAATGATCATATCCTTCATCCCGCCGATCGCAAAGGCGGTCACGGGCAGTCCGCAGGCCAGGGATTCCATCACCGTATTGGCGAGGTTTTCCTGCACCGACGGCGCCGCAAACACATCGCACGCCCCATAGATCAATGACAGATGCAGGTCATCGAAGATACTTCCGAACGTAATCGTCTCGAGTTCTCCGGTTGAAAATCCGGCGGGATTGCCGAACCCTGCGAGCATGTATTCCCGGGGGTCGAGATGAGCTAAGGCCTGCAGTAAATACGTCCCGCCCTTGCGCTGATCATTCAGGTTGATCGAGCCTGCCAGGATCAGCTTTTTGTCTGTCTCTATTCCGAGAAGCTTCCGGCACTCCGCGCGGTTACGCACGTGGAACCATCGGCTGTCGATGGGGTTGGCAATTGCGGTGCTCGTCTTTCCGCTTTCCCGCAGGATTCTTGAGGCATTGGCTTCCGCATTGATCCAGGTACTGCATCCCACAAAGCGAAGAGGCGCATCGCGGTACTCCCGGATACGGAGTTCCTGCCCCTTTGCGGCGAGGTCATCTTCTTTCTTTGAACCAAGACACGGGCAGTTTCCGCATTTTCCGGTATATTTCCGGCAGGTGCCGGAATAGTGGCAGCCGCCGGTAAAGGACCACATGTCATGATTGGTCCAGACCGCCGGTTTACCGAGATCCTTCAGAAAATGATCGGAATACATGCCTTCATTGATCCAGTGCAGATGGATGAGATCCGCTTCTTTGATAAACGGATAATTCCGGTAATTCACGGCATGGCGGTCGTAATGAAAATAGCCGGGACGGGGATAGCGCTTCATCGCGAGATCATTTTCCTTCTTGTATGCCATGCGCAGCAGCTTGTCCGTTTCGCTCAGCTGAATCGGCCGCGCCTGTTTCAAAGGACCGGGATTCAGTACATAGACTTCCGAATCATAGCCCTTTTGCCGCACTGCTTCACTGATCCTCAGGGCAGCGCGTCCGGCCCCGAGCAGATCCGAGATCACCAGGTGAACAATTCTTGTCATACCTCACCCCGCCACCGCTTCAAAATAGGTTTCCGGGTGATCTTTGTCAAACTGTTCGTTGGCATACATCAGGGTGATCAGCTCCTCGGTATCGGAGAGGTTGATGATGTTATGCGTATAACCCGGCACCATGTATACCGCCTCCGGCTTGTTTCCCCATACCTCGAATTCGATCACTTCCTCACTGCCGATCCTGCGCTCCTGGATCAGGGCATGGCCTTTGACCACAATGAAGATCTCCCACTTGCTGTTATGCCAGTGCTGGCCTTTGATTTTTCCGGGCTTTGATACATTGATCGAAACCTGGCCGGCACTGATGGTCTTGATCGCTTCCGTAAACGACCCCCGCTCATCCGCGCTGCTTTTAAGCTCGTATTTCATTCCCTCTTTCGGAAGATAGGAAAGATAAGTGCTGAAGAGCTTCTTGGCAAAGGAGCCCTTGGGCATGTCCGGCATGACGCCGGTCTTGGGCTGATCGTGAAAGGTCCTGAGAAGATCGGCGATCTCGCCCAGCGTTGCGCTGTGGCTCACCGGCACATAGCAGTATTTCCCCTTGGCATCGGGAGTCGGGGCAAGCCCGTTGTAATAGCAGCGGTGTTCCTTTCCTTCCAGAGCCGCAATCATCTCTTCCATCAGGTCGTCGATATAGACCAGTTCGAGCGTCGTATTGGGATCATTGACGGTGATCGGAAGATTGTTTGCGATGTTGTGGCAGAATGTCGCCACGGCGCTGTTGTAGTTCGGCCGGCACCATTTTCCGAACAGGTTCGGAAACCGGTACACGAGAACCCTGGCCGCGGTTGCCTTTTCATAATCGAAGAACAGCTCTTCTCCGGCGAGCTTGGACTTTCCGTATTCGCTGTTTTCAAACCGGCCTGCCAGGGAGGCCTGAATGGACGACGACAGCATGATCGGGCACCGGTTGTCGAGATCGAGAAGGGTTTTGAGAAGGACCGAGGAAAAGCCGCAGTTGCCTTCCATGAACTCCTCCGGATTCTTCGGGCGGTTGATGCCGGCAAGATGAAATACAAAGTCCGCCCGCCGGCAGTATTCCTTCAGCTGTTCTTCCGTATTGCCGAGATCATATTCCATGATCTCATCAATCGGAACCGTTCTCGTCCGGTCTTTTCCGTCCCGGATATTCTTCAGGTTTTCTACGAGGTTTCTTCCGACAAATCCCCCCGCACCGGTCACAAGTATTTTCATAACAATCTCCTTTCGGATCCATAGATATCCATGCATGCAACGCATGCTTTCTCTGCATCATACGCTTTCCGGGCGCTCTGAGCCAGTCTTTGCGGCAGCGATCTCTTCTTTCAGGGTGAAGAACACATTGAGTCCCCACTGCAGAAATACCGCATAGCAGATCACATGCCCGCCCAGCCAGGCAAAGACAAACGGCACGCAGAACGTCAGGCAGTACAGGGCAAAGCTTGCGGTCTCCTGAAAGCCGTGCAGTGTTTCCCCGCTGCTTAGAAACAGCAGAAACCCGGGAAGCATATATACGGAATTATACGGCCATCCCGAGGAAACATATAATCCCATCAGTGCCCCGAGAAGCAGAATCTTCACCCAGGGCTTCTTACTGAAATACAGCGCAATCAGCGAAAGCAGAAGGAATGCCTGCTGGAGAAGATTCGAAAATACAGGCACCGGCTCGCCAGTCAGAAGAATGCCGAGATCATCGCCGATCCTGGAAACACTGTAGGAAAAGGTCTCACCGCCAAGATCCGCCGCGTTATGCACGAATGTCATAAAGGCATCCACTCCGCCATAGAACAGAAACGGCACAAAAAAGAAAAGAATCCCGTAAATGATCAGGCGCACGCTTTCCTGATATCGCTGTTCAAAGACATACAGCAGTCCGAATACCGCAGGATAGATTTTAAACCCCGCGCATACCGCAATTAAGATCAGCGCAATTTCCTTCTTCACCTTCGATTCCGAATCCTTAAATGCCATGGCAATGCACAAAAGCAAAGAGATCAGAAGCACGCTGTTTCCCCGCTGCACGGAGGAAAACAGAAACGGATAGGAGACAATCAACAGGCCGGGAAAGAGAACCTGTCCGCGGAAGCGGCCGGGCTGAAGATAGAGGCTTACGGCATACACCAGAAGAAGCGTGCAGAGCATCATCACCGTGACAAATACCGTAAGATTCTGCCCGACGGTCATATTGGCAAAGATATCCGTCGGATTCGGGGCAATAAACCCGTCGATCCGGGCAAGAAAGCCGTAAAAGAGATATGCCAGAGGCGGGAAAACAACATCTCTGGAATAGACGTAGATATTCGTTCCGATCGGCTGGCTGGCGTAGCCGAGATGGCTGAAGTAATCATTCAGCTGATATCTTGTCCCCATCATCATACTGTTGAAGAATTTGCCGGAAAACAGCGCGTTGGCCGCAAGGAAGCCGGCAAACATCACCGAGGCAAAAAGCAGATACCAGTCCAGCCGGCCAGACTTTGCAATTCTTTCCTTCAGGGAGTTTCCCTTCATGACGGTTTCCCTTCCCTTTCTCTTTTGCTGTCCTGCGTCCCCAGGGCAAACAATCCCAGGCAAAGCCAGAACAGATAGGTTTCCGGGTTGTGCATTTCCCCAAGAATCGCCTTATCGAGATTTGCCTGGATAAATACGCAGAGCAAAAGACAAAGCAGATACGGGTTTGCAGGAATCAATGATTTCTTCCCGTACGCTTCCTTCAGTGCGAAGATCAGAAACACCAGGAACAGACCAAGACCGACAAATCCCGTCCAGGCCAGAAGATTGGCGAAGAGGTTGTGAGAATTGTCAAGATAGAGTATGCCGGCATGCCAGCCAAATCCGGTCAAAGGCTTCTCGAGTCCCATGCGTACGCATTCGGAGATGAGGGTGCCGCGGCTGCTGAGAATCTCTGCATCCGCCTGGCTGTTTCCGGCAAAGGCGGACAGCACGCCAAGCACCGCATCGCGTTTGATCACAAGCACCGCAAGAACACAGAACACCGCCGGGATCATCATCGTCATCACCGCTTTTTTCGCTGTCATCTTCGCTTTGGTTACAAGCAGGCGCACAAAGACGAAGACCATCGTCAGGGCAAAGAGAATCATGCCGGATCTTGCATCGGCGAGAACAATGACAACGGCGGCGATGACAAGCATTCCTGCCGCAAAGATCACCGGAAGCTTTTTCTTCTGGACCAGGTGAAGCGAAAGCACTGCGGCAAGCATGACCCGAAAGCCGGCTACCGTCGGGTAGCCGAAAAAGCCGTAGTAGCGGTTGGTTTCCCCATGGCCGATATTGATGAGATCCATTTTCTGATAGGCTCTGCCAAACAAGGTAAAGCTGTCGCCGGCAAAGAAATACACCCCAAGGGACAGCGCGGAAAGAAGAAATACGAGCACGAGGATAAAATACCCGTTCACAGTCAGAACCGACTGAACCCGTTCTTCCTTCATCTCTTTTGCATAATGATAAAAGCACAGTGTCACAAGCATCGTCTCAAGAAGATTCATATAGATGGATTCCTCATGAAACATCGCATTGCCGTAATTCACATAGGAAGAGATCAGAACCATGAGGGTGAACAGCGTCAGAACGACGGAAGAATTCGCCGGCTTGTTCCATTGTCCTGTAAAAAGGCGGCAGATCATCTTTCCGGCCAGAAGTCCGAAGGCCAGGAAAAACGTGAAAAGCATGAAATACCGGAAGCAGCGGACATCTCTTCCGGTCGGCGTCACAAATTCCGTATAGACCGAATTCCAGAGAAAACGGGACATCAGAATCAGCGTGAAGAGCACCGCTTCCGCGGTTCCGTTTTCCAGGAGAACCTTTTTTATTTTTTCCATTACGCAATCCTCCTGCCTCATTCCGCCCCGTCGTGACTGAGAACCCGGCCGAAGGTCCGGAACAGAATCTTCAGGTCCATCAGGATTCCCTTGTGATCCACATAATACAGTTCCATCGTGCTGCGCCTGCCGCTCTCATAGGTCGCGTTGTTTCGTTCATACGCCTGCCAATAGCCGGTGAGTCCGGGGGGAACGCTCAGAAATTTACCGATTTCATCCCCGTAATACCTGGTCTCGGATTCGACGATCGGACGCGGTCCGACCAAGGAGAGATCTCCGGCCAGGATATTGAACAGCTGCGGCAGTTCATCCAGACTCGAAACGCGCAGAAATTTTCCGATCCTGGTGATGCGCGGATCCCCTTTCAGCTTGAACTCCCGGAGATACTGTTCCTTCTGTTCCGGGGTGAAGTACTTGTCGAGATTTCCCGCATCCGTGCGCATCGAGCGGAACTTGTAGATATAAATCCAGCGGCCCTGATAGCCAAGGCGTTTCTGGGTATAAAACGGCAGGCCGCCGTCTTCGATCGCTACGATGACCGACAGGATGATCATTAACGGCAGAAGAAGAACGATTGCGGCAAGAGAAACGATAATATCGAAAACCCGTTTGATCAGGCGGTAGAAAAAGCCGGAGGTGTTGGGATAAGGAACCGGGATCGGATAGGGACAGAGCAGTTCGGCAAATTCCCGCATGCTTTTGGTCTCTGCCTCCTGATACCACGCCTCCTTGTTCCGGGAGGATTTTCCGATCAGAAAGAGGCCGATGGAAACAAGAATGATCCAGATGTCTTTTCCGATACTCCATCCGGCAAAGAAACTGGCGCTGCTTTCGCCGAAGAGTTCCCGGACATTCTCCATCCAGGGGCCGATGATTCCCGGCCGAAACATGAGCAGCTTCTTGTCCTGTTCGCTCATATTCACAAAATCGGTGATCTCGTGCTGGATGGGACCGACAAATCCGATTTCATCAAACAGAACATTGACAATCTGCGGCATTCCGTCGAGATGCAAAAAGCGGAGTACGGATCCCGATACGGTATAGGGGGATCTGCCTTCTTTGAGCCGTTCTTCCGCATTCCCATGGAACGTGCGGAAACGGAAGCGGTTATACCTTCGGCCGTGTTTTCCGATGCAGGGACGGCTGATGATTGTACCCCCCGGGGATTCAATCCTCAGAAGCAGGGCATACAGGATAAACAGCAGCGCAAAGGGAACGATCAGAGCCAGGCAGATAACAACTTCAAAGAACCTCCGGAAAAGCTGGCTGCGTTTCGAGACCGGATTCATTTCAAAGCTCAGAATGGGAATCGAACCGATCTGATCGAGCTTGAAGGCATCTTCTTCAATCCCGTGCTTGTTGATCTCCACCTGAATTTTCTTTCCCATGCTTCGGAAGCGTTTCAAAAGCGCGCCTTCTCTGTCCCGTTCCATCGTCCCGGCGGTGATCAGAATCGTGTCCGCATCATTGGGGTCAATGTCCTCTTCGAGGGTGGAAAGGTTGCCGAGCACCGGAATGGAATCGATTTTTCTCCCCTTTTCATCCCGGTCGGATATGACGATCCCGGCGATCTGATATCTCCACTCCTTCGAATTCCGGTATTCCTCAAGAAACCGGGATACCTCCTGTTCGGAGCCGATCAGAAGCAGTTTTTCGGAAAATCCCCCTTCACTGATCCGGGGAATCAGTATCTTTTTCGCTAGCATCCTCAGGCTGTAATCGGTAAAGAGAAAAATGACCGCAAACAGAATCCAGAAAAACCTGGAGAACTGATCGCCCAGCTTCCGAAAAAAGATATACAGGATCATGAACACGAAGATATAGCCGGTGATCTTGGCCACTTCCGCAAATTCGGATAAGGCAGACCGCTTCAGAAATGTATCATCCCCATAGAGAAACAGGATGTTCATGACGACATAGCCAAGCAGGATCAGAAGCAGATACTGCTGGTAGAGCTCGGGCTGGATTGTCGTAAAGCCATTTTCTCTTCCGGGGAGAACCCAAAACCAGAGCACATAGGATGCGCCGAAGGAAAAGATGATCGAAATAATATCGGTGATATTCTGTATATAAAGCGTGTATCGTTTTAATTCATTCATAATTCGATGCCTTCTGGCGAAAGTCTGGCGGAATTTCTCGTTTGATTCCTGCCGGGTGATGCGCATGAGAAAAAGAAGATTTCCTGCATCACGGTTTCTATTATAAGGGATACCCGTTTTATTTCCCATCTCAATTCCGGGCTTTCCCTTCCCCCACAAGGCCTGTTCAATAAGCAGATGCACTCCCTGGTGCGTGTCCTCCTTTCGCGCATCGGGCTTTGTTCTCTGTGCTAGAATAGATGCGTTGTTACCCTTTGAAGAAGAATGTCCGAAGGATTCCTTGGGCATATCTTACCAGGAAGGACAAAGGAGAAGTATGAGTGCAGCAGGAAAAGCATTAGACTATTATCGTTCCTTTATTACCGGATATTTTTATTTCAATATCGCACCGAAACTGCGTATGAGCAGAGAAGAGAGCGCACCCTATGCCGGAAAACATCTCATCAGCCGCGAAGAGTGTTCCGAGTTTATTCAGGAGAAACTCCTGACTGACAAGCCGATGATGGTCTGCCGCTATGGCAGTGATGAGCTCAATGTCACGGCCGCAGCCGATGCATATTTCAATCACATTTCAAAGCAGCGGATTGAGAAATACCATCAGAAAGGACAGATTTATTTTTCGGCCGGCGTCTTCCCGGAAACCACGGATACCCTGCTTCGCTTTGGGAAGGAGATGATGGAAGACAGCGGCGAGATGGATGTGGTCGGTGTCTGGTACAACACGATGGAGGATTATATTATCCGCCATTACGGGCCGAAAGACGTATTGTTAACCGATCTCAGCTGCCTGGAACCCTGGTATCTGCCGGAAAACCCGTGGTCGAAGGCTCTGAAGGGAAAGAGGGTTCTCGTGATCAGCCCGTTTGTCAAAAGCATTTACAGCCAGTATCAGAGAAGAGAGGAGATCTTTCCGGGCACGGAGATCCTGCCGGAATTTGATCTTCAGCTGCTCAAGGCAGTCATCTCCGGCGGCGGGCAGAAAGACGAGCGGTTTCAGGACTGGTTTGAAGCGCTGGAGTATCTGTATGAGACGGCCATGGAAATCGGCTTTGATGTCGCGATTCTGGGATGCGCCTCCTATGGCTTTCCCCTGGCAGCGAAATTTAAAAAAGCCGGCAAGGCGGCGATTCAGCTCGGGGGAGCGACCCAGCTGATGTTTGGAATCAAGGGCCGCCGGTGGGACAACCATCCCTACATTTCCACCCTGTTCAACGATGCCTGGGTCCGCCCGGGGGAAGACGAGCATTTCGCTGATTTCAAGATGATTGACCGGGGATGTTACTGGTAAGAAGTTCGCTGTTCGGGCAGAGAATGCCGGACCATGCATAAAATTCAATTGATCATAAAACCAGGGAAGCGTCACTCGTTACGGTGATTTGCTTCCCTGGTTTGTTTGTTCAAAGAGTGCTCTGTTACAGGGATTGCTTCGAGCCATACAGCCGGCTGCGCATCTTCTCCAGTTCGGAGATCTGTCCCATATCCATCCAGTCATTCTCCGCAACCGGATAGACTGCGACCCGCTTTCCCTTCTTTCTCTGCTGTTCGATGATCTCCGGAAATCCGATCGATGTATTGTCATCGATTTCATCGATCACTTCCGGTTCGACGATATAGAAGCCGGAATTGGTGAAGAAGGAGATCGTCGGCTTTTCCTTCATTTCCAGAATCGATCCGTTCTCTCCCATTTCCACAATCCCGTAGGGAACGACCATATCCCTTCTGGCACAGACCATCGTGATGAGATTCCGGTTCTGGCGGTGGAAGGCAATCATCTCCTCGTAATCCGCCGTCATCAATGAATCGCAGTTGGTGAAGAAGAAGGTCTCATGGAGCTGTCCTTTCAGAAGGCTCAGTCCCCCGCCGGTTCCCAGCGGTTCCTCCTCATCATGCCAGGTGATATTGTAGTCCTTGTCGCGGTCGAGGAAATACGCCTTCATCAGTTCTTTCTTGTAGTTGACGATAATATGAAAATCATTGCAGTGATAGGTCTGATATTCCTTCATGATCAGTTCGATGATCGGAATGTCGCCGACCGGAATCAGGGGTTTGGGAAGGACTCTGGTATACGGATCAAGACGTGTCCCCCGTCCGCCGGCATTGATCACCACCGGGATGTTGAGGTTTGGGCGAACCGGCAGAGTACGACCGTCCTGGCTGTAGAGATCGATGATAATTCCCTGGGGATCCACCACCGGGATCACCACATAATCCCGGTTGTGAAAGAGCTTTGCGGCCTGTTTCAGCGAACGGGCGGTTTTCGGATTCCGGTTGGCGGCGGCCATGACCCCTTCATCCAGCTTTCCGCCCTTGAGAAGAAAGCGGCGGATATCGCCGTCGGTAATACTGCCGCACAGTTTTCCTTCCTGATCCGTCAGGAAAAGAATCCCCCTGTCGTTTTCGTTGATTTCCTTCATCGCTTCCGATACGGTCATCGTATCTCTGCCGATCAGCTTCTGAATATCCTCCATATCCTGCCCCTTTTTATCCTCGGATAATAGTATTTTACACATATCCGAACGATTATGGAGAACCTACTGCTTCTTCCCTTTCACCGAGCAAGGAAGGGATTTTCAGCAATGCCGGCATAGAGTAAAATAGGTTTTGTTATTTTACCCGAAGGGAGAACGTGTTATGAGTATTGTTTACTGCAGAAAATGTGTTATGCCCAACACCAGGCCCGGCATCACATTCAACAGCGACGGCGTATGTTCCGCCTGTCAGGCATATGAAAACCGCAAATCCATCAACTGGGAAGAGAGATGGAAAGAACTGGAGGCGATCTGCGACAAGTACCGGGGAATGAACGGAAACGATCCGGACTGCGCGATTGCGGTATCCGGCGGGAAGGATTCCCATTTCCAGGTCCATCTGATGAAGAATGTCATGCATATGAATCCGGTCCTGTTTTCCGTGGAAGACAACTTTCCGATGACGAAAGCCGGTATGCATAACATTCAGAATATTTCCGAGGAGTTCGGATGCAGTATCGTAAGCCTGAAGCCCAATATCAGGGCGCAGAAGAAACTCATGCGGTACATGTTTGAGACGGCCGGCAAACCGAACTGGTATATTGACCGTCTGATTTATACCTATCCGCTGATCATGGCCGAGAAGTTTCATACCCCATTGCTTGTCTATGGCGAGAATGTCAGCTATGAATACGGCGGAAACGGCGATAAGGAGACCTATTCGGCACGCGATCAGATCAACAACGGCGTCGCCAGCGGTGTCGATGAGGATGATATCCTCGCAAACGCCGGCGTTACGGAACAGGATCTCTTCCTCACCCATGCGCCGGATCAGAAGGTTCTCGACTGGCTGGATCCGATGTACGTTTCCTATTTTGTGCCCTGGAACAGCTTCAAAAACTACGAATTCGCAAGAAAACACGGCTTCCATGATCTGACCCATGAATGGATCCGTACGGAAGAAGTGCAGAATTTCGATCAGATCGACACCCGCGGCTATATCATTCACCCCTGGCTCAAGTATCCCAAGTTCGGTCACGCCGCAGCGACCGACTACTGCGCAAGAATGATCCGCTACGGACTGATCACAAGAGAAGAAGGCATTCGGCTCGTCAAGGAACACGATCATGCGATCGATCCGAAGTGCGTACAGGATTTCTGTGAATTCCTCGGCTATTCGGAGACCGAGTTCTGGAATATCGTGGACGGGCTCTACAACCGGGATCTCTTCGAACAGGACTTCCTGGGCAGATGGGTTCTGAAGCATCCGATCTGGGAAGAAAACGCAGACTGACCGGCTGTCCCCTGCCCTGCTCAGAAAGGTTTACTGTCATTTCTTATCGGTGTTTCGATTCCTGAAACACCGATTTTCTTTTTCGTTCGTTTTCCGAACCATGCGGAAACGGAAAACCCGGAGAGAGATGCATTCTCTTTCCGGGCTGTTTTTGTAATGCATGAAACATGCACTCCGCCAATGGCTCAGTGGGCAATCGCTCGCAGAAACTGTTTCACTTCCGATGCGACATAGAGGATCTCTTCTTCCGTGATGGAAGTGCTGCAGGGAAGGTTGATCACCCGCTCGGCATAATACGGAGCCTTTTCGAATTTATATGCATATTCGCCGAGATACGGTTTCTGAAGATTGATCAGGCCCCAGATCGGCCGGGTCTGGATCTTCTTCTCCTCCAGGGCGAGAATGATCTCCCGCATCGGCATCGTGATCCTCTCGCGGTCGATGCAGAGACTGTAGAACCAGTGGTTGGAGTCGGTTCCTTCCCGGAACGGAAGAATGCGTCCGAGTTCAAACCCTTCAAATTCCCGGACATAGAGATCGTAATTCTTCTGTTTGCGGCGGACAAACTCCGGGAGTTCTTCCATCTGCGCCACGCCGAGCGCCGCCTGAAGGTTGGTCATGCGGTAGTTGAAGCCGATCTCATCGTGAATGTAGAAGTGCGGATCGGTCTTCGCCTGGGTGGAGAGAAAGCGGAGGTGATCCACCGCTTTGGGATCCCGGCTGGTGATGGCACCGCCGCCGCCGGTGGTGATGATCTTGTTTCCGTTGAAGCTGTAACAGCCGAAGTCGCCGATCGAACCGGCCGACTTTCCCTGATATTTTCCTTCGGTATAGAAAGTGCCGAGCGCCTCCGTCGCATCCTCGATCACCTTCAGGCCATAGGTTTCGGCGATCTCCATGATCTGTTCCATATCCGCCATATTGCCGAAGACATGAACGATGACGATCGCCCGGACCAAAGCTCCGTTGAATTTCAGAACACCGTTTTCAAATACGCATTCCTCTTCGCAGAACGAGCGCAGTTTTACGGGGTCCATGCAAAGACTGTCATCGCAGTCAATAAACACCGGTGTCGCAAACTGATACTTCACCGGATTGACCGCGGCGATAAAGGTGACCGGCGGGACCAGGACAACATCGCCCGGCACGACGCCCGCTTCCCGCAGGGAAAGATGAAGGGCAGAGGTTCCGCTCTGACAGGCCGCAACATTCTCAACCCGAAGATACTTTGCCATCTCCTCTTCCAGTTTTGTAATATATGCCCCGCCGGTAGATACCCAGACTTTTTCAATTGCGTCATCGACGTATTTCTTTTCGTTTCCTTCAAAATTCGGAACACATAACGGAATAAAATTCATACTTTGAGATACCCTCCTGTTGTGCCGGTTCCTGACACTGAAATCAAAGAAGCGGCGTTTCTTCTAAGATGATAATACAAACCTGTCCGACAAGTACAGCCTGCCGGGCAATGCAGGAAAAAAGCCCCGTGTCTGGCACAGGGCAGTTGTTTCCGTCTCAGATATTGTAGTAATTGGGATTGTCCAGATTGTTGATCCGTCCGGAAAGAATCGCTTCATAGACTTCACGGACGCCGTCCGGAACCCGTCTGGTGACTTCGAAGCCAAGATCTCTTTTGATCTTGTCAAAGTTCACCCGGTAGCTGCGAAGATCCGTTCCGCGCTCCACATATTCCACCTTGAGATCGGGAATCAGTTTCTTCACTTCATTCACGATTTCCTGTTTCTCGTAGTTTTCGCGGGAGTCGCCGACATTGTAGATCTGCCCTCTCGACTTGTCCTTCTGATCAAGCACTGTCTGGATGGCTCTCGCGATATCTATCACATGGGTATACGGACGAACGGAGTGGGGAAGGAATACCTCAAGTTCCTTTTTGGTGGTGCCGACCGCCGCAAACTCATTTACGGTGAGATCAAACCGCATTCTCGGGCCGATTCCGTAAACGGTCGCAAAGCGGAGAATCGTCCAGTTCAGATCATTTCCGACCGTGTTGATCAGATATTTTTCGATATCCACCTTGGATTGCGCATACAGGCCGAGCGGGTGAAGTTCACCCTCTTCATCGACCATCATACCGTCGGGTACCTGGCCGTAATTACTGCAGGTCGTCGCAAATACCAGCTTTCCGACATGGCGGTCTTTCGCTGCTCTGATCAGACGTTCGCAGCCTTCGTAATTGGTGCGGCGGGCTTCCGCTTCAAACTTTTTGCATGCCGGTTCACCCACCACCGCCGCAAGACTTACGACCGCGGTATTCTCATCCATCTCATTCTCGTAGTTTTCGACATCGTAGATATCACTCTGAATCAGTTTGAATTTCGGATTCAGCATTGCCCCTTCGATCGCAGAGGCGCCAAACTTCAGAATATCAACGCCTACTACCTCATATCCTTCATTCAGCAGGCGGTATACCAGTGTCGATCCGATATACCCTGCCGCTCCCGTGATTAATACTTTCTTCATACTTCCTCCTTGGTCACGTCTATTATACCTTCCCATTCCGATTAACCAACTCTTTTTCCGTGACGGGAAGCCCTTGTATTGTACCCCTTGCCAAAGGGTGATTCAAGCGGAATCCTGCGCCGGTTCTGTTTCCTTCTTCAGCGGCCGCAGGAGGAAAGCACCCTGACTTCAGTGTCATTCCATGCGGCAGAGCCGACCGCTTCCCCGCACTTCATGGATGATGAGATCCGCATCCGGCTGATCTCTCTTGATAACGGCAGGACTGCATCTTTTCTGACAGGGCGGTCGAGGTGAACCGGCACGAGTTCTCCGTCTGCGGTTTTCACCGTTGTCGTAACCGTCCGCATTGGCAAGACGGCTTCCCGGGCTGCGAAATCGGCTCCTCTTGGACAGCGGTTTCCCGATGCAATGCCGTTGATGAGCTTTACCTGACAGCCATTGGGACACAAAGTGCATGTCACCGTGCCGGGTTCGGGAAATCCCTTCCTCAGATCGGACCCCCGCTCCCGGTCCCATGCTTTCATGGCGTTCCCCTGAATCCGGGCGACCGCATTATACCCGGCGGTTTCTCCCTGCTCGGAGACATAATCGGCAAGATCCATGATCTTCCGGCAGTTGCCGCAGGCAAAGATTCCGCGCACCGAAGTTTCCAGAAAGGCATCGGTCATTGCTCCGTTGGTCTTTGGATCCAGGTTCACCCCGGCGGTTTCGGCGGTTTCGTTTTCCGGAATCAGGCCGACCGAAAGAATCAGGGTATCGCAGGCAATGATCTGTTCACTTCCTTTGATCGGCTTTCGCTGCTCGTCCACCTTCGAGATCTCAACCGCTTCGACTCTCTGTTTTCCAAAGATCCGGGAAACGGTATGACGGCAGTGAATCGGAATATCAAAGTCGTAAAGACACTGGCTGACATTGCGGCTGAGGCCTGCCGGTTCGGGAAGGATTTCAATCACCGCGGCAACTTCCATTCCTTCCAGACGCATCCTTCTTGCCATGATCATTCCGATATCCCCCGAGCCAAGAATCACCGCTCTTTTCCCGGGAAGAATATTCCGAAGATTGATGAGATTCTGGGCCGTTCCGGCGGTATAGATCCCGGCGGGACGGGGACCGGGAATCGAAATCGCACCTCGGGTCCTTTCGCGGCATCCGGTGGAAAGGATTACGGCATCCGCTTCAAATTTCCCGAGGCCGTTTCTGCTTGCGGCAATCACGCTGTGGCCGCGGCTGTCAGGTTCAATGCGGAGCACGTGATGTCCCGGCAGGATCTCTGCCCCGCACTGTTCCGCCTCCGCGATTGCATGCATTGCGTATTCGGGTCCGCTGAGATGTTTCCCATAGCGAAGAAGACCGAAGCCGTCATGAATGCACTGATTCAGTATTCCCCCGGGTTCCTCATTGCGTTCAAGGATGATCACCCGATCGGCACCGGCAAGTCTGGCGCCTTTTGCGGCGGCCAGGCCCCCCGGCCCCGCTCCGATGATTACAATCGTTCCGCTCATTTGACTTCTCCTCTAAACAGTTCACTTCCCGGACTGCGCAGGGTGATCTCTTCCGGTTTCATGCCGTAGTCTCTGATCAGAAGGTCGGCAATTCTTGCCAGGCAATATCCCCCGGCACACCGCCCGGTGGTCGCCCAGGCCCTGTATTTGATTGCCGAGATGCTTTTCGCTCCGGGGGTTCGCTCAATCGCTTCCCGGATTTCCCGTTTGGTAACCTTCTGACACCGGCAGAAGAGTTCCCCGTACTCCGGATCGGAGAGGATCAGCTGATTCTGTTCCTCTTCCGTACAGTCGCGGAAGCGGACGATGCCTTTGCGCCTGGGCTGAAAGTCTTCCTTTTCGATGAGATCGATCCGGGCGCTGAGAAGATCCCTGACCATGCGTGCAATCGGAAGAGAAGCGGTTAATCCCGGGGATTCAATTCCGATCAGATTGATGAGTCCGGGGCAGGTTTCTTCTTCCCGGATCACAAAGTCGCGGAATCCCCCTTCTTCCGGAGGTGCCTGCTTGGCGCGTATCCCGGCATAGTTGCCGATGATATGCCTGCGCTCAATCGAAGGAAGAAGAAGCTTCGCTTCGGTAAACAGCTTCTCCATGATTTCCGAGGTACAGGAAACATCTTCCTTGTCCTCGATATATTCTGAGCTTGGGCCGATGATGAGATTGCCGTCAATCGTCGGGGTGATATGAACCCCCAGTCCCCCGATGCCGGGTTTGGGGGCAGGATAGACCGGGATGCTGAGAAGCGAATCCGCCACTTTATCCAGGATGTAGTATTCTCCCCGGCAGGGGTAAATCCGATACCGATCCACGCCGGCAAGTTTTGAAATCTCATCACTGAACAGTCCGGCACAGTTGATCACAAACCGCGTACGGAAGATCTGTTTCCCGGCTGTGACAAGAAACCCGCCTTCTGCCTGATCCCGCTCGACAGCCGTTACGGGGCTGTTGAAATAAAACCGCACGCCGTTTTCGGCGGCGTTTTCATAGAGGGCCACACAATAGGCAAACGGATCAAAAATGGAAGTGTGCGGCGAGATCATCGCCCCGATCCCTCCTACCTGAGGCAAACGGCGCTTCAATTCCTCCGCATCGATCAGCCGGAGATCCTCACATCCGTTTTTCTTGCCCTGCTCAATCAGACGTTCCAGGATATTCCGATCTTCCTCATCAAAAGCTACAAGAAGCTTTCCGGTATTTTGAAACGGCACATCCAGTTCTTCGCAGGCAGACTCAAAGCCCCGGTTTCCTTCCACGCCCAGTTTTGCCATCAGGCTGCCGGGACGGTTGTTGAACCCGGCATGGACGACCGCCGAGTTGCGGCCGCTGGTTCCGGAAGCCACATCCCCTTCTTTTTCGACGGCGGTGATGCGCAGACGAAAGCGGGATAACTCCCGGGCCACGGCACAGCCGACGGCTCCGGCTCCGATAATCAGAATATCTGTATCTTTCATGACTCTTTCCTCAATGATTCCTGACAGCAAACCCCACGCTCAGCTGCTGTCTGTTATTGTTCTCCGGTTTTATCCAAAGAGAGGCGAATGCCTCAGGCAGTCACATCGCCATCGTGTTCGACTAACGAGACGGAAGTGACATCACCGATTCCGGAGACGCTCTCGATCAGACTCCTGGGATCTTTTGTTCTGACCTCAACCGCAAGATTCACATTCGAATGACCGACATTTC